>JAWVDY010000130.1:0-11955 GCA_033856995.1 Gaiellaceae bacterium
GTCCAGAACCTGCTCGCGCTGCGCTTCGCGAACGGGATCTTCGAGCCGATCTGGAACCGCCAGTTCGTCGACCACGTCCAGATCACGGTCGCGGAGTCGCTCGGGATCGAGGGGCGGGCGGGGTTCTACGAGGAGGCGGGCGCGATCCGCGACATCTTCCAGAACCATCTCCTGCAGCTCGTCGCGATCACCGCGATGGAGCCGCCGATCGACTTCACCGCCGAGTCGGTGCGCAACGAGAAGGTCAAGGTGCTGCGTGCGCTGCACACGCCGGGCCCGAAGCACGTCGTCCGCGGCCAGTACGGGCGCGGCTTCATCGAGGGCGAGGACGTGCCCGCCTACCGCGAGGAGCCCGGCGTCGCGGCCGACTCGCTGACCGAGACCTACGTCGCGGCCAAGCTCTACGTCGACAACTGGCGCTGGGCCGATACGCCGTTCTACGTTCGCGCCGGCAAGCGGCTCGCCCGCCGGGAGACCACGATCGCGATCGAGTTCAAACGCGCCCCGCACCCGCCCTTCGAGGTGACGGAGGACGGCGGCCTGCGCCCGAACGTGCTCGTCTGCCACATCCAGCCTGACGAGGGCGTCTCGCTCGAGTTCGCCGCGAAGGTCCCGGGCCAGGGCATGACGCTGCGCACGGTGCACATGGACTTCCTCTACGGCGGCGCCTTCCGCACCGGGATCCCGGAGGCGTACGAGCGGCTGCTGCTCGACTGCCTGCTCGGCGACGCCACGCTCTTCACGCGCGCCGACGAGGTCGAGGAGCAGTGGTCGCTGGTCGATGCGATCGTCGCGTTCTGGAAGCGCGACCGGCCCGTGTTCCCGAACTACGCCGCGGGGACGTGGGGCCCTGCGGCCTCGGACGAGCTGATGCGCCGGGACGGTCGGATGTGGCGACGGCACTGAGCACCGTCGCCGAGGTCGACCGCGAGCTCCTGCGGCTGCGGCTTGACAAGGACACCGGCGAGCCCTTTCAGCGGACGAGCGTGATGACGCACATCGCGTGGGTTCCGGCCGAATGGGTCGAGGCCGCCGAGGACGTGCTCGCGGGCCTCGCCGAGGGCCACCCGTCGCGGACGATCGTGCTCGTGCCGGATCCCGAGGCGCCGGACGGGCTCGAGGCGAACGTCGAGGTCGATCGCTTCGCCGCGGGCGAGGGGCGGCAGGTCTGCGTCGAGACCGTTCGCGTCGGTCTCGGCGGGAGCCGCGCCGCGGTGCCGGCGAGCGTCGTCCAGCCGCTGCTCCTGCCCGACCTGCCGGTCTTCCTGCGCTGGCGCGGGCTGCCGCCGTTCGGGGAGCAGGCGTTCGAGGATCTGCTCGACGTCGTCGACCGGCTGATCGTCGACAGCACCGAGTGGCCGGACCTGCCGGAGCCGTACGGGCGGCTGGCTGAGATCTTCGATCGCGTCGTCGTCTCCGACATCGCCTGGGCGCGGACGAGCCGCTGGCGGCCGCAGCTCGCGTCCCTCTGGCCCGAGATCGGCGGGGTGAAGCGGATCAAGGTCGAGGGGACCGGGGCCCAGGCGTTCCTGCTCGCGGGCTGGCTCCGCTCGCGGCTCGGGCACGACGTCGAGCTCGAGCACGTGGCCTCGAAGACGCTCGTCGGCGTCGAGGTCGACGGCGAGCCGGCTCCGTTTCCGCCCGGCGACCCGCCCGATCCCTCGGATCTGCTCAGCGACGAGCTCGACCGCTTCTCGCGCGACCGTATGTACGAGGAGGCTGCTTCCGCAGCATGATGTGACGCGATGGGCCGGCGGCGGCGTATAGACGCCGTGAAAGCGGAATTCGCAGAGGCGGCGGAGCGCCACCTCGACGACGTCCACGCCTATCTCGTGTACCTGACCGGAGACAGAGCCACCGCCGAGGAGCTGACCGCCGAGACCTTCGCGCGGGCCTGCGAGCGCTGGCACCGCTTCGACCCGCACCGCGGCGGGCCGCGCACGTGGCTCTGCCAGCTCGCGCGCTCGACGGCGCTTGACCACTTCCGGGCCGAGGATCGCCGGCGGCGGCGCGAGGGTCGCTACGCGGTCGTCGAGTCGCGTGAGGCGGAGCATGTCTTCGGCGAAGGTCTCTCGGTCGAGCTCGAGCAAGCGCTCGCGCGGCTCTCGGCGGCCGAGCGCGAGGTGGTCGCGCTGCGGATCGTGCTCGAGCTGGACGGCGACGGCGCCGCGCGCGTGCTCGGCATCAGCACGACGGCGTGCTCAACGCGGCTCAGCCGCGCCCTGCAGAAGCTGGAGAAGGAGGTGAGCGCCGGTGTCGCCGCTTGAGCTCGTGGACGACCGGTTCGAGAAGCTCGCAACGGAGCTGCGCGCATCGAGGCCGGTCGCGTCGGAGTCGCTGCGTGCAAGCGTTGCCGCTCTGGATGCGGTCGAGCCGAGGCAGCGCTGGACGTTGCGCGCGCCGAGCCGCCGGCTCGTGCTCGGCGTCGCGGCGGCCGCCGTGCTCGGATCCTTCGTCGCGGCGGGCGTGACCGGCCTCGGCGGCTCCAGTCGGAAGGCCGCAGACGCGGGGGTCCATACGACGCTGGCGCCTACTCGGAAGCAAACCGGGTCGGCCTCCGCTGGCTCCCGCGTGCCTGTCCCCACCTGGGGAGCCGCCAAGACCCCGTACGCCCCGTACTCGCTCGCGACTCCTGCGCGCTTGCAGCGCTTCGACGCGTCGCTGCGGCTGCGAGTGAAGAACGTCGACGGGCTGTCCCGCGCGACGAATCGGGCCACGACCCTCACGCGCGCACTCGGCGGCTACGTCGCGTCCGTCCAGTACGCGACAAGCGGCGGCAAGCGTGGCGGCGCGACGCTCGTCCTGCGCGTCCCGGTCGGGAACGTGCAGCAGGCGCTCGCCGCACTGACGAGCCTCGGCACGATCCTGCAGCAGCAGACCGGGATCCTCGACGTGACCAAACGCGTCGACCGCGAGGCGCAGCAGATCGCGAACCTCCAGCGCGAGCTCAAGAGCGCAAGTCCTACCGAGGCACCGGCGATTCGCCACCGGCTGCAGACGCTGCAGGTCAAGCACGCGCACCTGCTGAAGAGCGCCCGCCTCGCGCGGATCACTCTCTCGCTGACGACGCCTGCCCACCAGGCCGCCGCCGCCCCGAGCCGTCTCAACCGCACGCTCGACGACGCCGGCTCGGTGCTCCTGCGAGAGCTCGAGATCCTCCTCTACGCCCTTGTCGTCGCGGGGCCGCTGCTCCTCCTCGGCGGAGCCGGGATCGCGTCGGCGCGCGCCGCCCGCAAGCGCTCGGACCGCCGTATCCTCGAACGGGCCTGAGCTGAGCCGATTGGCGGCAGGCGCGCTCCTCATCGCCCTGGGCACGGGCTGCGCTGCTTCGACACAGCACGCCCAAAGATCGAAAGCGCCTGCACGCGACCGGCAGATCAGCTTCACCGGCGTTGCGGAGTCGACACGAGTGCAGTGGTACGACACCGTGAAGCGGGCTCCAGATGCGAGCCAGCCGATAACGCTGTCGGATGCCGATGTCGCGCGCGCGACGCAAGCCGGGGCCGACGCCGCCGGGGCGACCCTGGTGGCGGCCCACTACGTGCCGCTCCTGGGCGGAGCCGCCGATGTCGTCGTCCAACCCGACCACCCGGTGCCGTTCGCGGAGCACGCCGGCCAGAAGCTCGTGACGCTGCTCGGGCCGCTCGCACGAGACGGCCGTGCCTACCTCGTCACCGTCGTCGACTCCACCCAGGCGCCGTTGCTCGTGCTCGGCTGGAATCCCGGCGTCGCCCAAGCCGGCGAGGGGTCGCGTGGCAAGCGCCGGGCATCCGCTCGAGCGCGATCATCGGGCAGCTCGTCACCATCCCAAGTAACAGACTGTTACAAGGATCGAAGGGCCTGGCCGTTCCGTCGGTTTCCGCTTGACCACGGCCCGCAGCTCGGGTTCGGGTCGAGCAAGTAACAGTCTGTTACTTAGATGGACATGTCCGGAGCGACCGAGTGCGGGCGACGTCAGGGAACGACGCGGAAACGCGGCTTCGTGACCACGATGCGGGCCGCGTCGGACCACGACATCTGCGGCTTCGAGCCAGTCATCAGATAGTCGAGCCCACGCACGCGCTACTACCACGAGCCCGACGGCAGCCGTGCCCGCTCCGGAGAGCCCGACCTAGAAGACGATCCAGCCGGGGAGCCGGCCGTGTGCACCGACGGCGGCATAGCCGAGCTGATAGCGAACGCCGTTCAGGTGTCCGCTCGAGACGATCAGGACGATGCTGCGCCGCTCGGCCGTGTTGCGGAAGGCCGTCGAGAGCACGACTCCCTTCCCTGGACGTACGCGCTTGCCCGTCACGCGCCGTCCCTTGGGCCCGCCGACGACCATCGTCACCGACGGGCTCGGACCCTTGCCGTAGGGCACGGCGATAATCACGCCGCGGGACTTGCGCGGTACCCGAACAGGGATGTAGTGGGTCGATAGACCGGAGAGGCTGATCACGGACGTCGCCCGAGACTTCGTCGTCGCGTTGAGCGCGAACGGGGCGCCGAGCGGGAGGCCACGACGGTAGAGGCCGACCGAAAAGGCGGCAAACGTAGCGTCGAGCGAGCCGACGTGGCTCGCTCGCAGCGCGGAGTCCAGCTGCGACACACCGACGCGCGTCGGCTTGCCGGCTTGGTCGTCCGCCCCGAGTTGCGAGAAGTAGCGCGGCAGCACGTCGCGGTTGAGGCCGTCCAGGTACAGCCACCACCAGGCGCCGCCGTAGCAATGGCTGCAGCTGAAGCGCTCGTCGTCGAGCGGCAGCCACGGATCGCTCAGCCACGCGTCGAGATAATCGCTGGCCACGAGGTCCCTGACATCGGGAGAGACCAGCATCGAGAGGGCGACGGCGCTGCCCTCCGCTGCCCAGCGTGGAAGGTTTCCGCTGACGACGTACGAAAACTGGATCACGTGCGCGAGCTCGTGCGCAACCGTCGGGCGCAGGCCTCCGAGGGCTTCCGGCTCGGTCGGATCGAGCCGCGGCGAGACGAGCACGAAGGTGCCGCCTTCCGCAGATTTCTCGGAAAACGTCACCCCGAAGGTGCCAGCCGGAAGCGCGTCGATGTAGATGTCCGGCTTCGTGTCCGGCCCCGCCGTGTCCGGCAGGGGCGTCTTGAACCCGTGGTCCGCGTAGTAGCCGAGCGCAGCGTCGGCCGCCTTGCTTACGCGCTCGACATAGTCGGGGTACCCGGTGCCGTCGTCGTCGTTGAGGGGCGGAGCAGCCGGGCCGCTGGTGACGGAGTGGACGACTGCCCGTGTGCCGACATAGGGGGCTGCCTCAGGCGTCGCATATTTGTAAACACCGCCGGTCGTCGGCCGGGCCACGATCACGCCCGCGGCGTGTGCCGGGGCAGGTCGGCTGCCGAAGGCGATCACGCCGGCTAGCAAAAGGGCAAGGAGAAGAGGGCCGCTACGCATTCGCTGAGGTTTTCGGCATTCCGCCCAGCCCCGGGGCTCCCTCGATCGAGTGACGCTAATCGAGGGACAGCGCCCGCTCGAGCGCGGCAGCCGCGCCGAGTACGAGCGCATCCGCTCCCGGCGGCACCGCGAGCTGCACCGATGCCGGCAGGCCGCCCTCCGCCGGGCCGCAAGGCAGCGCGACGGCCGGCCAGCCGGCCGCGTTGAAGGGGAACGTCAGCTTGATCAGGTTGACGCGCAGGGCGAGCTCGTCCGCCGGCGCGGGGGGCGCGACGCAGACGAGCGTCGGCGTCAGCACCAGGTCGACTCCCGCCGCCGCTTCGGCGAGCTGCTCGCGGTAGCGCTTGCGCAGTTCGACCGCTCGCTCGTACTCCGCGTCGGTCACCGCCAGGCACCGCTCGATCTTCGGGCTCACGTTGGCGCCGTACTCCTCGGCGTGCTCGAGGAAGAGCTCGCGGTGGACGTCCGCGACCTCGCGGCTGAAGCTGTCGTGGAAGTCGCCCGCGAGCGGCAGCGCGAGCCTGCGGCGGTGCGGGAAGAGCGCTGCGGCGGCCTCGACCCGCTCGCGCACGAGCGGGTCGGCGAGCTCGGTCCAGGCGACCCCGACCTCGACATCCTCTAACTCCACGCGCCGCGGCCCGAATCCGGGCGCGAGCGCCTCGAGCATGCGCTCGCACGAGGCGACGTCGCGCGCCATCGGCCCCGCGTGGTCGAAGCTCGGCGCGAGCGGAAAGCAGCCGTCGAGCGGGACGAGCCCCCAGGTCGGCTTGAAGCCGACGGTCCCGCAGCACGCGGAGGGGATGCGGATCGAGCCGCCGGAGTCGGTGCCGAGCGCCGCGTCGGCGAGCCCGGCCGCGAGCGCCGCCGCCGAGCCGCCGCTCGAGCCGCCCGCGATGTGCCCCGGAGACGACGGGTTGGGGACGGCACCGAAGTGCTCGTTCTCGGAGGTCGTGCCGTAGGCGAACTCGTGCAGGTTGGCCTTGCCGACGTTCGCGTAGCCGGCCGCCTCGAGCCGGCGCACCGCCTCCGACGTCTCCGAAGGCACGTGCTCGGCGAACAGGATCGAGCCGTAAGTCGTGACGAGGCCGGCGGTGTCGAACAGGTCCTTCACGGCGAGCGGGATCCCGGCGCCGGGACTCTCCGGCCGGGCGAGGAAGATCCCCTCGAGCTCGCTCAGAAGACGGCGAGCCAGATGAACGCGGCTGCGACCGCGAGCCCGAACAGCACGACGAAGAGCCCGAGCAGCGCGAGCCCGAACATCATGTTGCCGCGATCGTCGTGGGCGTCCATCAGAGCAGCGGGTCGATCGCCAGCGCGACGAAGAGCAGGGCGAGGTAGAGGAGCGAGTAGCGGAAAAGCGCGCCGGCTCGGTCGGTCGTCGTCTCACGCCGCAGCCGCCACGCCAGTCGCAGGAAGAGCGCGCCGAGCAGCAGCGCCGCAGCCAGGTACAGCGCGCCCGCCGTGTGCCACGCGAACGGCAGGAGGGTCACCGCGACGAGCACGAGCGAGTACCAGACGATCTGCCGCGCGGTCTCGTCGTCGCCGCGCACGACCGGCAACATCGGCACGCGGGCTGCCGCGTAGTCGCGCTTGATCACGAGCGCGAGCGCCCAGAAGTGGGGCGGCGTCCAGAAGAAGACGATCAGGAACAGGAACAGCGCCGGCACGCTCAGGTTGCCGGTCGCGGCCGCCCAGCCGACGAGCGGCGGCACCGCGCCCGCCGCGCCGCCGATCACGATGTTCTGCGGGGTCGCGCGCTTCAGCCAACGCGTGTAGACGAAGACGTAGAAGAGATTGCCGACGAGGGCCAGCACCGCGGTCAGCACGTTCACGCGCGAGGCAAGCAGGACGAACGAGAACCCCGAGAGCGTGAGCCCGAACTCGAGCGCACGCGCGGGCGTGACGCGCTCCTCGGCGACGGGCCGGTGACCCGTGCGGCGCATCAGCCGGTCGAGGTCGCGGTCGAGCACGTGGTTGATCGCGCTGGCCCCGCCGCACGCGAGTGCGAGGCCGGCCATCGTGACCGCGAAGGTGCCGAGGTCGGGCACGCCGCGAGCTCCGACGAACATCCCCGCGGCGCCCGTCAGCAGGAGCAGGCTCATGATCCGCGGCTTGGTCAGCGTCACGTAGTCGCGCCAGGTCGCAGCGGCGACCGGCTCGCCCCGGAAGGTCTGGGCGGCGGCGACGAGCGCGGCCGCGAGCGAGAGGCCCGCGAGGACGAGGTGCGCCGGCTTGGGCGTGACGAGCGCGGCGGCGAGGAACGCCAGGAGCGACGCGAGCGCGGGCGGGAGCAGGCGCCGGTGCGCCACCCAGGCCGCGGCCAGCAGTGCGGCCAGCGGCGGCAGCGCCAGCGCGGCGAGCGCACGGTGCGCGGAGCCGAGCCCGAGCGCGCCGCTCACGACGGCCACAGCGCACGCCGCGGCGGCGGCGAGCGCGGTCAGCCGCAGCCAGGCTCCGGGTCGCTGGTCAGGCATGGGCATCCGCAATCCGCCGCCGGAGGTCGCGCAGCGGCCGGGGGCTCGAGACGTAGGGCACCTTGTCGAAGTTCTGCGGCGGCGGCGGCGAGGTCGTGTACCACTCGAGCGTGTACGCGAGCCACGGGTCGTTCACCGCGCGCACGCCCGAGCGCGACGTCTTGAGGATGTTCCAGGCGAAGACGAGGATCCCGAGCGTCATGATTCCGGAGCCGATCGTCGAGACGAGGTTGTACCACTCCCACAACCCGCCGTACTGGTACGTGTAGATGCGCCTCGGCATCCCGAGCAGGCCGAGCATGTGCATCGGGAAGAAGGTGACGTTCATGCCGACGAAGATCAGCCAGAAGCTGACCTTGCCGAGCCGCTCGTCGAGCATCCGGCCGAAGATCTTCGGCCACCAGTAGGCAAGGCCGCCGAAGACCGCGAACATCGAGCCGCCGAAGAGGACGTAGTGCAGGTGGGCGACGATGTAGTACGTGTCGGTCACCTGCCAGTCGAACGGGTAGGCGGCGACGAAGATCCCCGAGAGCCCGCCGATCGTGAAGACGCCGATGAAGCCGAGACAGAACAGCATCGGCGTGTCGAAGTGGAGGTTCCCGCGCCAGGTCGTGGCGAGCCAGTTGAAGATCTTGATCCCGGTCGGCACCGCGATGATCATCGACGAGATCATGAAAAACCCCTGCAAATATCCGGGAAGCCCGACGGCGAACATGTGGTGGGCCCAGACGAGCATCGAGTAGAAGCCGATCGCCACCGTCGAGACCGCGATCGCCGTGTAGCCGAAGATCGGCTTGCGCGAGAAGACGGGGATCACCTCGGAGACGACCCCCATCGCAGGCAGGATCATGATGTAGACCTCGGGGTGGCCGAAGAACCAGAAGACGTGCTGGTAGAGGACAGCGCTGCCGCCCTTGTCCGGGATGAAGAAGTGGGTCCCGGCCTGCCGGTCGAGGAGCAGGAGCGTCAACCCGGCCGAGAGCGCCGGCAGCGCGAGCACGAGCAGCGCCGCGTAGACCTCCATCGACCAGACGAACAAGGGCATGCGCATCCAGGACATCCCGGGCGCGCGCATCCGGTGGATCGTGACCAGGAAGTTGATCGCGCCCGCGAGCGACGCGAGCGTCAGCACGTGCAGGGAGAGGATCCAGAGGTCGATCCCGTGGCCGGGCGTGAACGGTAGCCCCGAGAGCGGCGGGTAGCCCGTCCAGCCCGCCTTCGGCGCGCCGCCGGCCGCGAACCAGCTCGAGTAGAGGATCAGCCCGCCGAGCAGGAAGAGCCAATAGGAGAGCGCGTTCAGCCGCGGGAACGCCATGTCGCGGGCGCCGATCATCAGTGGGATGAGGTAGTTCCCGAGGCCGGCCCAGAACGGGACGATGACGAGGAAGACCATCGTCGTGCCGTGCATCGTGAAGAGCTCGTTGTAGCTGCCGCGCGTCACGAAGTGCTCGTTCGGCGTCGCGAGCTGCGCCCGCATCAGCAGGGCCATCACGCCGCCCGCGAGGAAGAAGACGAGCGTCGTGACCAGATAGAGGATCCCGATTCGCTTGTGGTCGACCGTCGTCAGCCAGCTCGACACGCGGCCGCGCGAGATGACGACCGAGACCGGCGGACGCTCAGCCCTGGCCGCCACCGCCGCCTCCCTGCTTGAAGCGCTTCTGCAGGTACGCGATCGTCGCGTCGAGCTGCGCCTGCGGCCAGTCGTTCCCCACGGCCGGCATCTTGCCGACACCGTTGCGGATCACGTTGGTGATGCCCTTGCGGTCGCCGAGGAGCGGGTTCGACGCGATGTTCGGGCCTGCGTCGCCCTGGGCCGCGAGCCCGTGGCACTTCGCGCAGGTGCCGACGAACGTCTCCTTGCCGAGCGCGAGCTTCGCGTTCTTCCGCTGCGCCACCCAGGAGTCGTACTGGTCGGCCGGCAGCACCTCGACCTGCGCCAGCATCGCCGCGTGCAGGAGCCCGCAGAACTCGGCGCACTGGCCGCGGAAGGTGCCGAGCTTCGTCGCGCGGAACGAGGTGTGGTTGGTCTTGCCAGGGATCGCGTCGAGCTTGCCGCCTCGCGCCGGTACCCACCAGCTGTGGTCGACGTCGTGGGCGACGACCGTCAGCCGGACGACCCGGTTGTACGGCAGCCGCAGGTGATCGACCGAGACGGCGCCGTTCGGGTAGCGGAACTCCCAGTAGAACTGGTGCCCGTCGATCGTGATCTCGTCGGCCCGCTTCGCCGCCGCGGCCGCCGGGAGCCCGGAGGTGTCGCTCAGGTCGGCGACCTTCCAGAAGACGAATCCAACGATGATCGCCAGGAGCACGACCGGAACCGCCGTCCACGCGAGCTCGAGCTTCGCGTGCCCGCGGACCTGCGGGCCCTCGACCTCGCGGGGCCGCCCGGCGCTGCGATAGCGGAACACGAACAGGAGTAGGGCGCCGATCACGAGCACGAAGATCCCGCCCGTGACGCCGAGGATCAGCCAGTAGATGTCGCGGATGTTCCTCGCGTTGGGCGAGGCCGGCGCGGGTGGAGCGATACCGCCGTTGCCTGCGATTGCCGTGCCACAGAGCACGAGCGCGAACGTGACGCAAAGGACAAAGACGGACCGGCGCACAGGCGGTGGCATTCTACGAGGCGTGCCCGAGCGGACGCGCGTGCAACTTCCGGCACAGGTCGGCGAGGCCTTCGAGGTCTTCGTCAACGGCGTCGTGCAGCAGCCCGGCCGCGACTTCAGGCGCGAGGGGAACGAGCTTGTCTTCGAACGGCAGCTGGCGCGCGAGGGCCGACTCGGCTTCTGGCGCTGGCTCTCGATCTTCCTCGGTGTCGCCGGCACCTACCGTCAGGACGACAACGTCGACGTCGTCTACGAGGCCGACGGCCGCCGCGTCGTCGCGCACGCGCTCTCGCTCCGCTTGGACGACTAGGACGGCTCGGGCAGCTCGACCGGCTCGTCGTCGACTAGGACGTGCCGCTGCTCGAGCTCGCAGGCGGCGACCCAGCGGGCGACCGCGTGCAGCACCGCGTCGAGCTCGTCCTCGGTGCTCTCCTCCACCCGGACCTCCCAGCGCTCCTCGTCGAGCGGCACGAGATCGGTCCGCGCGAAGGGCACGAGGTCGTGCACGAGCTGCTCGGCGGCGCCGGACGTCGGCGCTTCGATCCTGATGGTTCGAATGGCGGCCCCTTCGGCGGCGGAGCACTGAGGGTACCTCAGTCCGCGAGCGACAAAACCTCGTCGAGGACGCCGAGACCCTCGTCGAGCTCCTCACGCGTGATCGTCAGCGGCGGCGCGCAGATGATCACGTTCCAGTGCGTCATCAGGTAGACGCCGCGCTCCATCGCCGCCTTGGCGAGCTTGGCCACCGGCGCGCCCGCCTCGCCGGCCGCGTTGAACGGCACGAGCGGCTCGCGCGTCTCGCGGTCCTTGACGAGCTCGATGCCCCAGAAAAGGCCCTTGCCGCGCACCTCGCCGATCGACGGATGCTTGTCCATCAGCTTGCCGAGCTCCTCGCCGAGCACCGCGCCCAACGTGGCGGAGTTCTCGACGATGCCCTCTTCCTGGAAGGCCTCGATCGACGCGATCGCGGAGGCACATGCCAGCAAGTGGCCCGAGTAGGTGAGGCCGCCCGCGAAGTACCTGTCCTGCACCCAGTCGGCGAGCTTCCGGTTGATGACCATCGCGCCGAGCGGCACGTAGCCGGAGTTGATCCCCTTCGCGACCGTCAGGATGTCGGGCACGACGTCCCAGTGCTCGCACGCGAACCACTTGCCGGTGCGGCCGAAGCCGGCCATCACCTCGTCGCAGATCAGCAGGATCCCGTGCCGGTCGCAGACCTCGCGCACCGACTGGAGGTAGCCGTCGGGCGGGACGATGATCCCGTTCGTCCCGACGATCGTCTCGAGGATCACCGCGGCGACGTTCTGCGGTCCCTCGTACTGGAGGATCTCCTCGAGGTGCGGCCCGCCCGAGCACACCGGGCACCGGTCGGGGTGGCCTGCCGGGCAGCGGTAGGTGTAGGGGTCGAGCATCCGCACGACGCCCGGGATCCCCGGCTCGGCCGGCCAGCGGCGCGGGTCGCCGGTCAGCGAGATCGAGCCGG
>JAWVDY010000131.1:0-3043 GCA_033856995.1 Gaiellaceae bacterium
GCACATCCCCACGGCGGAAGACGAGCCGGTAGCACCGATCTCGCCCTACGCGTCGAGCAAGGCGGCCGCCGAGCTCGCCTGCGCCGCGTCGGGCCTCGACGTCGTCGTCGCGCGCGCCACGAACCACGAAGGCCCGGGCCGCGACGAGCGCTTCGCGGTCGGCTCCTGGGCGCGCCAGCTCGCGCGGTTCGAGGCCGAGGGCGGCGGCAAGCTGCTCGTCGGCGACCTGACCGCCGAGCGTGACATCGTGGACGTCCGTGACGTCTGCCGCGCCTACCGCCTGCAGCTCGATCCCGCCGTGCCGGCCGGCACGTACAACTTCGGCTCCGGGTCGACGGTGACGATGGCGCGGGTGGTGGAGCTGCTGGCGGAGCTCGCGCGCGTGCCGGTGACCGTCGAGCGGGACGAGAGCCGCGTCCGACCGGTCGAGATCCCGCGGATCTCGGCCGACGCGTCGCGCCTTCGCGCCGCGACGGGCTGGCGGGTCGAGATCCCCCTCGAGCAGACGCTCGCCGACACGCTCGCCGCGGCGCGTGAGCTGGAGCCGGCCCGGTGAGCGACCGCCGCGCGCTGATCACCGGCGTCACCGGCCAGGACGGCTCCTACCTCGCCGAGCTGCTGCTGGAGAAGGGCTACGAGGTGTACGGCATGACCCGCCGGGCTTCGACCGAGAACATCGAGCGGATCGCGCACCTCGCCGACCGGGTCGTGCTGATCCAGGGAGACCTGCTGGACCCGTTTTCCCTCGATGCGGCGCTTCGCCAGTCCCAACCGCACGAGGTCTACAACCTCGCCGCACAGAGCTTCGTCCCAACCTCCTGGAACCAGCCCGTCCTGACCGCCGAGTTCACCGCCGTCGGCGTCACGCGCGTGCTCGAGGCGATCCGCGCGGTCGATCCGGAGATCCGCTTCTACCAGGCCTCCTCGTCGGAGATGTTCGGCAAGGTCCGAGAGATCCCGCAGAACGAGCTGACGCCGTTCCATCCGCGCTCGCCCTACGGCGTGGCCAAGGCCTACGGCCATCACATCACCGTCAACTACCGCGAGTCGTACGACCTGTTCGCGGTCTCCGGGATCCTTTTCAATCACGAGAGCTCACGGCGCGGGCTCGAGTTCGTCACGCGCAAGGTGAGCGACGGCGTGGCGCGGATCAAGCATGGGTCTGCCGAGGAGCTGCGCCTCGGGAACCTGGAGGCGACGCGCGACTGGGGCTTCGCAGGCGACTACGTGGAGGCGATGTGGCTGATGCTCCAGCAGGACGAGCCGTCGGACTACGTGATCGCGACCGGCGAGCAGCACTCGGTGCGCGAGTTCGTCGACATCGCCTTCGAGCGCGCGGGCCTCGAGCCGGACAAGCACATCGTCCAGGACCCGCGCTTCCTGCGGCCGGCCGAGGTCGACCAGCTCGTCGGCGACGCCTCGAAGGCGCGGCGAGAGCTGGAGTGGCAGCCGCGGACGAGCTTCGGCGAGCTCGTGGAGCTGATGGTGGACGCAGACCTGGAGCGGGTCGCGAACGAGCTGGCGTGGGCGAACCGGTCTTGAGCGAATCGCGCTGGCAGGTGCCGCTCGCGGACGTGGTCGTGGGCGACGAGCTGGTGGATGCCGTGCTCGAGGTCGTCCGGTCGGGCTGGTGGAGCATGGGCCCGCGCGTCGAGGAGTTCGAGCAGGCGTTCGCGGAGTTCACCGGGGCACGTCACGCGATCGCTGTCGCGAACGGCACGGCGGCGCTGCACCTCGGGCTGCTCGCCGTCGGCTGCGGCCCCGGCGACGAGGTGATCGTGCCCTCGCTGAACTTCGTGGCGGCCGCGAACACGATCGTGCACACCGGTGCCGAGCCCGTCTTCTGCGACATCGTGGGGCCCGAGGACCTGAACCTCGACCCCGGCGACCTCGAGGCCGCGGTGACCGAACGCACGAAGGCCGTGGTCGTCTTGCACTACGGGGGCCATCCGTGCGACATGGACGCCGTGCTCGGCATCGCCGAGCGGCACGGGCTGGTCGTGGTGGAGGACGCGGCGCACGCCCCAGGAGCGACGTACCGCGGCCGCTCGTGCGGGACGATCGGCGCGGTCGGCTGCTTCAGCTTCTTCTCGAACAAGAACCTGCCCATCGGCGAAGGCGGGATGATCGTCACCGACGACGACGAGCTCGCTGGCCGGCTCCGCCTGCTGCGGTCGCACGGGATGACGACGCTGACCTGGGATCGCCATCGCGGCCACGCTTCGGGCTATGACGTGCTGGTGCCGGGATTCAACTACCGCCTCGACGAGCTGCGCGCGGCGACCGGGCTCGTGCAGCTGCGCCGTCTACCCGACGAGAATCGGGCGCGCGCGCACGTCGTCGCGCGGTACCGCGAGGCCCTGCACGGCACCCGCGCGCTGACGATGCCTTTCGGGCGGAGCGAAGGCTCCGAGCCCGTCGACCACCTCGCGGTCGTACTGCTCCCGGAGGGAGCCGACCGCGACGAGGTGCGGTCGGTGCTCTCGGACCGCGGGATCCAGACGAGCGTCCACTATCCGCCGATCCACGGGTTCACCGCGTACGACGCGACGTCGACCAGAGCGCTACCGCAGACCGACGCGGTTGCCGGGCGCCTCCTGACGCTGCCCCTCTACGGCGGCCTCACGGACGAACAGGTGGACGCCGTCGTCGAGGGCCTGCTCTACACGCTGTAGAGCGACGGTTTGTATGCATCGAGCGACTGGGAGAGCCAGTCGACCGTGCGACGCAGGCCTTCGTTCAGGTCGACGGTCGGCTCCCAGCCGAGCAGCCGCTTCGCCTTGGAGACGTCCGCGACGAGCCGCTCCACCTCGCTGTCGGCCGGTCTCAGGCGATCCTGGTCGAGCGAGAGCGGGACCTCCCGGTCGAGCTGTCGCAACACACGCGCGGCGAGCTCGCCGATCGAGATCTCGGTGCCCGTTCCGAGATTGATCACCTCACCCTCGACGCTCTCGGCCTCGGCACAGGCGACGAGCCCGGCGGCCGTGTCCTCGACGTAGAGAAAGTCGCGGGTCGGCGCGGTGGCTCCGAGCTCGACGACCTC
>JAWVDY010000132.1:0-11445 GCA_033856995.1 Gaiellaceae bacterium
CGGCTGGGCGATGGGCGAGGTGATGAAGAGCGAGGCAGGCTGGAACTACACGGGCCAATGGTGGATCTGGGTGCTGCTGATGACCGTGATCGTGTTCCTGCTCACCTACCGCGACGTGAGACTCTCGACAACCGCAGGCGTCATCCTCGGCGCGTTCGAGATCGCGATCTTCGCCGCGCTCGCGCTCTGGATGCTGTTCTCGAACGCGGGCGACCTGAACCTGCAGCCGTTCAACCCGCACCACGCGGTCGGCGACTGGAGTGGCGTCTTCAAGGGGATGGTGTTCGCGATCCTCGCGTTCATCGGCTTCGAAGCATCCGCGCCGCTCGGCGAGGAAGCGAGGAACCCACGCCGCACCGTGCCGCGGGCGGTGGTCGGCTCGGCGATCGCGATCGGCATCTTCTACGTGCTCTGCTCCTACGCATGGGTTTTCGGCGCAGGCTTCGACAACTTCGTCAAGCAGGCGACGACGAACGCTGACCCGTGGCGCAACCTCGGCAAGGTCTTCTGGGGCGGCGGCTGGGTGCTCGTCTTCCTCGCGATCTGCAACTCGATCGCGGCGAACTCCAACGCGGCGGTGAATGCGGCGACGCGCGTCTTCTACTCGCTCGCGCGTAACGGGCTCGCCCCGCGCAAGCTCGGGCACACGCACAAGGAGTTCCGGACGCCGAATGTCGCCATCATCTGGATGTCGGCCTTCGCGCTCGTGGTCGCGCTGCTCTTCGGCTGGAAGTGGGGCCCCCTGAACGGGTTCTTCACGATCGCGACGCTGGCGGTGCCGCCGGTGATCCTCGTCTACATGCTCGTCAGCGCCGGGAGCGTCTACCACTACTGGACGAAGGCGCGCAGCGAGTTCAACTGGCTGCTCCACCTCGTGCTGCCGCTCGGAGGGATCGTCCTGTTCTTCTTCCCGCTCTACTACCAGTTCGTGAAGTACCCCCCTGTCTACCCGGAGAAGTACGGCAACTGGGTCGACATCGCGTGGGTGATCCTCGGCATCGCGCTGACCGCGTTCGTCGTCAAGGTGCGGCCCGACAAGCTCGCCGACATCGACCGCGTCTACGTCGACGACGAGACCACGACCCGGGAGGATCGTGTCGCAGCATCGCCTGTCGCGTGACCAGGTGATCTGGTCGTTCGGGCCTGATCTCGAGCCGGTGCTCGAGGTCGGGCCCGGCGAGACCGTCACCTTCGAGACGAACGACTGCTTCACCGGCCAAATCCGCAGCGAGGACGACCTCGTCACCGAGATCGACCTCGAGCGGATCAACGGCGCCACGGGACCGGTGGCCGTGCGGGGCGCGGAGCCGGGCGACTCGCTCGTCGTCGAGATCCTCGACGTGCGGCCGATCGAGTGGGGCGTGGCGACGCTGATCCCGGGCTTCGGCCAGCTGATCGACCAGGTGCAGGCACCGCTCACGCGGGTCTTCGACGTGCGCGGCGGCGAGATCCGGATGAACGAGCGCGTGTCGTTCCCGGCGCGGCCGATGGTGGGCGTGGTCGGCGTCGCCACCGACGGGGAGGAACTATCGAACGGGCTCGCGGGCCGGCACGGTGGCAACCTCGACGACCACCTGCACGGCAAGGGCGCGCGGATCTTCTTCCCGGTACGCCGACCGGGCGGGATGTTCGCCGTCGGCGACATGCACGCCTCGATGGGCGACGGCGAGATCTGCTTCACAGGCGTCGAAATCGCCGGTGAGGTCGATGTGCGCTTCGACGTGCTCAAGGGCAAGCAGGCGACGTGGCCGGTGACCGAGCTCCCCGACTGTTGGTTGCCGCACGCGACCGCGGACACCATCGAAGAGGCGCTGCAGCTCGTCTCGGAGGAGGCGGCGCGGATGCTCGTCGACGAGCACGGATTCTCGCTCGAGGACGCGTTCATCTTCCTCTCGGTTGCCTGCGACGCGGGTGTCGCGCAGGCCTGCAAGCCCGCGCCGCAGTTCGGGACGATCGGCCGGTTCTCGATTCCCAAGATCTCGGCTTGCCCCGCGCCCTTCGCGGCCGCCTGAAGCGCTCTACGCTTAGGGCGTGATCGTCTGCAGCAATTGCGGCCAGGAGAACCCGGACGTCGCCCGGTTCTGTCTCGCCTGCGGCCAGTCGCTCGAGGCCCCGGCCGCGCCGTTGCACGACGAGCGGCGGTTCGTCTCGGTCGTCTTCGTCGACTTGGTCGGCTTCACCGCCCGCGCCGAGCGGCTCGACCCGGAGGACGTGCACGCGGTCCTGACCCCCTATCACGAGCACGTGCGGCGCGAGCTCGAGTCCTTCGGCGGCGTCGTGGAGAAGTTCATCGGCGACGCCATCATGGCCGTCTTCGGCGCGCCCACCGCCTACGGGGACGACGCCGAGCGGGCGGTCCGCGGCGCGCTGGCCGTCCGTGACAGCACGCAGGAGCTCGACGAGCGGGAGCTGCACCTCGATCTCCAGCTTCGGATCGCCGTGAACACGGGCGAGGCGCTGGTCGCGCTCGGCGCGCGCCCGGCGCTCGGCGAGTCGATGGTGACCGGAGACGTCGTGAATACCGCGTCCCGGCTCCAGCAAGCCGCGCCTGTGAACGGCGTGATCGTCGGTGCCGAGACCTACGCGACTACGAAGGACGCGATCGAGTACGAGGCGGCCGAGCCGGTCCTGGCGAAGGGCAAGACCGACCCGGTCGAGGCGTGGGTCGCGGTCCGGCCGCTTCACGCCGCCGGCGAGCGGAAGCTCTCCGGGGCGCTCGTCGGCCGGACGCGGGAGCTCGAGGTGCTGCGCGGGATCTGGGAGCGCGTGTCGGGCGAGCGCGTCCCGCACCTCGTGACGGTCTTCGGGCCGGCGGGCATCGGCAAAACGCGCCTGACGCAGGAGTTCGACGGGATCGTCGAGCAGCTCGGCGGGCGGAGCGTGCACGGGCGCACGCTCCCCTACCGCGAGAGCAGCGCCTACTTCGCCTTCGCGGTGCAGGTCAAGAAGCTCTGCGGGATCTTCGAGAGCGACCCGCCGGAGGTCGCGCTAGAAAAGCTGCGGGCGCACGTGGCCGTCGAGCTGCCGTCGTCCGACGCCGAGACCGTCGCGCAGCACCTTGCGATCCTCCTCGGGCTCGAGGTCGAGGGCTCGGTCGAGGACCGCGAGGAGCTCTTCTTCTCCGTTCGACGCTTCATCGAGTCGGTAGCCCGCAACGGGCCCGTGCTTCTCGTGTTCGAGGACATCCACTGGGCCGATCGGGGCCTGCTCGACCTGATCGAGCTGCTGGCGGCGCGGCTGCGCGACCTCCCCATCATGCTGCTCACGCTCGCGAGGCCCGAGCTCCTCGACTTGCGCGCGGCGTGGGGAGGGGGGCTGCCCGCCTATACCGCGCTGCCGCTTCCGGCGCTCAACGCCGAGGACTCGGAGCGGCTCGCGACCTTGCGCCTCAGCAGCCTGACCCACGACGGCGCGGTTCGGCTGGCCGCGACCGCCGAGGGCAACCCGCTCTTCATCGAGCAGCTCGCGGCGACGCTGGCCGAGGCGTCGGGGTCAGCCGGGACCTCCTTGCCGACGACGGTGAGAGGCATCGTGGCCGCGCGGTTAGATGCGCTCCCGGCCGCCGAGCGGTCGCTACTGCTCGACGCCGCGGTCGTCGGGCGTACGTTCTGGCGAGGCGCGCTCGAGCGAGTCGCCGGGAACGGCGACATCCCGGAGCTCCTCGGCGCGCTCGAGGGCCGCGACCTCGTCGTGCGTGAGAGCGCCTCGATTTTCGAGGGCGAGCAGCAGTACAGCTTCAAGCACGTCCTGATCCGCGAGGTCGCGTACGAGCTTCTCCCGCGCGCGCGACGGCAAGCAGGGCACGCGCGGGCCGCGCAGTTCTTCGAGGACTCGTCGTCGGAGGTCGGCGAGGCCACCACCGCGCTCGCGCGTCACTGGCGCGACGCGGGAGACGCCGACCGCGCGCTCGACTACTTCATCAGGGCGGGCGAGCAGGCGGAGAACGGCTGGGCCAAGGACCAGGCCGCGATCCTCTACCGCGAGGCGCTCGACCTGGTGCGGGAGGACGACGGCGAGCGGGTCGCACTGCTGCGGCGCCGAGTGGCCCTCGCGCGGGCGGCCGCGCTCCACATCCCGGACGCGCGGCAGCTGATGCGCTAGTTGGTGGGGAAGTTCGCCGGCGTGACGTCGCCCGCGATCTCGTGCAGGGCGTCGACGGTGTGCTTGCCGAGCTCCACCGCGTGGTTCCGGACCGTCTGCTCGTCGGGCGCGTCGTACACGCAGTAGGTCATCACGTGCCCGTTGTCGTCGACGACCACGTGGCTGTGCTCCCAGACGATCTGCGGGTACTTCTCCTCGATGACGGTGTTCGAACGGCGTCCGACCTCCGGCATCTCCTCCTCGGTGACGTCGAAGGTCCTGACGACTAGGTATCTCGGCACCGCCCCTCCTCTCAGCCCGCAGGCTTGATGTTCTGGTTCACGTGGAAGACGTTACCGGGATCGTACTCCGCCTTGATCTTGGCTAGGCGGGCGTAGTTCTCGCCGTAGCTCGCCTTCACCCGCTCCTGGCCCTCGTCCATCATCATGTTCACGTAGGCGCCGCCCGCCGAGAACGGATGCAGCGCCTCGTGGTAGGCGATTGCCCAGTCGCGGATCGCCCCGGCGTTGGCCGGGTCCGGGTCGACGCCGACGATCACCTGGCCCCAGTTCGCGTTGCGGTAGCCCCAAGGCGTGTCCGTCGGGCCGACACGCTGAGCGGCCCCGTCGATCGGGTACAGATGCATCGTCGACTTCCAGCTCGGCAGCTGCCGTGCGTACTCGACGTGCCGCTCGATCGCCTCGTCCGGGATCTCCTCGACGAAATCGGCGCGCCAGTACCACTGGTCGCCGGGCGGGAAGACGGCGTCGAAGGCGCTCTGCAGCGCCGGTAGCGGCATCGGCTGGACGCCGTCGAGCAGGAGCCCGGGCTGGGAGCGTGCCTCCGCGAGCGCTTCGTCGGCCTCGTCGGCGGGTCCCGTCCAGCACCAGACCACGCCAGCGACCTTCTCGAGCTGTAGCTCCTCCGGGAAGGGCTCGGCGGGCGGCACGGTGAGGAAGGCGAAGAAGCCGCCAAGCTCCTCGGGCGCCCTCAGGATGAACTCGCGGTACCAGCGCAGCAGCTCCGCCGCGTTGTCCAGCGAGAAGAGCATCGGCCCGCCGACGACGGTGTCGATCGGGTGCAGCTTGGCGGTGATCGAGGTGACGACGCCGAAGTTCCCGCCGCCGCCGCGGATCGCCCAGTAGAGCTCCTGGTTCTGGCTCTCGTCGGCGGTGACTACGCTGCCGTCCGCGAGCACGACCTCGGCGCCGAGGATGTTGTCGATCGAGAGGCCGGCCTTGCGGGTCAGGTGCCCGATCCCGCCGCCCAGCATCAGCCCGCCCGCGCCTGTCGTCGAGATGATCCCGCCGGGCGTCGCCAGGCCGTGGGCGTTCGTCGCCGCGTCGACGTCTCCGAGCAGCGCGCCGCCGGCGATCTTGACGGTGCGGTTGGCTGGGTCGACCTCGACGCCCCTGAGCGCGGAGAGGTCGATCATCAGGCCGCCGTCCACGCTTCCCAGGCCGGCGCCGTTGTGGCCCCCGCCGCGGATCGCGAGGTCGAGCCCGTTCTCGCGGCCGTAGTTCACCGCGGTGACGACGTCGTCGACGTCCGCAACGCGCGCGATCAACGCGGGACGTCTGTCGATCATCGCGTTGTAGAGCGCACGGACGTCGTCGTAGTCGGCGTCGCCAGGCCGGGTGACGTCGCCGTGCAGTCGCGCAGCCAGCGCGTCGATGCTCCCGGTGTCGAGCCCGGAGTCGGTCAATGTCTTCTCCTCTCGAACGTTCTTGCCGACAGGACGGCCGCGTGAGGCCCATTCTTCCGCCGGTCCGCCGTACGATGCAACGGTGGAGCGCTTCGACGCAATCGTCGTCGGCGCGGGCCCCGCGGGATCGACCGCCGCCTTCCGGCTCTCGCGCGCGGGCGCGCGCGTGTTGCTGCTCGACCGTGAGCGCTTTCCGCGCGACAAGCCGTGCGGCGGCGGCCTGACCTATCGGGCGGTTCGGCAGCTGCCGGTCTCCGTCGACGCGGTCGTGGAAGACACCGTCCGGCGCTGCCGGCTCGGGCTCCGCTACGGCCGTAGCTTCGAGCGGCGGACAGACGGGCCGCTGATCCTGATGACCCAGCGGAGACGCCTCGACGCCCACCTCGCCGAGCAGGCGGCCTCGGCCGGGGCCGACTTCCGCGACGGCGCGAGGGCGACGGGGCTCGAACTTGAGGACGACGGAGGCATCGTGCGATTCGGCGGCTCGTCCGCCTCGGCTCCGGTCGTGATCGGCGCTGACGGTGTGAACGGCCTGACGGCGCGCGCGCTCGGGCTGATGGGGCGCCGGAGTCACGCGGTCGCGCTCGAGGGGAACGTTCGTCATGTTCACGCGCGCGAGGACTACCGGGGACGCGCAACCGTCGAGCTCGGCACGGTTCCCGGCGGCTACGCGTGGGTCTTCCCCAAGGGCGACCACGTCAACGTCGGCGTCGGCGGCTGGGAGTCGGAAGGGCCGCGGCTGCGCGAGCACCTCGAACGGGCCTGCGCCGGTTACGGGCTGCCGGCGGAGCGGCTGGAGTCGGTTCGCGGCTACCGGCTGCCGATGCGCGCGGCCGGCGACCGCGTCACGAGCGGGCGCGCCCTGCTCGTCGGCGATGCCGCCGGGCTGGTCGATCCGCTTTCCGGGGACGGCATGTACGAGGCGTTCGTCAGCGCGCGGCTCGCTGCGGAGACGGGGCTCGAGCTGCTGGAAGGGCGCGTCGGCGACCTCGCCGGCTACGGGTCGAAACTCGAGCTCGAGCTGGGGAGGACGCTCGGGGCGTCGTGGAAGGCAAAGCGCGCGTTGGAGCGCTTCCCGCGCCTGGTCTTCGCCGTGGCGAGCCTGCCGCCCGTGTGGGGGTTCATCTCGGCGTTCCTGCGTGGCGACCTCGAGCACCCCGACCAGGCGAGCGGCCTCGTGCGCGCGCCCCTGCGCCTGGTCGACACGCTCGGCCGCCAGGGCTGAGCACGGTCACACTTCTGTCACGGTGTCTGACACCTGCCGTCCGAACGAAAGTGCCTGGACGCGCGCGGGCTGTGGATCGTTCGTGACAGTTCCGTTCGCGTGTCTGGCACCGTGTAGCGACGTCGCCGACCGGTAGCGCTCAAGCGGCACGCGCCGGCTGCCGATCAGCAACCCGTGGATCTAAATGCGGCTTTGGCACGCGCTGTCGAGCTCGGCGCGAGCGACATTCACCTGAAGATCGGCCAACCGCCGGTGCTGCGGCGCGACGGCGAGCTCGGCCTGCTCCCGGATCACGCCCCGCTGTACGACAGCGACCTGGACGCGGTCCTCGCGGCGGTCGCCGACCTTGCGCCCGCGAAGCTCTCTCATTTCCACGAGACCGGCGAGCTCGACATCGCCTACTTCGCCGAGGGCCTCCCGCGCTTCCGCGTGAACGGCTTCCGGCAGCGGGGCTCGAGCTCGTTCGCGTTCCGCGTGATCCCCACCGAGGTTCCGAGCTTCGACGATCTCCGTCTGCCCAAGGGCGTCCGCCGCATCGCCGAGGAGCACCGCGGCCTGATCCTCGTGACCGGCGCGACCGGCTCGGGCAAGACGACGACGCTCGCCGCGGTGATCGACCACATCAACCGGACGCGGCGCATGCACATCGTCACGATCGAGGATCCGATCGAGATCCTTCACTCCGACCACGGCTGCATCGTCAACCAGCGCGAGGTCGGGCTCGACACCGATTCGTTCCTCTCCGCCATTCGCCGGGTGCTCCGGCAGGACCCAGACGTGATCCTGATCGGCGAGCTCCGAGATGCCGAGACGGCCGAGACCGCGCTCAAGGCTGCGGAGTCGGGTCACCTGGTCTTCTCGACGATGCACACGATCGACGCCGCCGAGACGATCGGCCGGATGGTCGAGTTCTTCCCGGCCGACAAGCAGGAGCAGATCCGCTCGATCCTGGCAGGCGTCCTGCGGGGAGTCATCAGCCAGCGACTCCTGCCGCGAAAGGAAGGTGGGCGGGTGGCCGCCGTCGAGGTGATGGTGAACAACTCCCGCATCGGCGACCTGATTCGCGACCGCAAGACCGAGGAGATTCCGGACGCGATGACCGAGGGGCAGTTCTTCGACATGCAGACCTTTTCGCAGGCCCTCATCGAGCTCGTGGTCGCCGGCGAGGTCGACCGTGAAGTGGCGGCGAACGCCTCCACCAACCGGCACGACTTCCTCGTCTCGCTCGATCATGCTCTCAAGCGCCAGGCGGCCGGAGTCGAGACCGACCGGCCGGTGTCCGAGATGGCGCCACCGGAGCCGGAGCCCGGTGAGGAGCCGCTGCCGGGGCTCAGGATCGCCGGATCGCAGGAACCGTGAAGCTTCTAGTCGCTGCGGCACTGTCGGCGCTCGCGCTCGCCGGCTCGGCAGGCGCGGACGTGTTTCGCGTCGTGCCGACGATTGTGCCCACGATCGCGCCGACGGTCGCCCCGACCTTCCTTCCGAGCGCACAGACGCCGAACGCGCCCGGCGCGATCGTCTTGCCACCGGCGCTGTACGCGCGGCCCGCGGTCGTCGAGACGCGCACGTACGAGCAGCTCCTCAGCATCTGGCAGCGCGACGGCGGCCTCTACGGCGTCCAGTGGCAGGTTCTCGCCGCGATCAACAAGGTGGAATCGGACTTCGGCCGCAACATGGGCCCGAGCTCCGCGGGCGCTATCGGCTGGATGCAGTTCATGCCCTCCACTTGGGAGCGCTGGGGCGTTGATGCGGACGGGGACGGAATTGCCAACCCGTGGAGCCCTGAAGACGCCATCGCCGCAGCGGCGCGCTACCTCGCCGCATCGGGCGGGGCAACCGACATCTCACGTGCGGTCTTCTCGTACAACCACGCGCAGTGGTACGTCGACGAGGTGCTGCACCTCGCGCAGCTCTTCGGCTCCAGCGGCACCGACGCGACGTTCAACCTCGACCGGCTCCAGGTCTCGCTCGACCAAGCTCGCAGCGACGTAGTGCGCGCCAATCGCAGGCTCCTCCGCGCCCTGCGCGACCTGCGCGCGGTCAGTGGCCGTGAGCACAAGCTCACCCTCCGCGTCGAGGCGACGCAGCTCCTTTCGGACCGGCTCGGACTCGACCAGCGTGCCACCCAGCTCGGCATCCTGCGCTCGGACGCCCAGGCGCGTGTCTCAGAGCTGCGCGCCAACCTCGAGCGTGCACAGCGCGACCTGACCCTCGCGAAGGACAGCTCGCTCTCGTCCTCGTTCGCCCCCGCGGCCGGGTCCCTGTTCGCCGCGCCTTCCTACGACGGCCAGTACGTCTTCCCGGTCGGCGGCGGCCCCTCCCTCGTCTCGGTCTCCCACCACCACCACGACTACCCGGCAGCGGACATCGCCGCCCCCGAAGGATCGCCTGTCTACGCGCTTGCGAACGCGAGTGTCGACCGGTCGTGGTCGTACCCGAACGGCAACTGTGGGATCGGGATGACGATCTCCACCTCGGACGGTCAAAACTGGACGTACTGCCACCTTTCGTATCTCGACCCCGCTGTCACCGCCGGCGCCCAGCTCACCGCCGGTACGGAGGTCGGCCTCGTCGGCATGACGGGCCACGCGACCGGGCCGCACCTGCACCTGCAGCTCAACCCCGCGACCTCGTACCCGCAGCTGCAGTCCTGGTTCCAGGGGTTTGCCGGCACCGCCTTCCGCTGGCAGGACGCCGGCCCGACGGACATCGCCTCGACCCCCGCCGCCACCGGCCCGGTCTTCGCGGTCGTCCCCAATCACACGAAGGAGCCCGATGGATCCGTCGTCCTGTTCACCCGGTAGGGGGATGACAGAACGCCCTCGCGCTGCCGAAGGGATGAGCATGGCGTTCCGGCTCGCCACTCTCTTGCCACGCGCTGTGATCGTGGCTCTGGTCTGGGTCCTTGCGACCGCAGCCTTTACTTTCGCTGCCGACTCGACGATCGTCGGCTCCCCGAACCCCACGGCCGCCTCGGCGCCCGTGCAGCCCCGCGAGCTCATCGTGCCGTCGGTCGTCGGTCAGGCATACGTCTTCGCGAAAGGGATCCTCGAGGACTCCGGCTTCGCTTGGCGCGTAACCGGCTCGATCCACGGCTACTCGTCGAACCGCGTCCTGACGCAGAGCCCGGCGCCCGGCACTCGCGTCGTAGACACCGGCGCGCCCACGATCATGGTTCGCCTCGTGCGCGGGCCCTACGCCCAGCTCGGCCAGCCTGTCGACGTCGCGCCCTACGGCGGCACGGCGATCAGGCTCGCCGGCCTCGCGTCGGTCGTCACCCCCGCGAAGAAGCCGGCCACGAAGAAGCCCGTGACGAAGAAGCCCGCGGTCAAGCACCTCACGAAGCACAAGCCCGCTTCCAAGCCGGCGCGGAAGCCCATTGCCCGCCCGCCCGCGTTCACGGCTGCCGGCGCGCCCAAGGAGCCGCTCGACGAGATCACGCTCCCGGCGCGCGCCCTCCGGCTGGAGAGGTCGCTCGCCGGCCGGCCGAAGACGAGCGCCAACGTCCAGTACTGGCTCTTCCAGCACGCCTGGATCGTCACCGGCGCGAAGTTCGGCTGGTGGCACGGCGCGGAAGCACTGCAGACGCTGATCCGCGTCGACCGGCAGGTCGAGCGCAGCTGGGGAATCGGCGGCAGGAGCGAGGCGGTCGCACGTGCCGCGCTCGCCCGCGTGCGGCGTCAGGCCCGATGACCCTGAGGCTCCCGAGACTCCGCTCCGAGAGGGGGTACTCGCTGATCGAGATGGTCACCGTGATGGCGATCATGGGCATCGTCATGGGCAGCCTCACGACGGTCTTCGTCCAGGCTTCGAACTCCGAGACGGACATGAACAACCGCTTCCAGGCGCAGCTCACCGCGAGGCTGGCCCTCGACCAGATGCGCCGCGAGGTCCACTGCGCGAGCGTCGCGACACCGGCCGGCGTCAGCTCCTCGATCACAATCACGCTTCCGTCCTACTGCAAGACAGGCAGCGGCACGATCACGTGGTGCACGCGCAGCAACGGCACCAACGGCTACGCGCTCTACCGCGTCGTGGGCGCCACCTGCTCGGGCGGCGTCAAATGGGCGGACTACCTCGTGACCTCGTCCACGGTCTCGACCTGCAGCGGTGCGCTCTGCATCTTCACCTATACCGCGCAGTCCACCGCGTCGCTCGCGAAGCTCCACGTCGACTTCCCGGTGAACATCAAGCCGGCCAAGACGGTCGAGCGGTACGAGCTCATCGACGACCTCGTCCTGCGCAACAGCTCTCGCACCTAGGCGGGTCCACTCGTTCGAGGGACGGCACCCGGCGGCACAGGCGCCGATGAACTGATCATGCGGCCTTGGCTACGCCTGCGAAGACATCTTCAGAACGAACGCGGAATGGCGCTCGTGATGGCGATCGGAATCACGACGGTCCTCGGCATCGCCGGCACCACGACCATCATGTA
>JAWVDY010000133.1:0-5342 GCA_033856995.1 Gaiellaceae bacterium
CCTGGAGCCCGTCCGCACCGAGCTGGCGCACCCTCGCGGCGCGGGCGGGCTCCGCACCACACGGCTGGAGGTGATCCTCGCGGGCCCGATTCTGCACGGGCGCTCGTCGATCGCCTACCGCGACGACAACTACAAGGACCGGATCGGCTGGAAGGAGATCGTGGTCGGGGCCGGGGCGCCGAGCACGAGTCACGAGCTGCGCGCGTACCCGAAGAACCTCCTCCAGAGTCCCCTCGACACCACGTCGATCGTGGCGATGCTCGAGCCGGGGAGCGGCCGAGACGTCGTCCCCTCGCTCTCGAGCGGGGCGAGCCTGCAGGCACCCGACCGCGTCGCCGACGCCGGCTTCGCTTCCCTCGTCGGCCGCTCGCACCTGAGCCTGCTCGTGATCCTCGCCTCGCTCGCGGCCGCGCTCTTCTGGGGCGCCGCGCACGCGCTCTCCCCGGGCCACGGCAAGACGATCGTCACCGCGTACCTAGTCGGGCAGCGAGGCACTCCGCGCCATGCGGCCCTGCTCGGCCTGATCGTCACCGTCACGCACACGGTCGGAGTGTTCGCGCTCGGGCTCGTGACCCTCGCGCTTTCGCAATTCATCGTCCCCGACCGGCTCTACCCCTGGCTGAACCTCGCCTCGGGCGCGCTCGTCGTCGGGATCGGCGCGTCGGTCTTCTGGGGGCGCTGGCGCCACCGCCGCGCTCACGCCCACGGACACGGACACCATCACCACCATCACGGCGCCGAGGCCGACACGAGCTTCCGCTCGCTGCTCGCGGTCGGGATCTCCGGCGGGCTTCTCCCCTGCCCCTCAGCCCTCGTGGTCCTGCTCGCGGCGATCTCTCTTCACCGCGTCGCGTTCGGCCTCTTGCTGATCGTCGCCTTCAGCGTGGGCCTCGCGCTGAGCATCACCGGCATCGGCCTGGTCGCCGTCCTCGCGCGCCGGACCTTCCGGCGACTGAGCTTCGAGGGGCCGCTCGTGCGGCTCCTGCCCGCGGCGAGCGCCCTCGTCATCCTCGCGGCCGGCCTCGCCATGACCGTCCGAGCCCTCCCGAGGGTGAGCTGACGATGTTCGGCCTCGACAACTGGATCGCGGGCTTCTCCGACGGCGCGACACTCGGGCTCGTGTGCGTCGTCGCCGTAGTGCTCGGCCTGCGGCACGCCACCGATCCCGACCACCTCGCCGCGGTCTCGACGCTGATCGCCGGGACCCGCGAGCGCGCGACGAGCGCCGCGGCGCGCCTCGGTCTCTCGTGGGGGCTCGGCCACGCGACCGCCCTCTTCGCGTTCGGCCTGCCGATCGTGCTCTTCAAGCGCTACCTTCCTCCGCCGGTTCAGCAGGGAGCGGAGACGACGGTCGGCGTGATCATCGCCGCGCTCGCAGTCTGGCTGCTAGTCCGCTGGCGGCGCGGGCTCTTCCACGTCCACGTCCACAGGCACGAAAGCGAGCTGCACGCCCACGGTCACGTGCACGACGGCGACTCGCATCCGCACCGCGCCGGCCGTGTGCGCTCGCCGCTCCAGGCGTTCGGTATCGGCCTCGTGCACGGGATGGGCGGGAGCGCCGGCGTGGGCGTGCTCCTGCTCGCGTCGATCCACGACCGCGGGATCGCCGTCGTCGCGCTCGGCCTCTTCGCAACGTGCACCGCGTTGTCGATGGCCGCGCTCTCCACCGGGTTCGGCTTCACCCTCAATCGCGCGCCGGTCGCCAACACGCTGCAGCGCCTGGCACCCGTCCTCGCCCTCATGAGCCTCTCGTTCGGGCTTTGGTATGCACTCGGAGCACTCCACCTTGCGCCCTACTATCTCTAGATGGCCGCGGATCCTCATTCCCTCGTCGCCCCCTACGCGTTGCACGCGCTCGACGACGATGAGGAGTCCAGCTTCGAGGAGCATCTCGCAGCCTGCGAGCGCTGCCGCGAGGAGCTGGTGGGCTTGAGGGAGGCTGCCGCCGGCCTCGCCAGCGCTGCCGCGGGCCCTGCACCGCCGCCCGAGCTCAAGCAACGGATCCTCGAGCAGGCACGAAGCGAGCGCAAGAACGTCGCCTCGCTCCCTGCACGGCGCAGGAGCTGGACGATCCCGCTCGGAGCGGCCGCCGCGGTGGCGGCTTCGGTCGCGGTCGGTCTCGGCATCTGGAGCGCGACTCGCCCGAGCCAGAGCCCGCTCGCGCAGGTGCTCTCCCAGCCGGGCGCGAAGCTCGTGCCGCTGGGAAGCAGCGGCGCGGTGGCCGTCGCTCCAAACGGCGAGGCCGTGCTCGCGGTCGACCTCCCGCCGGCGGCGGCAGGCAAGACCTACGAGGCGTGGGTGATCCGCGGCGGGACCGCGCAGCGCGCCGGGCTCTTCGCGGGCCGCAACGGCCGGAGCGTCGTGCGAGTCACGCGGCGAGCCCCGAGCGGATCCGTGATCGCGATCACGCTCGAACGAGCCGGCGGCGTCTACAGGCCGACCCAGAAACCGCTCGCCGCGACGAAGGTGGTCTCGTGACCGCCGTGCTGACGACGAGCCCACCCCCCGCGACCTCCCGCGATCTCGCCCACATGTCGGACGAGGCGCTGCTCTCGCTGGTCGCGAGCTGCGACGAGCAGGCGCTGGCCGAGCTGTACGACCGCTTCGGTCGGGTCGCATACGGATTGGCTCTGCGCATCCTCAGAGATGAGGCGCTCGCACAGGACGCGGTGCAAGAGGCGTTCCTGACGATCTGGCGGTCGGCCGACCACTTCCTGGCGGAGCGGGCGAAGGCGAGCACGTGGATCCTCACGCTCGTTCACCGGCGCACGGTCGATCTGGTGCGGCGCGAGGACCGACGCCGCGCCGAGCCGCTCGAAGCCGCGCCCGAACCCGCGGCCCCCACGACCACCGAGGACGAGGCCGTGGTCGGTTACGAGCGCAGGCTCGTCCAGGAGGCGCTGCTCCAGCTCACGCCCGAGCAGCGCGAGGCGCTCGAGCTCGGCTACTACGGCGGCCTGACGCAGAGCGAGCTCGCCGAGCAGCTCGGCCAGCCGCTGGGAACGATCAAGAGCCGGATGTTCACGGGCCTATCGCGCCTGCGCGACCTGCTCGCACAGGCGGGTCTCGAGCAATCGCTCGGTTAGCATCGCCCGCACGATGGCCGCCGTTGCCGAGAGCCTGAAGGGCCGCAGCTTCACCCGCGTCGCCGACTGGAGCCGCGAGGAGCTGCTCACCGCCCTCGACCTCGCCGACGACCTGAAGGAGCGCCAGGCCCGGCGCGAGGACCACCACCTCCTCCCCGGCCGCACGCTGGCGATGATCTTCCAGAAGCCCTCGACGCGCACCCGCGTCTCGTTCGAGGTCGGGATGACCCAGCTGGGCGGCCACGCGCTCTACCTCGCCGCCGGCGACCTCCAGCTCGGCCGCGGCGAGACGCTGCGCGACACGGCCACCGTGCTCTCCCGTTACGTGGACGGAATCATGATCCGCACCTTCAAGCAGGACGACGTAGAGGAGCTCGCGCGCCACGGCTCAATTCCGGTGATCAACGGCCTGACCGACAGCTCCCACCCGTGCCAGGCGCTCGCCGACGTGATGACGATCCGCGAGCGGCTCGGGCGGCTAGAGGGCGTGCGAGTCGCGTACCTCGGCGACGGCAACAACGTCTGCGCCTCGCTGATGGTCGCTTGCGCAAAGCTCGGCGCCCCGTTCGTCGCGGCCACGCCGGAGGGCTACGAGCCCTGGGAGGAGGTCGTCGCGATCGCGCGCGAGGCCGGCGGCGAGGTCGAGCTGACCCACGACCCGCGCGAGGCGGCCAAGGGCGCCGACGTCCTCTACACGGACGTCTGGACGAGCATGGGCCAGGAAGAAGAGCGCGAGCGGCGCCTCCGCGACCTCGACGGCTTCGGGATCGACGAGAGCCTCGTGCAGCTCGCAGGCGAGGACGCGATCGTGCTCCACTGCCTGCCCGCACACTACGGCGAGGAGATCACCGAAGGCGTGCTCTACGGGCCGCAGTCGGCGGTCTGGGATCAGGCCGAGAACCGTCTGCACGCGCAGAAGGCTTTGCTGGCGCTCGTCATCTCGTAGCCTCCGCGCCACATGTTCCCGATCAAGGACAACGTCCCGACGCGGACGTTCCCGCTCGTAACGGTGGGCCTAATCGCCGCGAACATCGTGGTCTGGCTCTGGGAGTGGAGGCACAGCGTCAACGCCGAGGTCCTGCACTACGGCTATTACCCGTGTGCGCTTCAGGGTCCGTGCGTATCGCCCGCCTCCGTCGTGCATCACTTGCCCTGGTACGAGGGCGCCTTCAGCTCGATGTTCATGCACGCGAGCTGGCTCCACATCGGCGGCAACATGCTCTTCCTCTGGATCTTCGGCAACAACGTCGAGGACGCACTCGGCAAGGTTCGTTTCCTCCTCTGGTACCTGGCCGCAGGGCTCGCGGCCACGGCCACCCAGACCTTCGTCACGCTCGCCTTCACGAACGCCCAGGGCGCGAGCATCCCGAACATCGGCGCCTCGGGCGCGATCGCGGGCGTGCTCGGCGCCTACTTCCTGATCCTCCCGCGCGCGAGCGTGCTGACGATCTTCCTCTTCTTCTTCATCTTCTTGCGTGAGATCCCGGCGGTGTGGTTCCTCGGGATCTGGTTCGCGTTCCAGCTCTGGGACGGCGGCTTCTCGATCCTGCAGCCGCAGGCAGGCGGCGGGACGGCCTTCTTCGCGCACATCGGCGGGTTCGTCTTCGGCCTACTGACGATCAAGCTGCTGGCGAAACGACCCCCGTTACGACCGGCCTGGTAGGTGAGCTCCGGCGTCTTGACCGGGGTCGCGATCGCCGCCGGCGTGGTCGGTCTGGCCGTGATCGTTCTGTACCTCCTCGGCCCGCGGGATTAGGAATGCGCCGCGCGGAAAAATCGTTTTCAGAAGCATGAGAACACTCGATGAAATCCACGCAGAGCTCGACCAGGCCACCGAACGCCGGTCGGAGCTCTTTCACTTGCTTTCGGGAGGACACGACGCGGCGATGTCGGAGGAGCTGCACCAGCTCGAGGAGCGCATCGCGATGCTCTGGGACGAGCACCGCACGCTTCGAGCGCAGCAGCGCTTCGGCGATCGCGACGAGATCATCAAGCGGGCCCGCCACGAAGAGCGGCTCGCCCGCGCGGCGTAAAGGGGTCTTTCCGTGACGAGGAAGCCGGCGGCTGGCCCCGTCGGCTTCTTTCGTCTTTAGACTGAGAACCCCGGGGGCGTTAGCTCAGCTGGGAGAGCGCCGGATCTCCTAGCCTGGACTTGACTTTTCTTCAAGTCTATGTTAAACTAGTTCTTGTATGATAGAACTAGATGTAAGGCCAGTTGATCTTCAGCTCGCACTCTACGAACGTGCGTTGGCTCGA
>JAWVDY010000134.1:0-7646 GCA_033856995.1 Gaiellaceae bacterium
CGTCCTCGACGACGAGTTGCGGCACCGGCAGCTCGAGCGGTCGCTGGACGACGAGCGCCACGGCGCCGTTCGCCAGCGCTTCCCGCGCGAAGTCGTGCCCGTCGGCGCGCGTTCCGGGCACGCAAAAGTAGAGGCTGCCGGGCCCCGCGGCGCGCGCGTCGTACGCAAGGTCCTCGATCTCGACCGGAGCGCGGCCGACGACCTCGACGGGCGCAAGCGCGGCGATCAGGAGCTCGATGTCCATGCGGCGCGAGTCTAGCGCGGCCCGCAGCCGAAGCCGCTACCTCGCGAACCTACACAACCGCCGATTTGCAGCACTTTTATGACACTTGCGCGACAGACACGCGCGCCTCCGCGCGATACGCTCGCCTTGGGGAGGAGGCCGGGCGAACCGTACTAAGGGACGCTAAGGGTCGAGGTTGTCGTCGCGGGCGCGTCGGGCTGCACGCCGCCGTCCAGGTACTGGAGGTCGAACTTCGCGATCTGCGCGAAGGCCGGCGCGGCGACGGTTCCGCCCCAGATCGCGCCCTTGGGCTCGTCCACCGAGACGAGGATCACGAGCCGCGGTCGCGACGCGGGCACGATGCCCACGAACGACGCCACGTAGCGCGAGTTGGAGTAGCCGCCCCGAGCGTTGACCTTCGAGGCAGTGCCCGTCTTGCCGGCGACCTGGTAGCCCGGCACCTCTGCGAGGGTTCCTGTTCCCTCGGCGACGACGTTCTTCAGCATCCCCATCACCTGCGACGCGACCCAGGGCGTGACGACACGGCGCCGGGCCGGGCGCGCGGTGTTGCCGTCGCCGATGTGGTCGACGAGGTGCGGGCGCACCCACATGCCGCGATTGGCGATCGCGGCGTACGCAGAGGCCATCTGAATCGGCGTGACCGAGATCCCCTGCCCGATCGGGATGTTCCCGATCGAGGAGCCGGACCACTGATTCTCGGGAGGCACGATGCCGGGGCTCTCGCCGGGGAAGTCGATCCCGGTCCGCTTGCCGAAGCCGAAGCGCGCAATCCAGTGCGCAAGGCGATGCTGCGTCAGCCGCTCGGCGATCGTGATCGCGCCGACGTTGGACGACCGGGAGAGAATCTCCGCCACGCTCATCCTCTCGGTGCCGCGCGGCTCGGCGTCGTGGATTCGCCGGTCCGCGACCTGAATCTCGTAGGGGAGCGTGAAGCGCGTCGACGGCGAGACGACCCGCTCCGACAGGGCGCCCGCGACCGTGACGAGCTTGAACGTCGAGCCGGGCTCATACGTGTCCGTCACCGCGCGGTTCCGCTGCAGCGCGCGCCACACCTCCGGATAGCGATTGGCGTCGAAGCCTGGGGCGACGACCATTGCGCGCACGGCGCCGGTCGCGGGGTCGAGCACGATCGCGGTCGCACTCTTCGCGTGCCAGTGGAGCACGGTGTCGCGGAGCACGGCCTGCGCGTTCGCCTGAATCGTGTGGTCGAGCGTGAGGTACGCGTCCTGCCCGTCGCGCGCGGCGCGCGAGACGATCGTGTCGATCGCCTGGCCCGCTGCGTCCTTGATGATTCGCTCTTTCCCCGGCCGCCCGGCGAGCTCGCGGTCGAGCGACAGCTCCAGGCCCGCAAGACCGCGGTTGTCGACACCCGCGTAGCCGAGCACCTGCGAGGCGAGGTTGAACTGCGGGTAAAACCGCTTCTCCTCCGCGTAGAAGCCGAGGCCGGGCAGATTCCTCCGCGCGAGCTTCGTGACGAGGGCCGGGTCGGCCTTGCGTGCCACGTAGACGAACCCGCGCGACCGGTCGGACAGCGTGCGGTACACGGCATTGGGGTCGAGCTGCAGGATTCGCGCCACCGTGGCCGCCTCGCCCTGCGGGTCCGTCACGTGGGGCGGGTCGGCGTAGACGGTCTGCGCCTGCTCGCCGATCGCAAGCTGCACGCCGCCGCGGTCGTAGAGCGTCCCGCGCGCCGCAGGGACGACGACGACATCGCTGTGCTGGCTCGACGCGAGCCGACCGAACGAGGAGGCGCGCACGCCTTGGAGCCACGCGGCGCGCAGGAACGTCGCGCCGAAGGCGAGGACGAAGACGGCGAGGAGGAGACGGATGCGGCGGTTGGCGACCTTCGCGCTCACCGCTTCCGCGGCCCCAGCCGCACGTAGGTCGTCTCAGCTGGGTTGGCGGCCACGAGGCCGAAGCGCGTCTGCGCTTGGGCTTGGATGCGCGGCGAGGCGGCTGCCATCGAGAGTTGCGAGGCGAGCGCCTGCTTCTCCGCGCGGAGCTGGGCGCGCTGGGTGTCCAGCGAGTCGACCTGCATGTTCAGCCGCAGGACGGCGACGTTCAGCGCGACCACGCCTGCGAGCAGGATTGCGACGACGGCGATCCAGACGACGCCGCCGGCGACGCCGCGACGGGTACCCGGACGCCGTTTCGGAGCGGCCTGTGGACGCGGTCGAGACCGCTGACGAGGCGAAGGAAGCGCAGGGGCGGCGTCGCTCCAGGAAGCCATCGCGTTACTCCTCGTCTCCGGTCTTCACGGCGGCCCGCAGTCGCGCCGAGGACGCGCGCGGGTTCGTGGCGAGCTCGCTCGGCGAAGGCTTGATCGGCCGGCGCGAGAGCGCGCGCAGCTCGGGCTCGTTGCCGCAGACGCAGACGGGGAAGTCGGGCGGGCAGGTGCAGCCCTTCTCGCGAGCGCGCAGGAAGCGCTTCACGATCCGGTCCTCGAGCGAGTGGAAGCTGATGACCGCGATCCGCCCGCCCGGGCGCAGCATCTCGAGCGCGGCCGGCAGCGCCGCCTCGAGCGAGCCGAGCTCGTCGTTCACCGCGATGCGCAGTGCCTGGAAGACGCGTTTCGCCGGATGGCCTTCGCCGAAGCGGGCCGGGGCCGGGATCGCTGCCTTGATCGTGTCGACCAGCTCCCCCGTGCGCTCGAACGGCTGCTCGCGCCGTCGGCGCACGATCGAGCGGGCGATCGGCCGTGCGTAACGCTCCTCGCCGTAGTCGCGGAAGATCTGGGTCAGCTCGCGCTCGCCCGACTCGTTGACGAGCTCGCGCGCCGACAGCTCCGAGGCCGGGTCCATCCGCATGTCGAGCGGCGCGTCGGTGCGGTACGAGAATCCGCGCTCGGGCAGGTCGATCTGCATCGAGGAGACGCCGAGGTCGAAGACGACTGCGTCCGCGCGCACGTCATTTCCGGCGAGCTGCTCGAGCACGTCCGAGAACTCGCCGCGCAGGAAGCGGCCGTGCACGCCGGTCCGCTTGCGCATGATCTCGAAGTACGAACGCACAGACGGGTCGCGGTCGATCGCGATCAGCTTGCCGCTGCCGCGAAGGTCGGCGGCGAGCAGCTCCGAGTGGCCGCCCGCGCCGAAGGTGGCATCGACGATGGTCTCGCCAGGTTGCACGGCGAGCGCTTCCCGCACCTCGTCGGCGAGGACCGGGACGTGATCAGTCGCGTTGGGACGCAAGACGTTCGGCAACATCCTCTGCACTCCCTTCGAACTCCTTGACGTGTGCGCGCCAGGCGGCGCGGTCCCAGATCTCCAGGCGGTCGCCCACTCCGGCGACCACGACTTCACGTTTCAGGCCGACTTCCTTGGCGAGAGAGGCCGGCACCGGCACGCGGCCCTGCTTGTCCGGCTCGGCCTCGGACGCGCCTGCGAAGAAGTGCCGGTGCATCATGCGGCCCTCGCGGCTGAGCGGGTCGAGCCCGGCGAGACGCCCGTCGACGAGCCGCTCCCAGCCCGCCTGGGGATAGCAGTAGAGACACCCGTCCATACCGCGCGTGATGACGAGACCGCCGGAAAGCGCTTGGCGAAACTTGGCCGGTAGCGTGAGACGGTTCTTGTCATCGATCGTGTGCTCGAATTCACCTAGCAGCATGATCCACTGCGCCCCACTTTAAACCACAATCCCCCACTCCGCAACCCCCGCGTCCCACGAGGACGAATTACTGCAGCAGCGAGGCCGCCGAGTTGATCGCGAGCGCGAAGATCACGGCCACGAAGACGAACGAGAGCAGCCCGTGGCGGGTTGCGGTGCGACGCATCGTCTTCGTGCAGAGGTTCGTGTCCGAGACCTGGAAGGTCATGCCGATCGTGAACGCGAGGTAGGCGAAGTCGTGGTAGTCCGGCGGGTCGTCGTCGTTGAAGTCGATGCCGCCGACCGGGTCGCCGTAGTAGAGGTCGCCGTAGCGAACGGTGTAGAGCGTGTGCACTGTCGTCCACGAGAACGCGACGACGGCGAGCGCGAGCAGCATCAGCAGCGCCTTGGTCACGCCGTGACGGCTGCCCGCCTCGAGGAGCGTGTAGCCGACCGCGATCAGGCTGGCGACGCTGGCCGAGAGCACGACGAGATCCGAGATCGCGCGCGAGAAGTCCTCGTCGCGCGCGTTCGCCTTCGTCTGCTTCGCGTCCATGCGGGCGATGCGCAGCCAGATCGACGTGGTGATCACGAGGGCGGCGACCCCCCAGGAGCCCGAGATCGCTACCGGCCACGGCGCGCCCGCGACAAGCGCGGCCGCCAGCGTGACGGCGGCAAGCGCGAGGCCGGCCACCGTGCGCTTCGCGGCGAATCCCTGGCGTTTCGAGGGGGCCATCGAGGCAAGCATGGCAGCGCCGTCTCACACGCGGGCGGCCGGCGGCGTTTGTAGGAATGATGGAAGTCGTGACGGTCCCTCCGTTCGAGCGGTTCTACGAGGAGCAGCAGGGGCCCGTGCTCGCACAGCTCAGAGGGATGCTCGGCCGCGAGGGCGCCGACGACGCCTTCCAGGAGACCTTCCTACGCGCGCTGCGTGCCTACCCGACGCTGAAGCACGGGCGGCACCTGCGCGCGTGGGCGCTTCAGATCGCGCACAACGTCGCGATCGACGCGCTACGGCGTCGGCGCGTGACCTCCGCCGAGATCCCGGATCTCGAGTCGGTCGACGAACCCCTTCCCTACGAGGAGCTTCGCCGCCTGACCGCCGCGCTGCCGCAGAAGGAGCGCGCGGCGGTCTTCCTCCGTTACGGCTACGACCTCAGCTACGAGGACATCGGGGCGGCCATCGGCTCGTCGTCCGAGGCCGCTCGACAGGCGGCCTCGTCCGGCGTCCGCCGCCTCCGACGAAAGGAATCGCCATGACCGTTTCCGCCGAGCTCGACCGCCGATTCCGCGACGCTGCCGCCGCAGAGGGGCTGCTCGACGTCGCCTACGAGCTGCACGACTCGCCGGTCGGACGGCTGTTCGTGGCCGTCACCGACCGCGGCGTGTGCGAGATCCACTACGACGCCGACCCGGACGCGGAGGCCGAGCGGCTCGCCCGGCTCTTCGGCTCCCGCGTGCTGCGCTCGCCGAAGCCGACCGACGAGGCTCGCCGCCAGCTCGACGAGTACTTCACCGGCACGCGGCGTGACTTCGAGCTCGAGGTCGACCTGCGCCCGGCACGCGAGTTCGGCCGGGCGGTGCTCGACCAGCTCGCTCGCGTTCCGTACGGCGAGGTGACGACGTACGGCGCACTCGCGGCGAAGGCCGGCCGCCCTCGCGCCGCACGCGCCGTCGGGACGGTGATGAACCGGAACCCGGTGCCGATCGTCCTTCCGTGCCACCGCGTGGTCGGCTCGACGGGCTCGCTCGTCGGCTACGCGGGCGGGCTCGACCGCAAGCGGCTGCTGCTCGAGCTGGAAGGGGCGCTCAGCTCTTTGCTGTGACCTGAGCGTGGATCTCGCGCGTGAGCCCGGCGATCTGCTCGGTCAGGTCCTTGTCCTGCTGCGTGAGCGTCGTGTTCGAGTCGAGCAGGCGTTCGAGCTTGGCGGTCTCGGTTCTCAGCGCGGCGACGCGCTCGGAGGCCCGGCGCTCGGCGTCCTCGTGTCGACGCTCGGCCTTGTCGACCGCGACTTTGTCGCGCTCGGCCTGACGCGTCTGGGCGAGCAGGATCAGCGGCGCGGCGTAGGCCGCCTGGGTCGAAAACGCGAGGTTGAGCAGGATGAACGGGTACGGGTCCCAGCGGAGGCTTACGGCAACCGCGTTGATGGCGATCCAGATGACGACGAGGATCGTCTGCCCGACGATGTACTGCGGCGTCCCGAAGAACCGAGCCGCGTGCTCGGCCTTGCGCCCGAAGGCGTCCTGGCCGAAGGTGCCGTGGTGCTCCATGTGTTCTCGAGGCGGTGCCACGCCGCTCCACCGTAGGCGCCGCGGCGGACGATTACTGCTCGTTCAGGAGTTCGCGCGCGCGCTCGAGATCGGCAGGACGCACGAGGATCTCGCGTATGCCGCCTTCCCCGCCGAAGTTCTCGAACGCCGAGTCCTCCTCAGGCGTAAGCCGGTGCGCGCACTCGATCCCGTTCTGGCGCAGGAGCTGGCAGTAGGCCTCGGCCTCCGGCTCCCCGGGAGCGGTCGTCACGCGAACGGAGTCGTCCATCCCGCGAGGGTAACGCCTGCGCTCAGGCCGTGCGACGCACCTCCTCGTAGGCGGCGAGGAGCCGGTAGCCGACCCCCCAGACGTTGAGGACGCAGTCCTCGGCGCCGGCCTGGCCGAGCTTTCGGCGCAGGCGCGACGCGTGCGAGTCGAGCGTCCTCGTTCGTCCGATCGACCGGAATCCCCAGACGTCGCGCAGCAGCTCGTCCTTCGTGAACACCCGCGTCGGCTGGGTGGCGAGCTTCACCAGGAGCTCGTACTCCTTCGCGGCGAGCGCGACCGGGAGGCCATGGACGGTGACCCGGCGCGTGGCGCGGTCGACTGCGAGCGGGCCGGCCGCCAGCCGCTCCCGGAGCCCGGGCTGCGTTCGCCTCAGGACCGCGTGGATTCGCGCGACGAGCTCCTCGTAGTGGAACGGCCGCGGGAGAAAGTCGTCGCAGCCGCGCTCGAAGGCGTGGACGCGGTCAACCGCGTCGGCCCGCGCCTCGCCGAGCACGATCACGGGCACGTCGCGGTCCCAAAACCGACCGGGCTCGCCTTCGCGCAGGACGCGGCAGACCTCGAGCGCGGGAACGTCAGGCAGGCCGCCCACGAGCACGAGGTCGGGCCGCTCGCGCTCGACGAGCTCGAGCGCCTCACGCCCCGCGTCCGCGCCGACCACCGCGAAGCCGTCGCTCGTCAGGTGCCGCTCGAGGAATTCTCGAGTTCCCGGCTCGGCCTCGGCGAGAAGCAGCGCCTGCGACATGGGAACGAAGCTACCGCCGCCTATCGCGTCGCGCCAGATGTCCTTTCGCGCGGAACTGCGACGAGGTTTCTACAGACGCCCGGAGCGCAGCACGCCCCACAGCAACCACAAGCCCAGGATCGCCGAGAGCACAAAACCGACGAACGAGAGGAAGTTCACGCCCGCGATCTGCGGGCCCTTCGTCGAGAAGATCCCGATCAGGCTCGAGCCGATCAGGCCGCCGACGGTGACCAGCGCGATCACGAGGCGGTTGAAGGCCACGTCGAGCTTGCGCATGAACTCGTCGAGGCCCTTGTGCACGAACCCGACCTCGATCTGGCCGTCGCGGACCTCCTCGAGGAAGTCGTGGACCTGGTACGGCATGTCGCGCGCGATTCGAGCGAGCTCCATCCCCTCCGCCTGCGCTCGCTTGAACACCCGCTGCGGCGAATACCGCTCGAGCATCAGGCCGCGCGCGTACGGCTTTGCCACCTCGAAGACGTTGAAGTCCGGGTACAGCTCGACGCCGACCGCGCCAAGGGTTGCGATCGCCTTGTCGA
>JAWVDY010000135.1:0-6309 GCA_033856995.1 Gaiellaceae bacterium
GCGCGCGTAGCGGCGCTTCGAGCCGCCCTTGACGCGGATGCAGAGGATCTCGCGCGCGCCCGTGTTGTCGGCGACGCGCAGCCGTGACTCCTGCTGGATCATCTGTGATCCTCCCAGTGACGGTTCCGCGTCTCTGGGGTGCGAGACGCAAGCAGTCCGAGGACGCAGGCCGTGCTCGGGCGGGGCCGCCCGGGCGCGCCCGAGGACGCTGGAATGCGCCGCGGTTCGCGCGCCAGAGATGCGCCAACTGTTGCTGGGAGGGTCACTTAGCTTCCTCCAGAACCTCGGCGAGGCGCCAGTTCTTCGTCTTCGAGAGCGGACGCGTCTCGACGATGCGGACGAGGTCGCCGATCTTGGCCGAGTTCTGCTCGTCGTGCGCGTGGAACTTGGCCGAGCGGCGGACGACCTTCTTGTACCGCCGGTGCGCCTTCACGGTGTCGACCTTGACGACGATCGTCTTGTCCATCGCGTCCGAGACCACGACGCCGCGGCGCTCCTGGCGGCGGCCGCGCTCGTGCTCGGGCTTCGGCAGCCGGACGATCGCGCTGCGCTCGGCGGGGCGCTCGCGCTTGGGCTTGGAATGCTTGTGGCGCTCGGAGCGCGGCAGGCGCTTGCGCTTCGGCTTGACCGTCGGCTGTTGAGTCGGCGCGCCCTCCGGCTCGGCCTCGGCGGCCGGCTCTTCGACTGCCGGTTCCTCGGCTGCGGGCTCTTCGGCGACAGGCTCCTCGGCCGGTGCCTCCTCGGCGGCAGGCTCCTCGGCCGGCGGCTCTTCGGCCGGTGCCTCCTCGGCTGCGGGCTCCTCCGTTTCGGCGACAGGCTCGGGCGCAGGCTCTTCAGCCTCGGCCTCGGGCGCGGCCTCCTCGGCCTCGGGCTCTGTCACGGCCTCGTCCTCGACCGGGGCGGCCGGGGCCACGGGGCCCTCCGGTGCCGACACGGTTTCCTCGGCCACGGGCTCGGTCGCCTCCTCGGCGTCCTTCTTGGGTGTCTTCTTCTCGTCAGCCATTGGTCTCTCTGATCAGGCCTGCTTCCCGCTCGATGCGGACGGTCAGGATGCGGGCGATCTCGCGCTTCGCGAGCTTCAGGCGCGCAGGGTTCTCGAGCGCGCCCGTCGCCGACTGGAAGCGGAGGTTGAACAGCTCCTGGCGCGTGTCGGCCAAGCGGTTGTCCAGCTCCTCGTCGGTCAGGTCGCGCAGCTCTCTAGCTCGCAAACAGATCCGCCTCCCTCGAAACGACCTTCGTCTTGATCGGCAACTTGCGTGCGGCGAGCCGCAGCGCCTCCTTCGCGAGCACCTCGTCGACGCCGGCCAGCTCGAACATCACGCGGCCGGGCTTGACAACTGCGACCCAGTGCTCCGGGGCGCCCTTGCCCGAGCCCATGCGCGTCTCGGCGGGCTTCTGCGTCACCGGCTTGTCGGGGAAGACGTTGATCCAGACCTTCCCGCCACGGCGGATCTTGCGTGTCATCGCGATTCGCGCGGCCTCGATCTGCCGGCTCGTGATCCAGCCGTTCTCAAGCGCCTTCAGCCCGTAGTCGCCGGCCTGCACGGTCGTCTGGCCCTTCGAGGTCCCGCGACGGCGACCACGCTGGTACTTCCGGAACTTGGTCTTCTTCGGAAGCAGCATCAGCCGTCGCTCTTCTCGGTCGACTCGTCACCCGAGGACTCCGCCTTCGCCGGCTCCTCGACCTGCGTCTTGGGCGTGGTGGTGTCGGGTGCGTCTGCCACCGGCACTGCCTGCGTCTCCGGCTCGGCCGGAGTAGCTGCCTCGTCGGTGGGCGGGCGCTCGGTGGTCTCCTGGGGGCGCGGGCGGCCACGACCGCCGCCGCTCCCGGGCCGGCGCGGACCGCCAGGGCCGCCCTGGCCCTTGCGCCGCTTCACCGGGCCGAGGCCCTCTCGGTCCTGGCTGCGGCCGCGACCGCTCTCGCGCGAAGCGCCGAGACCCTCGGCGGTGCCACCGCGGCGACGCGCCTGATCCTGGTCGCCGAGGCGCGAGTCGCCGCGGTGGGTGACGCCCTCGTAGCCCTCGGGCATGATCTCGCCCTTGTTGATCCAGACCTTGACACCGATCCGGCCGTAGGTCGTCTTCGCCTCGGCGAAGCCGTAGTCGATGTCTGCACGGATCGTGTGCAGCGGCACGCGGCCCTCCGAGTAGCTCTCGGAGCGGCTCATCTCGGTGCCGGCCAGCCGGCCGCCGCATTGCACCTTCACGCCCTGGGCGCCGGAGCGGATCGCGGAGGCGAGCGAGCGCTTCATCGCGCGCCGGAAGCTGACGCGGTTCTGGAGCTGCTCGGCGATCGACTGCGCGACGAGCTTGGCGTCGAGCTCGGGACGCTTGATCTCGTTGATGTTGATGTGGACGGCCTTGTTGGTCATGCCGTGGACCTCCTTGCGGAGGGCGTCCACCTCGACACCGGACTTGCCGATCACGATCCCGGGCCGGGCTGTGTAGATATCGATCGTGATCCGCTGGGCGTCCTTGCGGATCAGGATGTCGGACAGGCCCGCGTGCTCGAGCTTGCCGTAGATGTGCTCGCGGATCTTGATGTCCTCGAGCAGATACGCCGGGAACTCCTTCGTGCCCGTGTACCAGTTCGACTTCCAGTCGTGGATGACGCCGACCCGCAGGCCGCCGGGATGGATCTTCTGGCCCATCTAGGCCTCCGCCTCCTCGGTCTTCTTCTTCTTGGTCGCCGGCTTGCGCTTGGGCGTTGACGTCTTCTCCGTGCTCTCGGCCTCGGGCTTCGGCGCGGGCTCGGGCGGCCGTTCGACCTGCGTAAGCCTCACGGTGATGTGGCAGGTGGGCTTCCGGATCCGGGCGGCACGGCCACGCGCACGCGCGCGCCAGCGCTTCAGCACCGGGCCCTCGTCCACGAACACCGACGAGACGATGAGCTCGTCGCCGACGAGGTTGTGGTTGGCCTCCGCGTTCGCGATCGCGGACCGCAGCACCTTCTCGATCTCGCGCGCGGCCGCGCGCTGCGTGAAGGCGAGCACGGTCCGTGCCTCCGGGACCGGACGGCCACGGATGTGCTCGACCACGAGCCTGGCCTTGCGGGGCGACATGTGCACCCACTTGGCCACGGCCTGAACCTCCTGGCGCTCAAGCGTCGCCATGGCTTAGCGCTTCACCTCCGTCTTGCGGTCGCCCGAGTGGCCGCGGAAGGTCCGCGTCGGCGCGAACTCTCCGAGCTTGTGGCCGACCATCTGCTCGCTGATGAAGACGGGAACGTGCTTGCGGCCGTCGTGGACCGCGATCGTGTGCCCGACCATCTCCGGGAAGATCGTCGACGAGCGCGACCAGGTCCGGATCATCTGCTTCGACCCGGTGTCGTTCATCGAGCTGACGCGCTTCAGCAGCCGCTCCTCCACGAACGGCCCCTTCTTGGAACTGCGACTCACCGCTTCTCCTTCCCACGGCGCCGACCGCGGACGATCAACTTGTCGGACTCCTTGTGCTTGCGCCGGGTGCGCTTGCCGAGCGTCGGCACTCCCCAGGGCGTGACCGGGTGCCGGCCGCCCTTCGACTTCCCCTCGCCGCCGCCGTGCGGGTGGTCGACGGGGTTCATCGCCGAGCCTCGCACCGTCGGCCGCTTGCCCTTCCAGCGACTCCGCCCGGCCTTGCCGACGGTGACGTTCTCGTGGTCGACGTTGCCGACCTGACCGACCGTCGCCCGGCAGGTGAGCGCAACCCTGCGCAGCTCGCCCGATGGTAGCCGAAGCACGCCCTGGCCCTCGTCCTTCGCGACGAGCTGGATCCCCGAGCCTGCCGAGCGCGCCATCTGGCCTCCGCGGCCGGGCTTCAGCTCGACGTTGTGGACGAGCGTGCCGGTCGGGATGTTCGCCAGCGGCAGCGCGTTGCCGGGCTTGATGTCGGCGTTCGGGCCGGACTCGACCGTCGCGCCCACCTGCAGTCGCGCGGGCGCGAGGATGTAGGCCTTCGCGCCATCCGCGTAGTGGAGCAACGCGATGCGCGCGGAGCGGTTCGGGTCGTACTCGATCGCGGCCACCTTCGCCGGCACGCCGTCCTTGAGCCGCTTGAAGTCGATCTTGCGGTACTGCCGCTTGTGGCCGCCGCCCTGGTGGCGCCGGGTGATGCGGCCGTACGAGTTGCGACCGCCGCTCTTCTTCAGCGGCTCGACGAGGCTCTTCTCGGGCTCGGTCTTCGTGATCTCGTCGAAGGTCGAGACCGACATGAAGCGCCGGCCCGGCGAGGTCGGCTTGTACTTCCGCACCGGCATTACGCCTGAGCCCCCTCGAAGATCTCGATCGTCTCGCCCTCGCGCAGCTGGACGATTGCCTTCTTCCAGCCGGGCTTCTTGCCGCTGATCATCCCGCGGCGCTTCGGCTTCGGCTGCACCTTGAGCATGTTCACGCCCTGCACGCGCACGCCGAAGAGCTCCTCGACGGCCTGGCGGACCTGCGTCTTGTGCGCGTCGGGATGGACGCGGAAGGCGTACTTGCGCTGCTCGATCAGCTCGTAGCTCTTCTCCGAGACCACGGGCGCGAGCAAAACCTGGTTCGGGTGGAGGCTCATTGCGCCCTCCCCTGCACCTGCTCGAGCGCCGGCTCGGTGACGAGCAGCGAGCGGGCCCACACCACCTGCTGCACCTCGAGCTCGGCCGGAACGGTGATCCGGACCCGGTCGAGGTTGCGGAAGGACTTGATCAGCAGCTCCTCATCGGGCTGCGCGACGATCAGCAGCGGGAACTCCTTGCCCCACGAGCCGACGAGCTCGAGCGCGGCCTTCGTCGACGGGGCGTCGAACGCTGCGGGGTCGAGCACGCCGAGCGTGCCGCCCTGCGCGTGCGCCGAGAGCGCGCTGCGGAGCGCTGCCTTGCGCGCCTTGCGGTTGACCTTGCCGACGAAGTTGCGGTCGTTCGGCGGAAACGCCATGCCGCCGCCGGTCCAGTGCGGAGCGCGCGTACCACCGGCCCGCGCGCGCCCGGTGCCCTTCTGGCGCCATGGCTTCGCGCGGCCGCCGGCGACGAGCCCGCGGCTCTTGCCGCCACGCGTGGCCGAGCGGGCCTCGTTCTGCTCCGCGCGAACCGTCTCGTGGACGAGGTGCGACTTCACGTCGGTCGCGAAGACGCCCTCCTCGAGGGAGACGGTCTTCGACGAGCCGAGCACGGGTGCCTTAGGCGCGGCCACGGCCCTTGTCCTCCCTGACCTCGACGTAGCCGTTCTTCGGGCCGGGCACGGCGCCCTTGACCAGCAGCAGGTTCCGCTGCGCGTCGATCTCGTGCACCGTTAGCCCGACCTGCGTCACGCGTTTGCCGCCCATCCGGCCGGCCATCTTCATCCCCTTGAACACGCGCGAGGGCGTTGCCGAGGCGCCGATCGAGCCCGGCTTGCGGACGTTGTGCGAGCCGTGCGAGACCGGGCCGCGCGAGAAGTTGTGCCGCTTGATCGTGCCCGCGAAGCCCTTGCCGATCCCGATCCCGGAGACCTTCACGCGGTCGCCCGGCTCGAAGGTCTCGACGGTGACGGGCTCGCCGACGGTGAGCTCGGTCGTGCCGCGGAACTCGACGAGCTTGCGGTGCGGCCCGGCCTGGCCGAGCTGCCCGAGCCGCGCCTTCGTCACCTTCCGCTCCGCAACCTGGTCGAACGCGAGCTGGACGGCCTCGTAGCCGTCCGAGTCGACCGTCTTCACGCGGACGATGGGGCACGGCCCGGCCTCGATCACCGTCACCGGGGTCACCTCGCCCGTCTCCGCGTCGAAGAGCTGGGTCATGCCCAGCTTCTTGCCGACGATGCCTTTCACAGCTTGATCTCGATGTCTACGCCCGCGGGGAGGTCGAGCCGCATCAGCGAGTCGACCGTCTTGGGGGTGGGCGAGTGGATGTCGATCAGCCGCTTGTGCGTGCGCACCTCGAAGTGCTCCCGCGAGTCCTTGTCCTTGAAGGGGCTTCGGATCACGCAGTAGACGTTCTTCTCGGTGGGCAGCGGCACGGGGCCGGTGATCGTCGCGCCGGTGCGCTGGGCGGTCTCCACGATCTGGCTCGCAGACTTGTCGAGCTGCTGGTGGTCGTAGCCCTTGAGGCGGATGCGGATCTTGCTCTGCGGCACCGGTGCGACTCCTTCTTCCTACTTCGCGATTTCCGTGACGACGCCGGCGCCGACCGTGCGACCGCCCTCGCGGATCGCGAAGCGCAGGCCCTGGTCCATGGCGATCGGCTGGATCAGCTCGATCTCCATGTTCGTGTTGTCGCCCGGCATGACCATCTCCTGGCCCTCCGGGAGCTTGATCGCGCCGGTCACGTCGGTCGTGCGGAAGTAGAACTGGGGGCGGTAGTTGTTGAAGAACGGCGTG
>JAWVDY010000136.1:0-4593 GCA_033856995.1 Gaiellaceae bacterium
CTCGACGAGGTCGGCTGGCAGGTCGAGATCCTGCCCGCGCTCGCCGCGCTCTACTTCGGCGCCGAGAGCCCCGGGCTCGCGCCCGTGCCCGAGGAGACGCAGGCCAACTACTACGACGACGTGATCAGGTCGGCCGAGTGCGACCCGAGGACGGTGCGGATGCTGAGCTTCTTCCACCTGATCGACGAGCTCGACCTCGACCGCTGGCAGAGCGGGCTCGAGCGCGCCGACGGCTCGCACCGGCCCTCGTACGACCGGGTCAAGCAGACGATCGCCCAGACCCATGGCGACTGCCCGGTGGCGCCGACGAGCTGGAGGCACGCGAGCGGCGTGATCCTGCCGGTCGCCGCGTGGGGCAAGCTCCGCAAGCCGTTCCCGCTCAAGCGCTCCCGCTGGAGCTTCACGGCGGGCGCGGCCGAGGAGGCGACCTTCCGCGCCGGGATTTTCAAGGCCGGCCCGCGCAAGGCCGCACTCGGAAAGCGGCTCGCGAAGGGCAAGCCCAAGCCGGCGCTGTTCGCGAAGGGCACGATCAAGGCGAAGCGGCGCTTGGTGTACTTTCCGATACGCAAGCTCAAGGCAGGTAGGTACGTCTTTGCGATCCGCATGAGCGCGACCATGAATCCCCAGCGCGCGAGCGTTCTCGTCAGCCGCTCGTTCCGCGTCGGCCCTCGTCGATGAGGGATCCGCGAGCCGCGCGGCTCGGCGAGCTGATCGTCACCTACTCGCTCGGCCTCGAGCCGGGTAAGGTGGTGCGGATCGATGCCCCGCTTGTCGCGGAGCCGCTCGCGGTCGAGGTCTATCGCGCCGCGCTCTCCGTCGGTGCGCACCCGTACGTGGACGTCGCGCTCGAGCGCGCTCCGGAGCTCCTGCTCGCGGAGGCGAGCGAGGTCCAGCTCGACTTCGTCTCGCCGATCGCGCTGGCCGAGATCGACCTGGTGGACGCGATCGTGACCGTCTGGTCGGAGTCGAACACACGCGCGCTGAGCCGCGCCGACCCGGACCGGCACCAGCGGTGGATCGCCTCGACCCAGCAGCTCGCGAAGCGCCGCTGGGCGCGCATGGCCGCCCACGAGCTCGGGTGGTGCGGCGTCCTCTTCCCGACCGAGGGCCACGCACAGGACGCCGAGATGTCGCTCGCCGAGTACGAGCGGTTCGTCTTCCGCGCGTGCCATGTCGAGGAGCCGGGTGACGCGGTCGCGCATTGGCGCGGCGTTCGCGACGAGCTCGGTGCCCGCGCGCACGGGCTCGCCGAGGTGCGGGAGCTGCGGATCGTCGGTCCCGGCACCGACCTCAAGCTCGGCGTCGAGGGCAGGCGGTGGCAGGCCGCCGACGGGCGCTACAACATGCCCGACGGCGAGATCTACACGAGCCCGCTCGAGACCGTCACCGAGGGCGAGATCAGCTTCACGTTCCCGGCTCTCTTCCACGGACGCGAGGTGACGGAGATCAAGCTGCGCTTCGAGGGCGGGGCGGTGGTCGCTGCGGAGGCAGCTCGCGGAGACGAGTACCTCGACGCGCTGCTCGAGCTCGACGAGGGCGCGCGACGGCTCGGCGAGGTCGCGTTCGGCCTCAACTACGAGATCGACCGCTTCACCCAGAACACGCTCTTCGACGAGAAGATCGGCGGCACGATGCACGTCGCGCTCGGCTCCGCGTTCGACGAGCTCGGCGGCCAGAACGAGTCGGCCCTGCACTGGGACCTCGTCTGCGACCTGCGCGCGGAGGGCGAGGTGTACGCGGACGGCGAACTGATCTGGCGGGCCGGCCGCTTCCTCGAGCAGCCCGAGCCGGCGGTCGAGCGTGTCTGAGCGGCTGCGCCGCTTCGCCGAGGTGCTCGTCGGCTACTCGGCAGGCGTGAAGCCCGGCGACCTTGTCGTGATCGAAGGGACGACCAACGTCGAGCCGCTGCTGAACGAGCTCTACGGCGCGGTGCTACGGGCCGACGGCCGCCCCTCTACGCGCGTCTACCCGGAGCTCGCGGAACTGCTGCTCTCGGAGGGAACTGACGCGCAGGCCGCGTGGCTGAGCCCGGCCGAGCGCGAGGACGTCGAACGCGCAGACGTCTGGATCGTGATCGAGGCGCCGAGCAACACGAAGGCGCTGACCACGATCGACCCCGAGCGCCAGGCGCTGGTGCAGCTCTCGAGGAAAGAGCTCCGCGAGCGCTACCTCGAGCGCGCGCTGCACGGCGAGCTGCGCTGGGTGCTGACCGGCTACCCGACTAGCGCAGCCGCGCAGGACGCGGAGATGTCGTTGGCCGAGTACGAAGACTTCCTCTACGCAGCCGCGCTGCTCGACGGTGGCGATCCCGTCGCCCGCTGGCGCGCGTTCTCCGAGGAGCTGGCGCGCGCGGCCGAGTTCATGAACGGCAAGGAGGAGCTCCGCATCGTCGCGGAGGACACCGACCTGACCCTGACGTTCGGGGGCCGCACCTGGATCGCGGCGGACGGACACGAGAACTTCCCGGACGGCGAGGTCTTCACCGCGCCACACGAGACCGGGGTGGAGGGCACGATCCGCTTCACGTATCCGGCGGTCTTCCGCGGCCGGCAGGTGGACGACGTGCGACTGCGCTTCCAGGAGGGCGAGGTCGTCGAGGCGACCGCGGCCCGGGCGCAGGATTTCCTCGAGGAGATGATCGCGGTCGACGACGGCGCGAGGCGGGTGGGCGAGCTCGCCTTCGGCCTGAACGAGGCGGTCACGCTCTTCACCCGCAACATCCTCTTCGACGAGAAGATCGGCGGCACCGTCCACCTCGCCCTCGGCAGCGCGTATCCGGAGTGCGGCGGCGAGAACCGCTCGGCGCTGCACTGGGACATGATCTGCGACCTCCGCGCGGGGAGCGAGGTCTACGCCGACGGCGAGCTCGTCTACCGGGACGGGCGCTTCCTCTCGCTCTGACGCGCGTCGTCGTCATCGCCGACACGCACCTGCCGCGCGGGTCGCGGCGTCTGCCGGACGAGTGCGCGCGCGAGCTCGAGCGCGCCGACCTGATCCTCCACGCGGGGGACTTCACGGCTGCTTCCGTCCTGCGCGAGCTCGAGGTGCTCGCTCCGGTCGAGGCGGTCTACGGGAACATGGACGAGCCGGCTCTGCGGGAGGAGTTGCCGGAGCGGCGCGTGGTCGATGTCGACGGCATCCGGCTCGGCATGGTCCACATCCCGTGCGCGCGCGTGGGGCGGGAGGAGCGACTCATCGGCTGGTTCCCGGGCTGCGACGCGGTGGTCTACGGTCACACGCATCTGCCGCAGGTCGAACAGCACCACGGCGTGTGGATCCTCAACCCCGGCAGTCCGACCGAGCGTAGGCGCGCGGCGCACCGATCGCTTCTGGTCCTCGACGTGACCGGATCGCGCTTGGTACCGGATCTACTGAACGTTTCTTGACACGAACAACTGTTCGCGTTATCCTGGCGAACATATGTTCGGAAAGATCCTCCTGATCTCCGTGCTGGCGCTGATCGCGTGGGCCGCGCTTGCGCGGGCTTCGCACGGTGCCGGGCCCGAGCAGCGCTACACCGTCAAGCCGGGCGACACGCTCTGGACGATCGCGACCAGCCACTACGCGGGTGACCCGCGCGATGCGATCTACCGCATCGACCGCAGGAATCACCTCGGCACCGGCGTGATCGTCCCGGGCGAGCGGCTCGTGCTGCCGTCAGCCCGGTAGCGGCAGACCGGCGGTGTAGACGCGCTCGCCTCGGAAGAGGCGTCGCTCGCGGTCCCACGGGAAGTAGATCGTGACCTTCCAGGCCAGGCGCTCGCCCGTGGGCTCGATGCCGAGCCACTCGGCCTCGTGCTTGCCCGTCACGTCGGCTTCCTCGCAGACGCCCTGCGGGCCGATCACGATGTTGGTCAGCCGGAAGTCGATGTCGGGGAAGCCGCCCAGGAGCCCCAGGTAGAACTGCGCGGCGCCGTCGTGTCCTTCCCAGCGGTGACCCGTCTGGACGAGCTCGTAGACGCAGTCGTCGGTCAGCGTCGAGAGCAGGCCGGGCAGGTCGCGCGCGTCCTCGGCCTTCGAGTGCCGCTTCCAGAGCTCCCGAATCGCGTCGTGCTCCGCGGGAGAAGGATCGCGGCGGATCAGGTCGAGGACGTCGTCGCCCACCGGCGCGACTCTACTGAGACTCAGACCGCGCGCAGGTAGCGCTCGTCGAGGCCCAGCTCGACGGGCCGGCGCAGGGCCACCGCGAGAAACGCATCCACAACCGCGGGCGAGAACTGGGCGCCTTTACCCCCGTGGATCTCCGCCAGCGCCTCGTCGGCGGAGAGTGCGCGGTGGTAGGGCCGGTCGGTCGTCATCGCGTCCCACGAGTCCGCGAGCCCGACGATCGCGGCCTCGAGCGGGATCGCCTCCCCCGCGAGCCCGTCCGGGTAGCCCGCGCCGTCCCAGCGCTCGTGGTGGTGCCTGATGATCGGGACGGCCTCGCGCAGCCGGCCGAACTTGCCGACGATCCGCGCGCCCTCTGCCGAGTGCGTCTTCATCTGGGCGTACTCCCAGTAGTCCAGCTTCGCCGGCTTGACCAGGATCCCGTCGGGCACGGCGATCTTGCCGATGTCGTGGAAGAGCGAGCCGAACCGCAGCGCGTCGAGCTGT
>JAWVDY010000137.1:0-4179 GCA_033856995.1 Gaiellaceae bacterium
TCGCCCGTCCCGTCCGGCGAGTTGTCGTCGATCACGAGCACCGAGACGTCCTTGTCCGCGAGCGCGCGGAGCATGCGCTCCAGGTTCTCGCGCTCGTTGTAGGTCGGTAGGCAGACGACCGCCTTCACGCCCCTATGATCGCTGTCGTGGCGAAGGCGCTCCCCCGTAACGGCGAGGTGGCCGAGCAGCTGGAGCTTCTGGCCGACCTCCTGGAGATCGAAGGAGAGGCTGCGTTCCGGGTCCTGGCCTACCGACGCGCAGCCTCTCGCGTGCGTGACACGGGCACGCCGGTAGCGCAGCTGGCGCTCGAAGGGACGGCCAAGGAGCTGCCCGGAATCGGCGCGACGATTCAGGACAAGATCGTCCAGATCGTCGAGACGGGTGAGATCGCAGCGCTCTCGAAGCGGCGCAAGACGATCCCGCCCGAGGTCGTCGAGTTCCTCAACATCCCCGGTCTCGGCCCCAAGACCGTGCGCAAGATCTGGCAGGAGCTCGGAGTCACCACGCTTGCGGAGCTGAAGGACGCGGCGCGTTCGCAGCGGCTGCGCACGCTGCCGGGGCTCGGCGCGAAGCTGGAGGAGAGCGTCCTCAAGGCGGCGGGTCGAAAGAAGAAGGTCAGTGGACCGCCCCGCACCTTGCTCGGCCAGGCCCTGCCGGCTCTGCTCGCGGTCGTGGACGTCTTGCGCGAGCATCCGGCCGCCGACCGGGTCTCCGAGGCCGGGAGCGCGCGCCGGCGCAAGGAGACGGTGCGCGACCTCGACATTATCGCGACGGCCAGCGACCCGAAGGCGCTGACGGAGTACTTCACCAAGCTGACCTGGGTCGCCGAGGTCGTCGCGAAGGGGGCGACGAAGGCGACGGTCGTCTCCCACGACGGCTTCCGCTTCGACTTGCGTGTAGTACCGCCGGAGAGCTATGGCAACCTGCTGCAGCACTTCACCGGCTCGAAGGAGCACAACGTTGCCCTGCGCGAGGACGCGGTGCGGCGGGGATTTTCCGTCTCGGAGTACGGCATCACCGAGGTGGAGAGCGGCGAGGTCTTCACCGCCGAGAGCGAGGGGGAGGTCTACGAGCGGCTCGGCTATGCGTACATCCCGCCCGAGCTGCGCGAGAACGGGGGCGAGCTCGAGGCCGCGCGTAAGGGCGAGCTGCCGGAGCTCGTCGACCCCGGCCAGCTGCGCGGCGACCTGCACACACACTCGCACTGGTCGGCCGACGGCAAGAACACCCTCGAGGAGATGGTCTCCGCCGCGAAGGCGCGCGGCTACGCGTACTACGCGATCACCGATCACTCTCACTACCTGCGCGAGGGTCGGATGGAGCAGCAGGCGAAGGAGATCGATGCGCTGGCCGAGCGGGTCAAGCCGCTGAAGCTGCTGAAGGGCGTCGAGGTGAACATCAAGGCGGATGGGACGCTCGACGTCCCCGACCAGGTGCTGGCGGAGCGCGACTGGGTGGTCGCGTCGATCCACACCGCATTCGACCGCTCGCCGACCGAGCGGATCATGGCGACGATGGAGAATCCGAACGTCCACGTGATCGGGCACCTCACCGGCCGCAAGATCATGCGGCGCGAGCCGATGGAGATCGACCTCGAGGCGGTGATCGAGAAGGCGCTCGAGACGGGAACGTTCCTCGAGATCAACTCGCAGCCGGACCGGCTCGACCTGCCCGACGTGAACGCGCGGCTGGCGGGGGAGGCGGGGGTGCCGATCGTGATCTCGAGCGACGCGCACCAGCTCAAGGCGCTCGGCTACGTGGATTTCGGCGTCGCCCAGGCCCGGCGCGCGTGGCTCGGCCCGGACCAGATCGCGAACACGCGCACCTGGGCGCAGCTGAAGAAGCTGATGAAGAAGTGAGCCCGCCGTCCGCGTGAACCCATGGGCGAAGGCTGACCCCCAGTGACAGTCACAGTGACAGTCACAGTTCGACCCGAGCGGACGTGACCGTTCCGGTGCGCGCGGTCGTCTTCGACCTCTGGAACACGATCGCCGAGTGGCCGGACGAGGAGTGGGCGAGGGTGCGGCCTCGCGTCGCCGAGCGCCTCGGCCTGACCCCCCAGGAGTTCGACGAGCGCTGGTACGGAGAGCTCGCGCGTATGCGTGAGATGGGCCCGTTCGCCGACGTGCTCGCCCACTTCGACGTCACGCCCGAGGCCGCAGAGGAGGTCGTCGAGCTGCGGCGAGCGGTCACGCGGCAAGGGCTCGTCCCGGTGCCGGGGGCTGCCGAGACGATCGCCGCGCTGCGCGACCGGGGCTTTCTGATCGGCCTGATCACCGTCTGCAGCGAGGACGTGGCGCTGCTCTGGGAGGAGACGGCCTTCCACGGGCTCTTCGACGTCGAGGTCTTTTCAGCGACAGCGGGCCTGCGCAAGCCGGACCCGCGGATCTATCGGCTCGCGCTCGAGCAGCTCGGCGTTGAGCCTGGAGAGGCGGTGTTCGTCGGCGACGGCGCCAACGATGAGCTCGCGGGGGCCGAGCGCGTGGGGATGACGGCGATCGGGGTGGACTCGCCGGGCGGCGAGCTCGGTGACTGGGACGGCCTGCGGATTCGTGCGCTACCGGAGCTGCTCGAGCTGCTCGAGGGCGGCGTCGTGAAGCGCGACGCGGTAGCGCCAGAGGGCGCGGCCGGTCCCGAGCAGCGCGGCTCGTAGCGGGTCCGCCAGCTCCTCGGCCGTTCCCCAGCGCGCTGCGCTGATTTCCCGCACGTCGATCGGGTGCAGCTCATCCGCGTTCGTGCGTGCCGAGAAGACGTGCGTGCGCCAGTCGATGTTCTCCCCGGCGCAGAGGAAGGTGGCCTCGGAGCTGACGAGGAACCGCTCGAGCTCGATCTCGACGCCGAGCTCCTCGAGCGCCTCGCGCCGCACGCCGGCCTCAAACTCCTCGCCGGGGTTGACGCCGCCGCCGGGCGGTCGCCAGATCCCTTCCGGATAGGACGGCTTCTGGATCAGCGCCAGCCGCTCCCCTGGGTCGAAGACGAAGAACGTCACGTCGTGCCGGCGCGCCGGGGAGCGGCCGGCGAGGGCGAACTCCTCGGGGCTCACCTCGCCCGCCCAGACGAGCGGCCGCGGCTCGCCGTACCGCTCGCGCAGTGGCGCGAGCACCGCCTCGGTCAGGTGCATGCGCCGATGGTACGGTCGCCCGCATGCCGCTCGACGCGCTGGGATTCGCGCTCGGGGCCGCGGCTCTCCATGCGTTCTGGAACGTGCTGCTGGCGCGCGAGCAGGACGTCGAGGCCGGGACCGCGCTCGCGCTGATCTCACTCCTGGCCGTCCTTTCGATTCCCGCTGCCCTGACGTGGCGGGTGGAAAGCGACGCGATCCCGTACATCGTCGGCTCAGGCGCGCTCGAGCTCGGCTACATCGCGCTCCTGGCCGGCGCCTACCGGCGCTACGAGCTGAGCCTTGTCTACCCCGTGGCGCGAGGGCTCGCACCGGTGCTTGCGCTCTTGCTCGTGCTCGCTGCCGGCGGGGCGCGTCCCTCGGCCGGCGGCGTCTTCGGCATCGTCGTCGTCTCGGCAGGCGTTCTGCTCGTGCGCGGCACGCGGGGGAGCCTTCCCGGGCTCGCGGTCGGCGTGGTGATCGCGCTGATCATCGCGGGCTACACGGTCGTCGACCGCTATGGCATCCAGCACGCGGCGGCCGGCCCGTACCTGCTGCTGATCATGCTCGGCCCGGCGACGGTCTATCCGCTCGCGATCGGGCGGCGGCGCTTGCGGGCCGCGGCGCGGGTGCTGCCGTTCGTGATCGGAGCGGGCCTCGCCGGCGGCTACCTCCTCGTGCTGCTCGCGCTGCGACTGGCGAGCGCGCCCGCGGTCTCGGCGGTCCGCGAGACGAGCGTCGTGATCGCGACCGCGCTCGCAGCCGTATTTCTCCGCGAGCGCGTTACGCGCGGCCGGGCCGCCGGCTCGGTGCTGGTCGCCGGTGGGGTTGCCTTGCTGGCTCTCTCCTAGAGCTGCTGCAGGAGCCCGAGCAGCTCGGCCGGTGAGCCGACCACGAGGTCCGCAGCTTCGTGGAGCTCCGCGGGTCCCTCGGCCGACGCAACCGCGACTCGAACGGCGAGCTCGAGCCCGTCGAGGCCTCGGAAGGCGTCGAGGTCGGTCGTGTCGTCGCCCGCATAGAGGGCGCGCTCGAGCCCGCGCTCGGCGAGCAGCGAGCGCACCGCGGTTCCCTTGTCCGCC
>JAWVDY010000138.1:0-39285 GCA_033856995.1 Gaiellaceae bacterium
ACAACATACTCGAGCGGCACGACGGCATCGGCGCCCTCCGGCACGACGCCTCCGGTGGAGATCGCCATTGCCTCCCCGGCGGCAAGCGCACGCTCGGCCGGGAGGCCCGCAGCGATCTGCGCAACGACGGGAAGCCGCCCCGGGAGGTCGGCCGCACGCACGGCATAGCCGTCCATCGCCGAGCTCGGGAACGGCGGCAGGTCGACCACGGCGCGCGCAGCCTCCGCGAGCACCCGCCCCGCCGCGTGCTCAAGCGGAACAGGCTCGGGCGGCAGCGGCTGCACCCGCTCGAGCACGAGGCGCTGCGCCTCTTCGATCGACAGAAGCTCGGCCACGACCGCCGCATACCGTACGCGCGGCGGATAGGCTCAGCCGCCGTGATCTCGGTCGTCGTCCCCGTTCACGACGAGGAGCGGACGGTGGCGCTCCTCTACGACGAGCTGGAGTCGGCGCTCCAGCCGCTCGGCGAGCCCTGGGAAGCCGTCTTCGTCGACGACGGGTCGACGGACGGCTCGTTCGCCGCGCTGACGCGCCTCCACAGCGCGCAGGACAACGTCCGCGTCGTCCGCCTGCGCAAGAACTTCGGCAAGGCGGCGGCGCTGGGCGCGGGATTCGCACACGCCGAAGGCGACGTGGTCGTGACGATCGACGCCGACCTCCAGGACGACCCCGCGGAGATTCCGCGGCTGCTCGCGAAGCTCGACGAGGGCTTCGACCTCGTCAGCGGATGGAAGACCCACCGCCGCGATCCATTGACGCGCCGCGTCCCCTCGAAGATCTTCAACTGGGTGACGGGCCGCGTCTCAGGCCTGCGCCTGCACGACCTCAACTGCGGCCTGAAGGCCTATCGCGCGGAGGTCGTCCGCGGCCTGCGGCTCTACGGCGAGTTGCACCGGTTCATCCCGGTCCTGGCGCATTACCGTGGCCATCGGGTCGCCGAGCTTCCCGTCAACCACCGGCCGCGGGAGCACGGCCACTCTCGCTACGGCGTCGAGCGCTACGTGCGCGGGTTCCTCGACCTCCTGACCGTCTCGTTCATCGGCCGCTATCGCTACCGCCCGCTGCATCTCTTCGGCGGGCTCGGGCTGCTCCTCGGCGCGAGCGGGTTCGCGGTGCTGCTCTACCTCACGGCGGTGAAGCTCACCGGCCACGCGATCGGGCAGCGGCCGTTGCTGATCCTCGGCGTTCTGCTGATGGTGGTCGGGCTCCAGTTCTTCTCGCTCGGCCTGATCAGCGAACTGATCACTAGCCAGCACGAGGAGCGAGCCGGAGCGTTGGAACGCACGGAGCTCCATGTCGAAGACGTTCTCTCGTAGAAGGCACAGATTCGGCACAGAGGCGTCACACATGGGTGCGTCACAGCGGGATAGGCTCGCAGTGGGGAGGAGGCCGGGTGCGCCTGAACCAGGGGCGGCAGCAGAATCGGCCGGAAGCTGATGCGCGTCCTCTACTTCGGCACCTACGAGCGCGACTACCCGCGGAACGCGCAGGTGATCTCGTGCCTGCGGAGTGCCGGGGTCGATGTCCACGAGCGGCACGTGCCGGTGTGGGACGGGCGACGCGATAGCTGGCGCGCCGGAGCGGGGGCGGCAGCGCGCCTCGCGCTGGCGGAGCTGCGGCTGCTGCGACGGCCCTCCGAGGGCTTCGACGCGCTGATCGTCGGCTACCCGGGCCATTTCGATCTGCCGGCAGCGCGGCGGGCCGCGGCGGGGCGGCCGGTCGTCTTCAACCCGCTCGTGTCGCTCTCGGACACATTCGTCGCCGACCGCGCGCGGTTCCAGCCCGGGTCGGGCGCGGCCCGTGCGCTCGTGGCGGCCGACCGGCGGGCCCTGCGGGCGGCCAACCTCGTCGTCGCCGACACGCGCGCCAACGCCGACCACCTCGCGCACCTCGGCGGGCTGCCGCCCGAGCGCGTCGAGGTCGCGTTCGTCGGCGCAGAGGAGCGGGTCTTCGAGCCCGGCTGGTCGCCGGCCGAGCCGTTCACGGTCCTCTTCGTCGGCAAGCTGATCCCGCTGCACGGGCTCGAGACGGTGCTCGCCGCCGCGCGTGCGGCTCCCGAACTGCACTTCCGTCTCGTCGGGAGCGGCCAGCTCCAGCGCCTCGTCGAGCAGCGGCCCGGTAACGTCGAATGGGTCACGTGGGTCGAGTACGAGCGGCTTTCCGCCGAGCTGCACCGCGCCGGCTGCGCGCTCGGGATCTTCGGCACCTCCGCGAAGGCGCAGCGCGTGATCCCGAACAAGGCGTTCCAGGCCCTCGCGTGCGGCACACCGCTCGTCACGGCCGACACTCCGGCTGCGCGCGAGCTGCTCGTCGACGGCGAGAGCGCCCTGCTCGTTCCGCCCGGCGACGCCGTCTCGCTGGCCGCCGCCCTGCGACGGCTCGCCGGCGACCCCGCCCTCGCGCAGGCACTCGCCTGCGGCGGGCGGGCCGTCTATGAGCAGCGCGCGAGCGAGGAGGTCCTCGGTCGCCGCTGGCGCGAGCTGCTCGAGGGAGAGGTGGCACGAGCGGCGTGACGCTCCGAACCTCGGCTCCCCGCGCGCTCCTCTGGACCGCGATCGCCGCGTACGCCGCGGGTTTCTCCGCGCTGTCGGTCCTGAGGCACCGCGCCTTCGCGACTGGGCGATTCGACCTCGGGAACATGGTTCAGGCCGTGTGGTCGACGACGCACGGGCACCCGCTGCAGATCACCGCGCTCCGCGGCGACCAGATCTCGCGGCTCGGCGCGCACTTCGACCCGATTCTCGCCGCGTTCGCGCCGCTCTGGCTGGTCTGGCCGAGCCCCGACATGCTGCTCGTCGCGCAGGCGGTGGCCATCGCACTCGGCGCGCTGCCCGTCTACCGGCTCGCGCGGAAGCACCTCGGCTCGGACGGGGCCGGCCTCGGCTTCGCGCTCGCCTACCTCGTCTATCCGCCCACGCAGTGGCTGACGCTGAACGAGTTCCACCCGGTCGCGCTCGCCTGCCCCCTGCTCCTGTTTGCGATCTGGTTCCTCGACGAGGGCCGGTTGCTGCCGTTCGCCGCCTGCGCCGTACTCGCCGCGACGACGAAAGAGGAGATCGCGCTCGTCGTGGCGGGCCTCGGCGTCTGGTACGCGTTCGCCCACGGACGCCGGCTCGCCGGCGCCGCCGTCGCCGTGGCGGGCTTCGCGGTCGGGCTGCTCGTGATCGAGCTCGTGATCCCGCACTTCAACCGCGCCGGCACCTCGAGCTTCTTCACGCGCTACAGCCAGGTGGGAAGCACACCGGGCGGCATCGTGCACACGGCGCTCACGCATCCGGGGAAGATCGTGACGACAGCGCTCACCCAACGCGGCCTCGGCTACCTCACGCGGCTCGCTTTGCCGCTCGGACTGCTGGTGCTGGTCGCGCCGCTTGCGCTCATCGCCGCGCTTCCGGAGCTCGCACTGAACCTGCTCTCCGCGGCAAGCCCGCAGACCTCGATCCGCTTCCACTACACCGCGGGCCTGATCCCGGTCCTGGTCGCGGCGGCGGTCTTCGGCGCAGCCCGGCTCGGGCGTCTCCGGCCCGGGGCGCCGATCGCCGCCATCGCAGTGGTGGTCGCGGTCGTCTCGAACTACCTCCTCGGCCCCGTGCCGATCTGGCGCTACTTCCCCGGGGCCGAGCAGGTGCAGGCACACGCGGCCGAGGTGAGCGAGCACGACCGGATCGCGGCGCGGGCGCTGCGGCTGATTCCGCGAGACGCCGTCGTCAGCGCGACGAACTCGCTCGGCGCGCACCTCTCCGCGCGCCGGTGGATCCTCAGCTTCCCGTACCTGCAGGACGCGCAGTGGGTGGCCGCCGACGAGACCGCGCCGGGCTATGCCGACCGGCTCGCGCCCTTGCCGACGGCGGTCCAGCTTTCCTGGCTCCGTGCCAACCCTGAGTGGCGGCTCGTATTCGAGCGTGACGGGATCCTGATCTTCCAGCGGGCGAGCGCGGCGACGAGCACGAGGTAGAGCGCGACCACCACGAGGTCGCGCGCCAGCAGCAGCCACACCGGCCACTCGAGCCGGAAGAGAGCACCGTAGTGGAAGAACCACACCTGCGCGAGAACGAGAGCGACTGCGGCCAACCCGATCGCGATCGCGCCGCCCCCTGCGACGACGAGCGGAAGCAGCCAGACGAGGTACTGCGGCGAGAAGACCTTCGTGCACGCGAGGAAGCCCGCGACCGCGGCCGCGCATGCGAGCGGGAGCCGGCCTCGCAGGTCGCTCGAGCGCGCGTACAGCCACCAGACCGCCACGACCGCCAGCGCTTCGAGCACGAGCAGCGTCGCGGCGACGGCGTCTGCGACGCCTCCGGCCAGGTTGCGCCCGGCCACGCCCGTCGTCTCCACGACGCGCGCGTGGTAGAGGCCGAGCCGGTCGAGCGCGAGCAACACCGCTGCGCCCATGCTCTCGACCTGGAGCCCGCGGGCGGCCTGCGAGCGGAAGCTCTCGAACACGCCGTGCGGCGCATAGGCCGCGAACGGCGCGATCACCGCCGCGGCCACGGCCAACAGCACCGCCAGTGCGACCGCGGCCCGGCGTGGCCCTGCGCGCCGCCACACGAAACAGGCAGCGAGCGGCACGAGCACGAGCGGGTAGACCTTCGCGCTCACGGCGAGCCCGAGCACGGCGAACCCCGCGAGGTCGCGGCTGCGCAGGAGCAGCCAGAGCGCCAGCACGGTGAGCAGCGCGGGCCAGGCGTCGTAGGTGTTCAGCGAGATCGGGCCGAGTGCGACCGGCGAGAGCGCAAGCAGCGCCACAGCGCTTGCGATCCGCCCCCGAGAGGCTCCGAGCTCCGCCAGCACGAGCGCGACGAGCACGAGCGTCGCGATTCCGCACGCCGCCATGAGCGTCTTGAAGGCCGCGTTGTAGTGCGACGCCCCCAATGCGGTCGGCGGAAGGAAGACGGCGAACGCGCCCGGCGGGTACTCGACGAACACGTCGCGATAGGGCAGCGCACCGTGCAGCAGTTGCTCCGCATAGCCCTGGTAGACGTGGACATCGCGAAACCGCGCCGCGCGGAACAGCCCCCCGTCCGGGACGGCACAGGCGGCGACGTAGACAGGGATCGCGACGAGCGCGGCGCGCAGCGCCGGTCGCACGCTACGGACCTGGAGGCGGTGGAGGCGACGGCGGGGGTGGAGACGGCGGCGGGGGAGGCGGAGGCACCGGCGGAGGCGGGGGAGCGGGCGGCGCGGTCGTCACGGTCCTCGCAGTGGTCGTCGGTACCGTCCTAGCCGAGGTCGTCGTTGTCGTGCCGGTCTTCGCCGTCGTGCCGCTAGTACCCGTCGGCGTGTACGTGGTGGTCGGGGTGAAGCTCGAGCCGTACTGGCCCTGCGTCCACGGCTGCCAGACGACGGGTTGGCGCGGCAACTGCCAGTTCAGCGCGGGCGCCTTCGCCAGCGCGGTCTCCATGAAGAGCTTCCAGATCGTGGCCGGGAACGTGCCGCCCTGAACCGAGCTCCCATGAACGTTCTCCATCGGGATCTCGCCCTGGGGATAACCAACCCAAACGGTGGTCTGGAGCTGTGGCACGAAGCCGGAGAACCAGGCGTCGGCGTGGTTGTCGGTCGTGCCGGTCTTGCCCGCCGCGGGCCGGCCGAAATACGCGCCGACGCCGGTGCCGCCGAGCACGTTCTGCTCCAGGATCCGGGTCACCTCGTAGGCCACGCCGTCGGTGATCACGCGGTTGCGCTGCGGCTGCCCCCAGCCGGCGTCGGTGTCCTCGCGCCCGTTCGCGAGCACGACCTTCCTGATCGCCATCGGCTTCGAGTAGATGCCGCCGGCCGCGATCGTCGCGTAGGCGGAGGCCTCCTCCAGCGGCGAGATCGCATCGGCGCCGAGGCCCATCGCGGGCACGACGTCGAGGGGGGTGCGGATGCCGAGCTTGTGCGCCATCTCGGCGACCTTGTCGGGCCCGACGTCAAGGGTCAGCTGCGCGTAGACCGTGTTGTCGGAGGCGAGGGTCGCGTTCGTGACCGAGACGGAGCCCAAGTACGAGTGGTCGTAGGTCTGCACGTCCCAGGCCGGCGTGTACGGATCGGGCTGATAGTGGAACGGGGCGGACGTGTAGTACGTGGTGCTCGGATTCATGCCCTGCTCGATCGCCGCGGCCAGGACGAAGGTCTTGAACGTCGAGCCGGGCTGCCGCCTTGCCTGCGCGACGAGGTTGAATTGATTGGCAGTGCTGCCGGGCGTGACCGCCGTCATCGCGCGGATCGCGCCGTTCGCCGGGTTGATCGAGACGACCGCGGCCGCCGGGTCGTTGCGGAGGTAGAGCGTGTCGGTGATTGCCTTGCGAGCGGCGACCTGGAGCCGCGGATTGATCGTCGTGTAGACGCGCAGCCCACCGGTGCGAACGGTGTTGGCGCCGTACTCGGCGATCAGCTGGTCGCGGACGTAGCTGAAGAAGTACGGCTCGCGGATGCGCGTGTAGAGCCTGCCCGGCTTCAGCTTGAGGTTCCGCTGCGAGACCGCCTTCTCGTAGCGTGCCTCGTTGATGGCGCCATAGTCGCGCATCGCGCGCAGCACCTGGTCGCGCCGCTCGATCGCTGCCGCGGGCCGGTGCAGCGGGTCGTAGACCGACGGAGCCTGCGGCAACCCGGCCAGGAGCGCCGCCTCGACTAGCGTCAGGTCGCGCGCATGCTTGGAGAAGTACGTCTGGGAAGCGGCCTCGATCCCGTACGCGTGGTTGCCGTAGTAGACCTGGTTCATGTACTGGCCGAGGATCCAGTCCTTCGAGCGCGCGCGAGAGAGCTTGATCGCCAGGCAGGCCTCCTTCAGCTTCCGCTTCAGGGTCCGCTCCTTCGAGATGTAGAGGTTGCGAACCAGCTGCTGCGTGATCGTCGAGCCGCCCTGCACGACGTGGCCCGCACGGAGGTCCTTCCAGGCCGCGCGCGCGATGCCCTCGTAATCGACCCCGCCGTGCTGGTAGAAGCGGTGGTCCTCGATCGCCACCGTTGCCTTGCTCATCCACGGGCTGACCCGCCAGAGCGCGATCGGGGTGCGGTTGCGCTCGGCCGGAATCGAGCCGAGCAGCGAGCCGTTGGCGGCGAAGACGAACGAGTTCTCGCCGATCTGCACGGCCTTCAAGTCCTTGAGCGTGCAGTCGGAGCGGAACCTCGCGACCGCGCCCACGCCGGAGGCGATCACCGCCAGCACGACGATCAGCAGCGTCGCGAAGATCAGCGTCGCCCGCCGCTTGCGCTTGCCCTTGCCGTTGGCGCGCCGGCGGCGGCTGCGGCGGAAGACATGGTCGAAGTCGTCGTCGGTCTGGCGGCCGCGTCCGCGAGGCGGGGGCGGCGGGGGGGTCACGCGAAGACCCCGGCCTCTCGCAGGCGGGCGTGCGAGCGAAGGCGGAGCTCGTTCTCGAGCCGCTGCGCGCTCGGCTCATCCGGCGCCCAGACCCGCAGACGCAGGCCCACGTGGTCGGCGAGCTCGATCACGTCCACCTCGGCGCGCTCGTCCTGCGCCGCCTCGCGCAGAAGCGTGCGAGCGGCTTCGAGATCGGTGTCGAGAGGAACCTGGACGGTCACTTGCGCGAGCTTCTTCCGGCTGCGGATGGACGAGTTGCGGATGGTATCCGAGGCGATCTTCTCGTTCGGCACGACGAGGCGGTCGTTGTCGTCGATGCGAATGAACGTGTAGGTGAGGCCGATCTCCTCGACAACCCCGGTGAAACCCTCGGTCTCGACGTAGTCGCCGAGCCGGATCGGCTGCGAGATCGCGATCAGCAGGCCGGCGATGAAGTTCCCGATCGTCCGCTGGGCTGCGAAGCCGACGACGATCCCGATCACGGCCGACGAGGCGAGGATCCCGGTCGCGACCGCGCGCACCTGCGGGATCACGAGCAGCGCTGACAGCAGACCGACGAAGACGATCAGCGTGAGCACACTGCGGCGCAGCACGCGGTAGCGCGTCGCGGTCGCGGCGGCGAGGTCGCGGCGGGCTAGCCTCCGGTCGACGATCCGCGCGACGACCAGGGTGACGAGCAGGACCGCGCCGAACACAGTCAGGCGGTGCCAGAGCGGCATGGCGATGGGTTAGTCGAACGGCAGGCGTTTCCTGCCCGCGAAGCCCTCGTCGAGGCCGTGCCAGTGGGCGACCTCGTCCTCGCCGACGTGCCAGCAGAGGAGCACCTCTTCCCCGTCGTGCAGGGCTGGGAAGTCGACGAGCCCGCGGTCGAGGTCCTTCACCTGCACCCGGATCCGCTCGAGCTCTTCGACTGCGCGCGCCACCGCGTCGGCCTCGCGCTCGAGCTGGGCCTCCAGCTCGCTCGGCTCCTGGGGATCGAAGTCGCCCGCCGTTGCCGGAGATCCGCGCGGTCAAGCTCGCGCGGCGAGCGGCGGTGACCGTAAGTGCGCGCCGGTGCCCGACGAGCGCCTCGGCCACCGGGCGCACCTGCGCAAGCAGCTCATTCGCCTCCTCGGGCGTGAAGTGCCGCTCGGACATCCGAGTATCATCGCGCGCCGTGGCCGCCGGTCAACGCGTGCGCTCGCCGAAGCGGACGGTACGCCGCGAGCTACGGCTGCCGCGCGCGGGTAACCCCGCGCCCGAGATCTTCCTCTGGACCCGGGCGGCGATCTGGGGTGCCGCGCTCTTCTCGCTCTTCGTCTTCGTCCCGAACCGCCACCCGCGCGCAGGCGTCTGGGACGACCCGTCGCTGACGCACGACCTCGGCGCGGTCACCGACGTCTGGGCCCGTTGGGACAGCGTCTGGTTCCTGCGCATCGCCAAGCACGGCTACGACTCGGCCTCGGGCGCGGCGTCCGCCTTCTACCCGCTCTACCCCGGTGCCGTCGGCGCGCTCGGACGCGTGCTCTTCGGTCACTACGTCGTCGCAGGCATCCTCATCTCGCTGGCAGCCGCCTTCGGGTCGTTCCTGCTCCTGCACCGGATCGCCGAGGAACGGCTCGGCGCCGACGGAGCCCGGCGGGCGGTGCTCTATCTCGCCGTGTTTCCGTTCGCGTTCTTCCTGCAGGCCGTCTACAGCGAGTCTCTCTACCTGCTCCTGACCCTCGCGGCGTTCGTGCTCGCCGAGCGCGGTCGCTTCCTCACGGCGGGCGCCGTGACCGGGCTCGCGCTGCTGACCCGCCCGACCGCGGCGGCGCTGCTGCCGGCGCTCGCGCTGCTCGCATGGCGCTCGCGAGACCGGCTGCGGTCGCTCGCGTCCCTGGCGGTCGCGCCGGTGCTCTTCGCGGCCTACCCGCTCTACCTCTGGCGGGCCGACGGCGATCCATGGGCGTTCGTCCGCGCCCAGCGCCACTGGAGCCGCCACCTGTCGCCGGCCGGGCCGCTCGGCGGGACCTGGGACGGGCTCCGCGCCGGGTGGGCCGCAATCGAGCAGCTGGCCTCCGGATCGCATACGCACGCGTACTGGACGCCTGTGCAGGACGCCGATCCGATCCGGGTCGCGACGCTCAACCTCCAGACGCTCGCGTTCCTCGTGCTGTTCGCCGCGCTGACGGCGATCGCGTGGCGGCGCTTCGGCGCGCCCTACGGGCTCTTCGCGACCGTGAGCCTCGCGATCCCGCTGAGCGTGCCGAGCGAGCGCTGGCCGCTCCTATCGCTCCCGCGCTTCGGGCTGACGATCTTCCCGCTCTTCCTCGCGCTCGCCTCGGTCGGCGGAAGGCCGCGCGCGCACACTGCGATCGTCGCGGTGAGCTCGCTCCTGCTAGGAGTCTCGGTCGTGCAGTGGGCGTTGTGGCAGTGGGTCGCGTGAAAGTCGCGCTCGTCGCGGCGGGCGCCGTGGTGCTTCTGGCCGGCACCGCTTGCGGCGAGAGGAGCGAGCCGACCGGCGCGCTCCCGCAGAGCTTCCCCGTCACGGTGCAGGGCGGAGGCGACCACCCGACCGTCGTGCGCGCCGCGCCCAGGCGGATCGTCCCGGTCGGCGCGGGGCCGCGGCAGATCCTCGAGTCGCTTGGCCTCGGCAAGCGGATCGTGACGGTGAACGACACCCTCGTCGGCCTTCCACTGGTCGGCGCGATCCGCCGGGCGCGGCCCGACCTGATCGTCGCATCGAGTGGCACCGATCCGCTCGACCTCGCGCGCGCCGGCAGCGCGACGCGGGCACCTGAGTACGTCGAGCCGAGCAGCACGCTCGACGACGTCGTGCAGGCGATCGGCGAGATCGGGCTCGTGACCGGCCGACAGCTCGAGGCGAGGCGGCGGACGGCAGCGATCGAAGCGAAGCGGCACGCGGTCGTGGCGAAGCTCGCCGGCTCGAAGGTGGTCACGGTCTTCGTCGACGACGGCGACTTCTCGACGATCTCGACTCACAGCCTGCTCGGCGACCTGATCACGGAGGCTCGCGGCCGAAGCGTCGCGGGCGGGAGCCCGGAGCAGGGACCCTTCCCACTCAGCCGGCTGGTCCAGCTCGACCCAGACGTCTACCTCGCGACAGCCGCCAGCGGCCGGACGCTGCGCCAGTTGCGTTCGCTGCCGGAGACGAAGCGGCTGCGCGCCGTGCGCAGCGGCCGGTTCGCCGTCGTTCCGGCCGACGCCGGGATCGCCGGCACGCAGGTCGCCGGCGCACTCGAGGAGCTCGCGCGGATCCTGCACCCCGACGTGACCCGCTGACCCGTTGAGGACGTACGCGCAGCGGCTGACCGGCTGGCTCGGCCTCGTCGGCGCGCTCGCGGCGCTGAACTACGCGGGCCGGTTCACCTCCGGCAAGCCGCCGCCGGACACGCTCTACCGCTACGACACGGCGATCAGTGGCGTTGTCTTCTACGCGGTGACGGGAGCAATCCTGCTCTGGGTCGCGCGTGGGCTCTCGCGCTCCGACCTCGGACTGCGGGCGCCGACCTCGTGGCGCCGCGCGCTCGGGTTCGCACTCGCAACGCTGATCGTCCTGCTCATCGTCGAGGTGGCGCTCGAGACCGTCCTGCACGCGACCCGGGAGCAGGGCCTCCAGCCGTCCCACTGGGACTCGTCCAAGGCGATGCCGTTCATCCTCAACGGCGTGGTCGTCGCGGTCATCGCGCCGATCGTCGAGGAGCTGACCTTCCGCGGAGTCGGCTTCCACCTGCTCGCGCGCTTCGGCACCGTCGCCGCGGTTGCAGGCACGGCGGCCGCCTTCGCCGCGGATCACGGGCTCGTCGAAGGGTTCCCCGCGCTTTTCGTCTTCGGGATCGCGGTCGCCCTCGTCCGCGTGCGCACGGGCAGCCTCTACCCGGGGATGCTCTTACATGCGACCTTCAATGCGCTCGCGCTCGTGGAGGCTCTCGCCCGGTAGCTCGTCTATGCTCGTGAAAGTGCGGCGTGCAGCGGTCTTCCTGGCGGCCTTGGCGTTCGCACCCGCGGCGCACGCAGCGGCCCCTGCCGTAAGTGCGCTAGCCGCGCCTTCGACCGGAGCCGCGCCGCTTCCGGTGACGCTTTCGGCCACCGGCGACCTCGCGACCTATCACTGGGATCTCGGCGACGGCGCGACCGCGGACGGCCCGGTCGTCCAGCACACGTACGGAGCCGGCCGCTTCACCGCTCGCGTGACCGCCACCAACGTGCTCGGCGAGACCTCGCAGGCCACGGTGACGGTAACCGCGACCGGGCTCAGCCTCTCCGGCCCGAAGAGTGGGCGCTACCAGCAGCTCGCGCGCTTCCACGGGCGGCTCGTCCCCGCGAGCAAAGGCGCGCGGATCGGGCTCTACCGCGGCGCGCGGCGGATCGCGACCGTCCGGGCCGAGCGCGACGGGACGTTCTTCGTCCGCGGCCGCGTCGGTACGCCCGACGCCCGCTACACCGTCCGCTACGGCGCAGCCGTCTCGAACCAGGTCGGGCTCGCCGTGCGACCGGGGCTCGACACCGCCTTCCGCGGCTCGGGTCGGGTCGGAACTCCTCTGGCGTTCGTCGTGCGCGAGCGGCCGGCTGCGGCCGGAACCGTGCGCGTCCAGGTCTGGCGCGGGCATCGCGTCGTCGCGAGGCGCTCGTTCCACGGCCGGCTCCGCCTCCGGCTGGGGACGGGGACCGCCGGCGCCTATCGCATCCGCCTGATCGTCCAGCCCGCGCCGGGCTACCTCCCTGTGCGCCATGCGCTCGAGCGGATCGTGTTCGCGCCCAACCTCGGCCCCGGCTCGGCCGGCCCGAGCGCCTACGAGCTCGACCGCCGCCTGCACGAGCTCCACTACGCACTCGGCCGCGTCGACGGCTACTACGGCCAGGATGACATCGACGCCGTGACCGCGTTCCAGAAGCTGCACGGCCTACCGCGCACCGGCGCGGTGGACGCACGCTTCTGGCGCGAGCTGCAAAGCGCCCAGGTCCCCGACGCGCGCTACCCCGGCGACCACGTCGAGGTCAGCAAGGGCCGGCAGGTGCTCTTCCTCGTTCGCGACGGCAAGGTCGCCCTGATCGTGACCGTCTCGACCGGCGCGACCGGCAACACGCCGCTCGGACACTGGCGCGTGTACAGCAAGGTGCCGGGCTTCAACGCCAAGGAGATGTTCTACTCGTCGTTCTTCGTCGGCGGCTTCGCGATCCACGGCTACCACAGCGTCCCGGCGTACCCTGCGAGCCACGGCTGCGTGCGCATTCCGCTGTGGGTGGCCGTTCGCGTGTACTCACTGATTGATTACGGCACCTCGATCTACCTCTACTGGTAGAGCGGCCGCGCTGGTCGTCGTCGCGCTCGCGGCGGCCGGCTGGCTCGTCTACACCCAGTGGTGGGGCCAGGGCGGCGGTCGCCAGGTCGCCTGGCGCGACCTGACCTCGCAGCTCGGCCCGGTCGAGTTCACGCACAAGCTGACGGCCGTCTACCATTCGCGCGCCTCGTTCCATCGCCTGCTCGAGGCCACCATGCCCAGCCGAACGCCCACCGTGCCCGCGGTCGAGTGGGCCCGCGACGAGGTGATCGTGATCGCGCTCGGCCCGCGCTCGAGCACCGGCTACTCGCTCCGGATCCTGCGGGTACTCGAGCGCCGGCGCGGGATCTACGTGACGGCTCGAGAGGAAACGCCGACGCTGAGCGATCCGGTCGCGGCCCGGGTGACGTATCCGTACCGCGCGCTTGCGATACACGGCAGCGCTAAGCCCGTCTACGTCAAGCTGCAGGGGAGACCGTGACCGAGAACGACCCACTCATCCGCCAGCTCCGGGAGCAAATCTCCGACAACGACCGCGCGATCGTCGAGGCGATCAACGCACGGCTCAAGCTAGTCGCGCGGTTGAAGGGCTACAAGGAGTCGCGTGGACTGTCCTTTGTCGACCCGGACCGCGAGCAGTGGATGCTGCAGTACCTCGCGCGGGCGAACCGCGGGCCACTCTCGTCGGAGGGCCTGAACGAGCTGTTCGAGCAGATCCTCGCGCTCACCAAGCGCGAGGTCGAGCGGGCCGAGCCCTAGTCCTCGTCTGCCTCGGCGAACTCGTCCGGGGTCACGTGCTCGAGGAACTGCTTGAACTCGGTGACGATCTCCTCCTCGTTCACGTCCTCGCCCTCGAACTCGATCGCCGACTCCTCGATCACGTCCTCGGCCGCGAAGATCGGCGCCTCGGCGCGGACGGCCAGCGCGATCGCGTCCGAGGGCCGGGAGTCGATCTCGATCTCGGAGCCGTTCTGCTGCACGGTGATGCTCGCGTAGAAGGTGTTCTCCTTCAGCTCCGTCACCGTGATGCGCACGACCTGGGCGTCGAGCTGCGCCAGCACGTCGCTGAGCAGATCGTGGGTCATCGGCCGCGGTGTCGAGGCGCCCTGCAGCTTCATCAAGATGGCCGCCGCCTCCGGGTGGCCGATCCAGATCGGCAGGAACTTGTTGCCATCGGCCGTCTTGAGCAGGACGATCGGCTGCTTTCCCACCAGATCGAAGCTGACTCCGTAGATGACCATCTCGTGCATCAGACCTCGTCCCCGACTTCGGTCATAGCCTCAGGGTACCGGCTCAAACTCCGCGCAGAGGCGGCCCATCGGTCGGCACCGGCTCGATCTCGTCGACCGGAACCATGCAGGCCTCGCCGGTCATGGCGTCCTCGAGAAAGGCCTGCCGGTTGGGCACGCTCATGGGGTCAAGGCCACGCAGGAAGTAGCGTCGGCCCTGGTGGAGGACAAGGTCACCAATCTTCATAGCCGCAGTACCTGAGACGTCATCGACGCGGTTTTGGGCGGTCCACATCCCTGGTGCGGGGGCGGCTACACTGGCCGCCGCGGGCGATTAGCTCAGTTGGTTAGAGCGCCGCTCTGATAAGGCGGAGGTCCGTGGTTCGAATCCACGATCGCCCACTCCGCGGCGCCACCGCCCCGAGTTCCGCTAGTGGACGATCTCGGTGCGGTGAAGGTAGTCCTCGACCGCGAGCAGGAACTCCGGGTCGTTCGCGATCTCCGCGAGGGTGCCCTTCGTCATGTCGTCGAGGTCGGCGTCGTGGGCGAGCTCGAACAGGAAAGGGCCGATCTTGCCGGCCTGCGAGAGGGCCGACATCCGCAGGACGAGGTCGCGCGTCACGTCGTCCTGGCTGATCGCCTCGAAGGACTCGAGGTTGTCGTGCAGCGTTCGGGGCATCGCAATGGGTCAACGGCCTGGCGACGCCTTTGGGTACGGCCGGCCGCTAGACGACGCGCTCGAGCACTTCGGCGAGCTCGGCGAGCTCGGTCTCGTCGGTGAAGGCGATCTCCAGCCTCCCGGAGACAATGCGCGCGGGGAAGCCCGTTAAACGCTCGGCGGCCTTGCGCACGCGCTCGGCGAGGGCCGGGTCGACCTTCGCCACCTTGCGCGGCTTCGTCTTCGCGCCCGCCCAGCGGGCCGCGCGCTCGGCGGCACGCACCGACATCCCGCGCCTGACGATCTGGCGGGCGAGGCGCCGGCGGCCGTCGTGGTCGGGCACGGCGAGAACGGCGCGCGCGTGACCCTCGGTCAGCTCGCCGCGCTCGACGAGCCCGAGCACGTCGTCGGGAAGCTCGAGCAGACGCAGCCGGTTGGAGACGGTCGGCTTTGCCTTGCCGACGCGCTCGGCGAGATCCCCGAGCGAGAGCTCGAACTCGTCCAGCAGCAGCGCGTAGGCGCGCGCCTCCTCGACCGCCGAGAGCTCCTCGCGCGCGACGTTCTCGACGAGGCCGAGCAACAGGGTCTCGCGATCGTCGGCCTCGCGGACGAGCGCGGGCACGGTCGGGAGCCCAGCCTCGCGTGCCGCGCGCCAGCGCCGCTCGCCGGCGATCAGCTCGAAGCCGCCGGCCTCGCGCGGGCGCACGACGACCGGTTGGACGAGCCCCTGCGAGCGGATCGAGTCGGCGAGTGCCGACGTCGACTCGTGGTCGAAGCGCTTCCGCGGCTGGCGCGGGTTCGCGTGAATCGTCTCGACGGGCAGGTGCGCGAGCTCCGGCTCGCCCGGGCCGCCGACGAGCAGCTCGAGGCCGCGGCCGTGGCCGCGGCGCTTCTCAGGAACGGCCGACAAGCTCCATCGCCACCTTCCAGTAGGCGTCGGCACCGGCCGACGCGCGGTCGTAGGCCGTCACGGGCAAGCCGTGACTGGGTGCCTCGGCCACGCGTACGGAGCGCGGAACCGAGGTGCGGAAGACGAGCTCGCCGAAGTGCCGGCGCACCTCGGCGGCCACCTCGGCGGCAAGCCGTGTGCGCCGGTCGACCATCGTCAGCAGGACCCCGCCGAGCACGAGCTTCGGGTTCAGCCGCGAGCGGACGAGCTCGACCGAGCCGACGAGCTGCGCGAGGCCCTCGAGCGCGTAGTACTCGGCCTGCACCGGGACGAGCACCCGGTCGGCCGCTGCAAGAGCGTTCACCGTCAGCGGCCCGAGCGAGGGCGGGCAGTCGACGAAGACGAAGGCGTAGTCGCTCGCAGCGTCCGTCAGTGCCTCGGCCAGATAGCGCTCCCCGTCGGAGCGCCGCGCCAGCTCGATCGCCGCCCCCGCGAGCTCCGGCTTCGACGGCACGAGGTCGAGGCGCGCGAAGCGCGTCGGCTTGGCCAGCTTCGCCAGCGGGATGCCGTCGAGCAGGTCGAGCGACGAGGTCCCGTTCGCGCGCTCGCCGAGCCCGGAGGTCGCGTTCGCCTGCGGGTCGAGGTCGACCACGAGCGTCTTCTCGCCGGCCTCCGCGAGGCAGGCCGCGAGGTTGACCGCGGTCGTCGTCTTCCCGACCCCGCCCTTTTGGTTCGCGAGCGCGTAGATCCGTCCGGACACACGGCCACGCTAGCTACGCCAGCGGACGTTTCCGGGCCACTCCCGGACGCCGTGGGAACCCCGGTGGCGTAGGCGCAAGCTTGCGCAGGACGAGCAAACCGGGAGGCGCGTCCACCAGCTCCGCGCCCAGCTGCTCCGCGACCCGTGCCACGCGGTCGGCCTGCGCCGTCGGGCCGACGTAGAGCACCGCCGCGCCGCCCGGAGCGACGAGCGGCAGGCACCACTCGGCGGCGACCGGCGGCGGCGCGAGCGCCTTCGCGACGGCCACCCCCCAGGCGTCGAGCGGCTGTTCCTCCGCCCGGCCGCACACCACCTGCACGTTCGGAAGCTCACGCCCCCAGCGCTCGAGGAAGTCGCACTTGCGGCGCGTCGCCTCGAGCAGCGTCACCTCGCGCTCGGGCAACGCGTGAGCGAGCGGGATTCCGGGCGCGCCCCCGCCGGAGCCGACGTCCACGATCGGCCCTTCGAAGCTCCGCACGACCTCGAGCGCCGCGAGGCTCTCGTCGACGTGCACGCGGCGGGCTTCGCTGCGCGAGACCGCGGTCAGGCCCGGGGTCGCGACGAGATCGTCGAGCCAGCGCTCGATCACACGGGGTCGATCACGACGAAGCGGTTGGGCTCGGTGCCCTCGCTGCGCGTGACCACGCCCGCGTAGTCCTTCAGGCAGACGTGGACGACCTTGCGCTCGACCGCCGTCATCGGGTTCAGCTCGACCGACCGGGTCGACGAGACCGCGCGCTCGGCGCTTCTCGTCGCCAGTGCAGCGAGCGTCGCATCGCGGCGAGCCCGGTAGCCGGCGGCGTCCACTACGACCGCCTTGCGCTCGTCTCCACGGCCGCGCCACACGATCGCGTTCGCGAGGTACTGGATCGCGTCGATGGTCTGGCCATGCTTCCCGATCGCGAGCCCGAGCTCGCGGCCGACGAAGGTCGCCGTGAGCGTTTCCTCGTCCTCCACGATCTCGGTCGTCGCCTGCACGCCGATCGCCCGGAGGATGTGCTCGAGCACCTCGCGCACCTCGGCGGACAGGTCGCTCTCGTCGACGGGATCGGCCGTGGGCGCCTTCACCGCAGCGGGCGCCTCGACCGACGCGATCACGCGCGCCGGCGCGTAGCCCACGCCGAGCAGGCCGCGCTCGCCCTCGGAGACGACCTGGAACCGGACCGCGGCTTTGTCGATCCCGGGCCGCAGCTTCTCGAGCTCGCGCAGCGCGGCCCACTTGGCCTCGCCGACGGTCTCGCCGGTCGCCTCGACCTGAACGGACTCGGTCTGAGCTTCGCTCATCCGACACCCTCCAACTGGGCGTGTCGATCGGGCTTGCGCCGCGAGTACGCGCGACCAAACCAAACGCGTAGCGTGGTCACCGCCGGGCCTGCTTCTTCCGCTTCACGCGCCGCGGCTGCGAAGGTGTCGCGGGAGCAGGGGCCGGCTCGGTCGTCTCCTCGGCGGGAGCGGCCTCCTTCGGCGGCGTGCGCGAGGACCGCTTCTCGGGCGGCTGCGGCCGCGGCATCAGCCGGCGCGTAATCAGGCCCTGGCCGACCGTCCACAGGTTGGTCGTCATCCAGTAGAGGACGAGCCCGACCTTGAAGTTGATGACGAAGGGGATGAAGGCGATCGGCAGGACGAGCAGCATGATCCGCTGCGACTTCTCCGCGGTCGCGCTCATGAAGTAGCTCGACGCGAGCTGGCTCAGCGCGTAGACCGCGATCAGGAGCGGGCCCCAGCCGACCGCGGCCTTGTGCGTGATGTTCACGAGCCCGAGCCACGAGAGGTTGTCGCCGGCCTGGTGGGGGAAGTGCTTCAGCACCAGGTACAGCGAGATGAAGACCGGGAACTGCGCCAGCAGCGGCAGGCACGACGAGGCCGGGTTGATGTTGTTCTCCTTGTAGAACTTCATCAGCTCTTCCTGCTGGCGCTTCTTGTCGGTCTTGTACTTCTTCTGGAGCTCCTTCATCTGCGGCGCGTGGCGCTGCAGGTTCTGCATCGAGTGGATCTGCCGCACGGTCAGCGGGACGAGCAGGAGCCGCACGATCACGGTCAGCGCGACGATCGACCATGCCCAGGGCAGGCCGACCGTGCCGTGCGGCCCGAGCCAGCGAAGGACGTGGCGAAGGACGTTCTCGAGCGGCGTGAGCGGCGAGCCGAGGATCAGCTGCAGGATCATCGGAAGAGCCTCCGGTCGTGAGCGTAGTCGACCCCGCCGCGGCTCCACGGATTGCAGCGCAGGAGCCGCCAGACGGCAAGCGCCGACCCGCGAACGAGCCCGTACCGGCGGAGCGCGTCGAGCGCGTACTGCGAGCAGGTCGGGTGGTACTTGCACGACCCGCGAGAGAGCAGGCCGAAGCTCCAGCGCCACGCGTACACGAGCGCGAGACCGAGATAGGAAGGCATGCGTAGCGCGAGCCTCACGCCGCGGCCTTTCCGAGGATCTCGTCCACCCGCTCGCCGAGCCAGTCGAAGCCCCGCGTCTCGACCGCCTCGGCCAGCCCGGGCCTGACGACGAGCACGTAGTCCTGGTCCTGCGGTAGCTCGGGCAGGCGCTCGCGGAAGAGCTCGCGGAGATGACGCTTCATCTTGTTGCGGACGACCGCCGGGCCGACGGCCTTCGGGACCGCGAGACCGAGCCGCGCCGAGGCGTCCGTGCCCTCTTCACGCGCGAACCAGTACAAGACGAGGTAGCGCGTGGAGACCGAGCGGCCGTGCCGGTAGACCGCATCGAAGTCGCGCGAGCGCGAGAGGCGGTGGCGGCGTTGCACGCTCGTGTCCAGCGAGCTCAGGCCGAGAGGCGCTTGCGGCCCCTCGCGCGGCGGCGCTTGAGGATCACGCGGCCGGCGCGGGTGGACATGCGAGCGCGGAAGCCGTGCTTCCGCTTCCGCCTGCGCACGTTTGGCTGATAGGTCCGTTTCACAGTCGAGTGAGGGAAGAAGAACCGCCCGATTCCCGGGCGGCGCCGGGCCAGTATAGACGAGGGGTGAGAGGTGCCAGTCCACGGACTTCGGGACGCACAAGCGGCACTCGAATCGTGGGGCGGCCGCGCCTCGGACCGATGCTAGCGTCGCCTCATCCGACAGCACCGTCCACACCTGTGGACGCGGGTGTGGAATGCAGGATTTTCCCTGCAAATCTAGCTGTTTTCTTCCACGTTCGGCCGCTTCGAGGCCGCGTTGTAGGGCCGCCGCGACGCTGCTATGCTCGCCCCTCGCCAGTTCCCTAGAAGGAGTGCTGCCGGCGGCGTGGAGCCCTCAATCGAGCTGACTGCGGAAGGCCTATGGAGCGAGGTATCTGGTCGGCTCAGAGGCGCCCTCAACGAGACGACGTACCGCACGTGGTTCGGCCACGTGGAGGGTCTCGAGCTGAAAGACGACGAGTTCGTGCTCGCCGTCCCAAACGACTTCACGCGCGACTGGATCGAGGGACATTTCATCGGTCTGATCAGCGCTGCCGTGGGCGACACCACGGGCCGCGAGCGGCGGATTCAGCTCGCCGTCGCCGAGTCCACGGGCGAACAGGCCGAGGCGGTCGAGGTTCACCGCCGCGAGTCCCCGGGCGGGGGATTCAACGCGAAGTACACCTTCGACTCCTTCGTGATCGGCTCGTCGAATCGCTTCGCACACGCGGCCGCGCTGGCCGTCGCCGAGGCGCCCGCCCAAGCGTACAACCCGCTGTTCATCTACGGCGGCACGGGCCTCGGGAAGACCCACCTCTTGCAGGCGATCGCGCAGTACGTCAGCGAGCACCAGGGCGAGCTCTCGGTGCGCTACGTGACGAGCGAGACCTTCATGAACGACTTCATCAACGCGCTGCGCGACAAGCGGATCGAGGGGTTCAAGCAGCGCTACCGCACCTACGACCTGCTCCTGATCGACGACATCCAGTTCTTCGAGCACAAGGAGCGGATCCAGGAGGAGTTCTTCCACACCTTCAACACGATCTACGAGGCCGGCGGCCAGATCGCGATCTCGTCCGACCGACCGCCGAAGGAGATCTCGACGCTCGAGGAGCGGCTGCGCTCGCGGTTCGAGTGGGGGCTGATCACGGACATCCAGCCGCCCGACCTGGAGACGCGCATCGCGATCCTGCGGAAGAAGGTGATGGCCGACAACATCCACGTGCCCGATCCAAAGGTGCTCGAGTTCATCGCCGGCCGGATCTCCTCCAACATCCGCGAGCTCGAGGGGGCCCTCACACGGGTCGTCGCATTCTCATCGCTGACCGGCCGTCCGATGACCGAGGACCTCGCCCAGGACGTGCTCAAGGACGTCTTCCCGCAGGGCGAAGTGCAGCAGGTCTCGATCGAGCGGATCCAGGCGCTCGTCTCCGAGCGCTTCGGGCTTTCGCTCGAAGAGCTCTGCAGTGACCGGCGCTCGCAGAACATCGTCTACCCCCGCCAGGTCGCGATGTATCTGTCGCGCGAGCTGACCGACTCCTCGCTGCCGAAGATCGGCAAGCAGTTCGGCGGGCGCGACCACACGACGGTGATCCACGCGACTTCGAAGATCTCGCGCATGATTCGCGAGGATCGGGATGTGTACAACCTGGTGCAAGAGTTGACCGCGCGCGTCAAGCAGGCCCGGTGAAGCTGGGGACGGATCCGTCGGCGAGCTCGGCCCCTGTAGACAAGGCCGTTTCCTCCCCAGGGCGCACCCACAGCCCAACCCCGCTCCCAGAGCCGGAACACGGTGTCTTCCCCGTACTCCACACTCTCTACTACTACGACAAAGGAAATTCATAAATGATGGAAACAGAAGCTGTGGTTGCACAGGGAACGCTCAAGGTCACCTGTCCTCGCGACGAGCTGTCGCGTGCGCTCGGCGTCGTCTCACGCGGCGTCTCGACGCGCACCACTGTCCAGATCCTGGCCGGCATCCTGCTCCACGGATCCGACGGGAAGCTCGACCTCGCCGCGACCGATATGGAGCTCTCCCTGCGCACCTCGATGGAGGCGCAGATCGAGACGGAGGGGTCGGTTGTCGTGCCGGGCCGGCTGCTGCTCGAGCTAGCGCGGCTGCTGCCCGACGCCGAGGTCTCCATCGAGCACAAGCTCGAGGAGGCAGCCGTCGAGATTCGCTCTGGCTCGGCGAGCTACCGGCTGCACACCTACAACGCCGAGGACTTTCCGCGGCTGCCCGATGCCGACGCCGTCGACCGGCACGACGTCGAGCGCGAGACGCTGCTCGAGACCGTTGCGCGGGTCAGCCGCTCTGCGTCCCGGGACGAGTCGAGGCCGGTGCTCACCGGTGTTTTGATGCGCTTCGAGCCGGGAAAGCTCGTGATGGCAGCGACCGACTCGTACCGCCTGTCGGTGAAGGAGACGGCGGTGGAGGGCTCGGTGCCCGAGCTCGAGGCGATCGTCCCGGCGCGGGCGCTAGGGGAGCTGGCGCGCATCGCCCAGACCGGCGAGCGGATCGAGCTCGGCGTGCACGAGAACCAGGTCGTCTTCTCGACCGGTGACGCGCTCCTGACGACGCGTCGCATCGACGGGCAGTTCCCGAACTACAAGCAGCTCGTGCCGGAGGCCTTCGACCACGAGCTCCCGCTGCCGCGAGAGGAGCTGCTGGACGTCGTGCGCCGCGTCTCGGTGATGGCGCAGCGCAACTCGCCGCTGCGATTGCGCTTCGCGGACGGGGAGCTGACGGTGTCCGCACAAACCCAGGACGTGGGCGAGGCCCGCGAGTCGCTGCCGGTCTCGTTCACCGGCGAGCCGCTCGAGATCGGGTTCAACGCCGAGTTCCTGCGCGACGGCGTCGAGTCGGTGATCGGCGAGCAGCTGCGCATGAAGCTGATTAGCCCGCTTCGGCCGGCGGTGTTGCAGGGCGAGTCGGACGACTTCCTCTACCTGATTATGCCGATACGTTTGGCGGGATAGGCAAATCGAGCGCATCGACCGGTCATTTCAGACAGGCGCTCGGGCAAAGCCCGATCACCCTGAATCCGGCACCGCAAGCGGCGCCGTGGTCGCGGGCTAACTGATCGTCACCGCGGTAGCGCTCAGGGACTTTCGCTCCTACTCCAAGCTCGACCTGAGACTGGAGCCGGGGCTCGTTCTTGTCACGGGCCCGAACGGCGCCGGCAAGACGAACCTGCTTGAGTCCCTCCACGTCGGGACGCAGGGGTTCTCGCCGCGAACGCGCACCGACGCGCAGCTCGTTCGCTTCGGGCACAACGCAGCGCGGGTCGCTCTTCGCGGCGACCGCGGCGGCGTGGGGCTCGAGCTGGAGGTCACGCTCGAGCTCGGCAGCGGCAAGCGGGCGGCCGTGAACGGCGCCCGGCTGAGGGCCGCCGAGCAGCTCCGCAGCGAGGTGACGACGCTCGTCTTCACCCCCGACCGGCTCGTCGTTGTGAAAGGCGGTCCTGCAGCGAGGCGCGCGTACTTCGACCGCGTGCTCGGGCGGCTCGCGCCGTCGCGAGCGGGTCTTTCGGCGGAGTACGGAGCCGCGGTCGGCCAACGCAATGCCGCGCTGCGGCGGGTGGCTCAGGGCGTCTCGTCCCGCGAGGCGCTCGCGCCCTGGAACGAGCAGGTCGGCCGTCTCGCCGCCGAGCTTGTCTCCGGCCGGCACGAGACGGTCGAGGCGTTGCAGCCGTGGTTTGCCGAGCGCGCAGGCGAGCTCGGGCTCCCGCAGGCCGAGCTGCGCTACGACGGCGAGGCGCCGACCGCCTCGCAGTTGGACGAGCGGGTCGATCGCGACCTCGAGCGCGGAGCCACCGGAATCGGCCCGCACCTCGACGACCTCGGCGTGCTCTCAGCCGGCCGCGACCTGCGGACGTTCGGCTCCCAGGGCGAGCAGCGCCTGGCCGTGCTCGCGCTGCTGCTCGGCGAGGTGGAGCTGCTCGAGGAGCGGCGCGGCACGAGGCCGCTGCTGCTGCTGGACGACGTGCTCTCCGAGCTCGACGGAGACCGCCGCCGCATCCTCACCGACCGCTTGCGTGTTTCGGGCCAGGCGCTGGTCACGAGCGCCGGCCGCAGTGCCCTTCCCGGCGAGCCGTCGCAGCTGCTCGAGGTGGCGCAGCGAGAGGACGGAACCAGTGAGGTACGCGCAGGATGATGGAGCCGATCGGCAGCGAGGTGCGGCGTGAGCTCGGACGCTTTGGCAGCGCGGGCGAGATGGCCGACCTCGTCGCGGTCTGGCCAGGAGCGGTCGGCGAGACGCTCGCCGCCAACGCGTGGCCTGCTCGCCTGGGCCGCGACGGGACGCTGCTCGTTGCTGCGTCGTCGTCGACCTGGGCGTTCGAGCTGCAGCAGCTCGAGTCGGAGATCGCCGGCCGCCTGCTAGAGGCGCTCGGCGAAGCCGCTCCGGCCCGGTTGCGCTTTGCTCCGGGCCCGCTCCCGGAGCTCCCGCAGCCCGATGATGGGACCCGCCGTTCGCCGGTCCCGGAGCCGACACTCGAGCAGGCGCGCGAGGCTGCGGAGCTGGCCGCTCCGATCGAGTCGGAGGAACTTCGCAAATCGGTAGAAAAAGCTGCGCGATTGAGCCTGGCGCGCGCCGGTGACGGCCGCGCCGTCTGGTAAACTGATCGCAGCCCGGAAATGCTGAACTTGCAGGGCTTTTTCATGCCTGACTCTACATATACCGCCAAGGACATCACCGTTCTCGAGGGTCTCGAGCCGGTCCGGCTGCGACCGGGCATGTACATCGGCTCGACCGGCGCTCGAGGGCTCCACCACCTGGTCTACGAGGTCGTCGACAACTCCGTCGACGAGGCCCTCGCCGGTCGCAACGACTGCCTCGAGGTGATCCTCCATCCGGACAACTCCGTCACGGTCAAGGACAAGGGCTCGGGCATCCCCGTCGACGTCATGCCCGAGCAGGGATTGCCTGCGCTGACGGTCGTGCTGACGAAGCTCCACGCAGGCGGCAAGTTCGGCGGCGACGGCTACAAGGTGTCCGGCGGCCTGCACGGCGTCGGCATCTCCGTCGTGAACGCGCTCTCCGAGTGGCTGAAGGTGGACGTTCGCCGCGACGGCAAGATCTACCACCAGGAGTTCGCGCGCGGCGTCCCGACGACCGAGATGGAGATGGTCGGCACGGTTCCGAAGGGCGAGTCGGGCACGACGATCTCGTACATGCCCGACGCTGAGATCTTCGAGGAGCTCGAGCTGTCGACCGACACGCTCGTCCAGCGGCTGCGCGAGACCGCGTTCCTCACTCGCGGGCTGCGCATCGTCCTCACAGACGAGCGCGCCGGCGGCGACACCCGGGAGTTCCTCTACGAGGGTGGCATCCGCGACTTCGTCGGCTACATCAACGAGTCCAAGGATCCCGTCCACAAGCACGTCGTCTACTTCGAAGGCGCCAACGACCAGGGTCAGATCGAGGTCGCGATGCAATGGAACACCAAGTACGTCGAGTCGGTGTTCTCGTTCGCGAACAACATCAACACCCACGAGGGCGGGACGCACCTCTCGGGCTTCAACGCCGCGCTGACTCGCACGCTGAACAAGTACGCGCGGGACAAGGCGCTCCTGAAGGAAAAGGACGACAACCTCGAGGGCGAGGACGCGCGCGAAGGGCTGGCGGCCGTGATCTCGGTGAAGCTCCAGGAGCCGCAGTTCGAGGGCCAGACGAAAACGAAGCTCGGCAACCCCTGGGTTCGGGGCTTCGTCGAGCAGACCGTCAACTCCGGCCTGGCGGAGTTCCTCGAGGAGAACCCAACCGACGCCAAGCAGATCATCCTCAAGGCGATCTCGGCGGCCCGCGCACGACAGGCCGCGCGCAAGGCTCGCGAGCTGACACGCCGCAAGGGCGCCTTCGGCGGCGGGATGGCGAAGAAGTTCGCCGACTGTCAGATCCGCGACCCCGAGCTGACCGAGCTCTTCATCGTCGAGGGCGATTCCGCCGGCGGCTCGGCGAAGCAGGCGCGTGACAAGTCGAACCAGGCGATCCTGCCGCTGCGCGGGAAGATCATCAACAGCGAGAAGAACCGGATCGGGAAGGTGCTCTCGAACACCGAGATCCAGTCGCTCGTCCAGGTGATCGGCACCGGGATCGGCGAGGAGTTCGACCTTTCGAAGCTCCGCTACAACCGCGTCATCGTCATGACCGACGCCGACGTGGACGGCGCTCACATCCGGACGCTGATCCTGACCTTCCTCTACCGCCACATGCCGGAGCTCTTCGACCGGGGGCACATCTACATCGCAGTGCCGCCGCTCTATCTGGCGAAGATCGCGGGCCGGGAGAGTTACCTGATCAAGGACATCCAGCTCGAGGAGCTGCTCGTCCGCGAGAAGTTTCCCGAGCTCGAGATCAGCTCGCGTGACGGCGCACCGGTCAAGCTGACCGAGTCGCGCTACGGACGCTTCCAGCGCGCCTTGACCGAGTTCGAGGGCTGGTCCGCGCGGCTACGCTCGGACTTCGGCTCGCTGCCCGCGGACTTCGTGATCGCACACCGTTTGGTCGAGAGCGACGCCGCCGACCCGAAGGCCGTCGCGCGCGTGCTCGAGGCCGCTCCCGCCAACGGGTACGCGTTCTCGATCCTCTCCGCAGACGCCGACGGCGTGCGCGTGAAGATGGTCGAGGTAGAGACGAGCGCGGCGACCGACGTCGCCGTTCCGAAGGAGCTCCTCAGCTCCCCGATCTACGAGCACGTGCGCCGCACCTACGGCCGGCTCGCCGAGATCGCCGGCGGCCTGCCGCCCTTCTCGCTCAAGCTGGGCAAGAAGACCGCTGAAGCAGAGACCTTCGAGGACCTGCGCGACGAGTCGATCACCCTCGCAAAGGAGGGAATTCAGATCAGCCGCTTCAAGGGCCTCGGCGAGATGAACCACGGCCAGCTCTGGGAGACGACGATGGACCCGGCTCGCCGGATGCTGATTCGCGTCGACGTCGAGGACGCGTCGGCGGCCGACCTCTGGTTCTCGCGGCTGATGGGTGACCAGGTCGAGCCGCGCCGCGACTTCATCGAGCAAAACGCGACCGACGTCAAGTTCCTCGATGTCTGATCTTCTGCCCGACGCGCTCTCGGGCGGCCGCGTCGAGTCTCGCGAGCTGGACCAGGAGATGCGGTCGAGCTTCCTCGACTACGCGATGTCGGTCATCGTCAGCCGCGCGCTGCCCGACGTGCGCGACGGCTTGAAGCCGGTCCACCGGCGCGTCCTCTACGGGATGCACGAGGACGGCCTCCAGCCCGGCCGTCCCTACAAGAAGTCGGCGGCCACGGTCGGCACGGTCATGAGCCGGTACCACCCGCACGGCGACTCCGCGATCTACGACACGCTCGTCCGGATGGCGCAGCCCTTCTCGCTGCGCTACCCGCTCGTCGACGGGCAGGGCAACTTCGGTTCGATCGACGGGGACCCGCCGGCGGCGATGCGCTACACCGAGGCGCGCCTGTCGCGGGTCGCCACCGAGCTGCTCCGCGACATCGACGCGAACACGGTCGACTTCGAGCCGAACTACGACGAGTCGCGGCGGCAGCCGAGCGTCCTGCCCTCGCGCTTCCCGAACCTGCTCGTCAACGGCTCGGCGGGGATCGCCGTCGGGATGGCGACCAACATCCCGCCGCACAATCTCGGCGAGGTGATCGACGGCATCGTCGCGATGATCGACGACCCGGAGATCGACGTGGAGCGCCTGACGCGGCACGTGAAGGGCCCCGACTTCCCGACGGGCGGCTACATCGTCGGCCGGCCGGGGATCCGCGACGCCTACCGCTCGGGCCGAGGCCGCATCGTGATGCGCGCCCGCGCCCATATCGAGGAGCTGCGCGGCGGCAAGAACGCGATCATCGTCACCGAGCTGCCCTACGGCGTGAAGAAGGGCGGCGAGGGCGGCGTGATCGAGAAGATCGCAGAGCTCGTCGAGAGCAAGGTCCTGACCGAGATCCCGATGACCGACGAGGCGCTCGCCGACCATTCCGACAAGGACGGCATGCGGATCTACATCGAGCTGAAGCGCGAGGCGGTGCCCCAGGTCGCCCTGAACAAGCTGTTCAAGCACACGCCGCTGCAGACGTCGTTCGGCTACAACGCGGTCGCGCTCGTCGGCGGCGTGCCGAAGACGCTCTCGCTGCTCGAGCTGATCCGGCACTACCTCGACTTCCAGCGCGAGGTCGTCACCCGCCGGTCGAAGTACGAGCTGCGCAAGGCCGAGGACCGCGCGCACATCCTCCAGGGCTATCTGACTGCGCTCGACAACCTCGACGCCGTGATCGCGCTGATCCGCGGCGCGGCCGACACCGACACCGCGCGCGAGGGCCTGATGGAGCAGTTCGAGCTCTCGGAGATCCAGGCACAGGCGATCCTCGACCTCCGGCTCGCGCGCCTCACCGGCCTGGCCCGGAAGGAGATCGAGGACGAGTTCGGCGACCTCCAAGAGCGAATCGCCGAGCTGCGCGCGATTCTCGGCGATCAGACGAGGATCGACGGGCTGATCAAGGAAGAGCTGCTCGAGATCAAGGAGATCTACGGCAAGAACGACAGCCGGCGCACCGAGATCGTCGCCGCGGAGGGCGAGCTCGAGCTCGAGGACCTGATCGCCGAGGAGGACATGGTCATCGCGATCACGCGCTCCGGCTACGTGAAGCGGCTGCCGGTCACGACCTACCGCGAGCAGCGGCGTGGCGGGATCGGCGTGATGGGGATGGACCTGAAGGACGAGGACTACATCGAGCACCTCTTCGTCGCCTCGACCCACGACTACCTGCTCTTCTTCACCTCGGTCGGCAAGATCTACCGGCTGAAGGTGCACGAGCTCCCGCTCGGCACCCGCCAGTCGAAGGGTCGCGCAATCGTGAACCTGCTGCCGTTCGCCCAGGGCGAGCAGGTCAAGGCCGTGATCGCCACCCGCGAGTTCAAGGAAGCCGAGTACCTCGTGCTGGCGACGCGCAAAGGCATGGTCAAGAAGACGCGCTTCGAGGAGTACAACACCCCGCTCAAGGCCGACGGAATCATTGCGATCAAGCTTCGCGACGACGACGCGCTCGTCGACGTGCTCCACTCTTCAGGCAACGAGGACATCATCCTCGTCTCGCGCAAGGGCCAGGCGATCCGCTTCCACGAGGACCAGGTGCGGCCGATGGGTCGTGCGACCTCGGGCGTGAAGGGCATGGGCCTGCGCAAGGGCGACGAGGTGATCTCCGCCGGGATCGCGGACGACGAGGTCGACATGCTCGTCGTCACCGACCAGGGCTTCGGCAAGCGCACGAAGATGGCTGACTACCCGGTCAAGGGTCGCGGCGGCCTGGGCGTCAAGACCGTCCAGCTCACGAAGGCGCGCGGCAAGCTCGCCGGCGCGCTGCCCGTTCGCGAGGGCTTCCAGGTGATGCTGATCTCGAACGGCGGCACGGTCATCCGGATGCCCGCCGAGGAGATCAAGCGGCTCGGCCGCGCGACACAGGGCGTGATCGTGATGCGGCTGCGTGGCGACGAGCAGGTGTCGAGTATTGCGCTCGTGGCCGAGTCCGAGGAGTCGCCCGAGGGCGCCGGCGAGCCGCCGGTCGAGCCGGAACCCGCTCCTGCGTCAGCGGCAGAAAACGGCAAGAACGAGTAAGTTCGCACTGGTTGCTCTTCCATAACTGGAAGCAGGTCGCTATAACTTTCAACAAGGAAGCACCGGCGCGGGAGGCGTAAGGAATGGCGTACGACAAGGCAGCAGACTTTCTCGAGCCGATCGACCTGGCCGAGCACCTCGACAAGATCGAGCTCTACCTCGGGCAGGTGTGCCAGATCGCCGGCATCTCGAAGATGCAGCTCGACTACTGGACCAACAAGGCCCAGATCCCCACGAAGGGGAACAAGCAGCGCATCTACGACATCGAGGCGCTCGAGACGGTGATGCTGATCAAGCAGGCGAAGGACAAGGGCCTGAACCTGGGCGCGGCCATCGAGGCCGCGCGGCGCTTCCGCGAGACCGACGGCACGCCCGCGAGCTAGCGGCGGAGCTCCTCCGCTGCGCGCTCCGGCGCGAGCGTGTTGATGTAGTGGCCGGCGCCGAGCTCGAGCGACGCGTACACGTTCAGGCGCGGCACGAGCTCGAGATGCCAGTGACCCGCCTCGTGCAGCCAGAGGTTCGCCGGGCGCGGTCCCTCGAGCGCTCCAAGACGCCGTAGCGCTTCGGCGGCCAGCTCGAGCGCGGCGCCGAGCAGTGGGCTTTCGAAGCCGTCGCCGTCGTGCTCGACCGGCGCGATCAGGCACTCGAACGGCGAGCGGCTCGCATACGGGCAAAGAAGGACGAGCCCGCCGCCGTCCTCGACGATGCGGGTGCGTTCGCCGCGCTCGAGCTCGAGGTAGTCGCACAGGCGGCAACCGCAGCTGCTCTCGGCCCTCGGGATTGGGGGCTCGGCATCGAGCCAGACGAGCTGCGAGTGCGAGTGCAGCAGGCTGGCGCCGGCGGCGCGGCCCTCGTTGATCCCGGCGAAGAGCGTCCGGCCCTGCTCACGTGCATCCTCGGCGCGCAGGCGCCAGGCCTCGGCGACGAGACCGAGGCGAGCCGCGCCGAGCTCGGCGATCGAGCGGGCGTGCTCGGGCGAATGAACGACAACCTCCTGCCGCTCGAAGGCCGGGTACATGTTCGGCACGACGCGCACCCTCCAACCGGCCGTGTCGGGCTCGCGGCCCCCGGCCGGCAGCGCGAGCACCTCAGGCGGGGTGCGATCCTCGCGCCCCTCGCAGAACGGGCAGGACTCGAGCTCCTCGGCGGAGGCCGGCTCGAGCTGCGGGGAGTTGGCCCCCGGGCGGCCCGAGCGGCCCGGCGCGACCGCGACGAGGCGGCCGGAGAGCGGGTCGACCCGCAGGTCCGGAGTCAGGGCTTCTTGGCGCGCTCGAGGAACGGCGTCAGCAGGTCGATCGGTGCAGGGAAGACGATCGTCGTCGACTGCGACGAGCCGAGCTCGAGCAGCGTCTGCAGGTAGCGCAGCTGGAGCGCGATCGGGTGCTCCTCGATCACGAGTGCCGCGTCCTTCAGCCGCTCGGAGGCCTGGAACTCGCCCTCGGCGTTGATCACCTTCGCGCGCCGCTCACGCTCGGCCTCGGCCTGTCGCGCCATCGCGCGCTGCATTCCCGAGGGGATCTCGACGTCCTTGACCTCGACGATCGAGACCTTGATTCCCCAGGGGGACGTGGCCTCGTCGATGATCTCCTGCAGGATCGCGTTGATCTTGTCGCGCTCCGAGAGCAGCTCGTCGAGCAGATGCTGGCCGAGCACCGACCGCAGCGTCGTCTGCGCGATCTGCGAGGTCGCGACCATGAAGTTCTCGATCTGCACGATCGCGTTCTTCGGCTCGACGATCCGGAAGTAGGCGACAGCATTCACCCGCGCCGGGACGTTGTCCTTGGTGATCACTTCCTGCGGCGGGATGTTCAGCGTGATCGTCCGCAGGTCGACCTTGACCATCCGGTCGACGATCGGAATCAGGATGAACAGTCCCGGGCCCTTCGGCTCCGGCAGGAGCCGGCCGAGCCGGAAGACGATCCCGCGTTCGTACTCGCGCGCCACCTTGATCGCCGAGATCAGGAAGAGCACGACGATGAAGAGCAGTACAACGACGATGATCGCGGCGGCGGTCACGACGAGGATCCTACCCCTACGTCCTGGAGACCACGAGCGGAAAGAACACCAAGCTGGTGCGTTGGACGGCCACGCGGGCGAGGCCCGCGCGACCTACTTGGTCGGCGCCGCCTAGTCGGCGCCTTAGTCGGAGACGGGTTCCACGAGGAGCGTCAGCTCCGGGCCGACTCCGGCAACGCGCACCCGCTCGCCCGGATGCAGCTGCTCGCCGCCTGTGGTCCGCGCCCGCCAGAGCTCGCCCTGCACGAACACCAGGTCGTCGCGCCTGACCTGGCCGACCTCGCCGACCATCGTCTGCGGGCCGACGGCCACGGGACTTCGCCGGACCTGCACGGCCTTTGTCATCGCGAAGGCCCAGATGCCGCCGAGCACGACCGCGAAGCCGACGAGCAGCGGCGTGTTGTGCTGGTTGTACGGCGCCGGCGCGTTGTGGAAGAGCAGCAGCGACCCGACGACCATGCTGATCAGTCCTGACACCGTGAGCGCGCCGTGGGTGATCACGTGTGCGTCGATCACGAGCAGCGCCGCGCCGAGGATCAGCAGCGCGAGGCCGGCCCAGCTGATCGGAAGCACGGCGAAGCCGAACAGCGCGAGCACGAGCGAGACGCCGCCGAGCGCACCCGGGAGCACGATCCCCGGGTGGAAGACCTCGAAGCCGAGCCCCGCGATCCCGGCAAGGAAGAGCAGCGGGATCAGGTTCGGGTCGATCAGCGTGTTCAGCAGGCTCGTGAAGAAGCCGGGGTGCACGCTGACGATCCGGGCGCCCGCGGTGTGGAGCGTGAAGTTCTTGCCGATCGTCTTGCGGCCGTCGAGCTTGTCGAGGAGCGCCGGCAGGGTGGGCGCGAGCACGTCGACGACGTTCATCTTCTTCGCAGTCTGCTCGTCGAGGTTCGAGGCCTTCCGAACGGCCAGGGCGGCCCAGGCCGCGTCTCGGTGGTGAAAGCGCATCAGGCTCGTCAGTGATGCGACGGCGTCGTTGATCACCTTCCGGCGCAGGTCGGAGCCGAGGTTCTGGCCGCTCGAATCGATCGGCGTCGAGGAGCCGATGTTCGTCGCGGGAGCCATGGCCGCGATGTCCGCGGCCTGCGTGATCCAGACCCCCGCAGAGGCAGCCCTCGCGCCGCTCGACGAGACGTAGACGATCACCGGGACCTTGAGGCCGATCTCCTTCTTGACGATCTTGCGCATCGACTCCGAAAGGCCGCCCGGAGTGTCGAGCACGATCACGGCGGCGTCGTAGTGATCCTTCTGCGCCACGTCGAGCTCGTGGTCGAGATAGCTCGAGGTGACCGGGTTGACCTCCAGCTCGAAGTGGATCGCGAGCACACGGGGCTGCCCGGAGGAGGCGGCGAGAGCAAGTGCCGGAACGGCGAGGGCCGCTGCCACCGAGCCGAAAAATGCCCGCAAGAACGGCCCTTTCACGGTCGTAAAGATTCTATCAGCGAGCAGTGGTCTTCCTTGCGGGCGAGGAAGTCCTCTGCGACTCTCGAAGTCGGGTCGTTCCTTGAGATCGCTACTAATCGCAGCCGTCCTTGCCGCCGTGCTGCCCGGCTCCGCACTCGCCGCCGGGCTCGTGCAGCAACGAGACCTCCAGCCGCAGGCTGCGCGGCGCGTGCTCTCGCCGGGCATCTTCGAGCTCGTCGGCTTCCATTGGCGTGGCCCGGGACTGGTCCGTTTCCGGACGCGTGACCTTGCCGGTCGCTGGAGTCCGTGGCGGCTGTCGACGGAGGAGGACGCGGCGCCCGATCGAAGCCGGGAGCGGACGACGCCCGGCTGGCGCGTCGGCGAGCCGTTCTGGACCGGGCCTTCGAGCCGGATCGCGTACCGCACGGCCGGCCGCGTGACCCGGCTCAGGGCGGTCCTCGTCCGCAGCCCGACATTGGCAGGCCCCGCCAAGCGCGCCGAGATCGCAGGCGGTCCGTCGATCGTGACGCGGGCGGGCTGGCACGCCGACGAGTCGATCCGCCGCGCGGCGCCGTACTACGCCGACGGGATCCACCTCGCGATCGTCCATCACACCGCGGGGTCGAATGCCTACTCGAAGTCGCAGTCCGCCTCGATCGTGCGGGCGATCGAGCTCTACCACGTCAAGGGCAACGGCTGGAACGACATCGGCTACAACTTCCTCGTCGACAAGTACGGCCAGATCTTCGAAGGCCGCTACGGCGGGATGACGCGGCCGGTCGTCGGCGCTCACGCGATGGGCTTCAACAGCGGCTCGGTCGGGGTTGCGGTGATCGGCGACTACAGCTCGACCTCGATCACGCCGGCCGCCCGTGCCGCGCTCGTCTCCCTGATCGCCTGGCGGCTCGACCTCGCGCACGTCGATCCGCTCTCGAGCGTCGTGCGCGTCTCGGCGGGGAACCCGCGCTACCCCGCAGGCAGGGCGGTCACGCTGCGCGCGATCTCCGGCCATCGCGACGTCTACCCGACGAGCTGTCCTGGCGCGAGCCTCTACGCGCAGCTTCCGTCGATCCGCTCGGCCGTCGCGAGCACGGGGCTTCCGAAGCTCTACTCGCCGACTGTGAGCGGCGCGATCGGGGAGCCGCTCCGGTTCACCGCGCGGCTCTCGGGCGAGGCCGGCTGGACCGTGACCGTGCGCGACGCGTCCGGGACGACCGTGGCGAGCGGTACCGGGACGGGGACGCACGCCGACTGGACCTGGGATGCGACCGCTGCGCCTGAGGGTCGCTACACGTGGGCGATCACCGCTCCCCAGATGCGCGCGGCGACCGGTTCGATCGGCGACGCCCCGGCCCCGCTTGCGCTGCAGCAGCTCCGCGTGGCCCCGACGATCGTCTCGCCGAACGGCGACGGCCGTGGTGACGATGCCAAGGTCGCGTACAGGCTCTCGACCGCCGCCACCGTCACCGCGACGGTGCAGGACGCGCTCGGGAGCGCCGTCGGCACGCTCTTCAGCGGCCCGCGCGCCGCCGGCAAGCAGGAGCTCACCTGGAGCCCGGATGCGCTCCCGGACGGAAGGTACCGGCTGGCGGTGACGGCAACCGCGGCAGGGAAGCAGGTTCAGAGCTCGTCGCGGTTCTGGGTCGACCGCACGCTCGCCGGGACTTCGGTCGACACGCCGGTGATCTCGCCGAACGGGGACGGCACTCTCGATGCGGTCGCGCTCTCGTTCTCGCTGCTGAATCCGGCGCACGTGAAGGTGCAGGTACTGCGTGGCACCAGGATCGTCTCGTCGCTCGCGGAGCAGGACTTCGCGCCCGGGACCCAGCAGCTCAGCTGGGACGGAGGCGGGCTTGCCGACGGGCGCTACACGGTCGCGGTGCGCGCGACCGACTCGCTCCTCGACGTGACGCAGAGCGCGACGGTGCGGATCGATCGCCGGCCGCCGTCGCTGCGGCTTGTCTCCCGCGTGTCGCTGATCTTCCGGGTCTCGGAGCCGGGCTCCCTGGTCGCGGCGGTCAACGGCCGCTGGCGGCGGCTGAAGGTGCGGCGGGCGGGGCTCGTCCACCTCGCGCACGTCGGCGCGGTGCGGGGGCTGACCGCGTACGCGGTCGATCTCGCCGGCAACCGGAGCCGCGTCGTCAGCTTCCGGCGCTGAGCCAGGCGTCGTAACGACGCTCGAGTCGCTCGAGCAACTCGACGAGCAGCTCCGCGCGATCGAGCTCCTGCCCCGTCTCGACGAGCAGAGAGGTCGCCGCCCGGGCCACCTCCTGAGGGAGATCCACGGCCGGGACGTTGACGTTCACGCCCACGCCGAGCACGACCCGCTCCTCACGCGCCTCGGCGAGGATCCCGGCGACCTTGCGGCCGCCGAGCAGCAGGTCGTTCGGGAACTTCAGCTCCGGCTCAAGGCCCGTCAGCGCCGCGATCGCCTCCGCGCACGCGTGTGCCGCCACGCCGGTTAGCTCCGGCAGGCGCTCCTGCGGCACGCCGGGCCGCAGCTGCAGCGAGCAGAGGAGGCTCGTGCCGGCAGGCGCAAGCCAGAGCCGGCCGAGCCGGCCGCGGCCCGCCGTCTGCTCCTCGGCGGTCACGAGCGCTCCCTCGCGGGCGTCTGCCGCCACGAGCAGCTGCGTCGACGGGGTCGAGCCGACGTGCTCGTACGGGCGGCCGAGCCGGCCGCGCAGCCGCGGCACGACCGCATCGGCCGCCAGCGAGTCGGTCATCGCCAAATACACTAGGCGGCCGTGCAACCCGACCTTCGCCCGCGCCTCGCGTGACGGTCCTCAACCGCCAGGAGATCGAGGAGATCCTGCCGCACCGTGAGCCGTTCCTCCTCATCGACGAGGTGCTCGAGCTCGAGCCCGGCGAGCGGGTGGTCGCGCGCAAGACCGTGCGGCCCGACGAGTGGTATCTGGCGGGTCATTTCCCGGGCCGCCCGATCATGCCCGGCGTCTTGATCGTCGAGGCGATGGCGCAGACCGGCGCCGTCGCGGTCCTCACGCAGGAAGAGAACCGCGGCCGGCTCGCGCTGTTCGCCGGGATCGACGACGTCCGCTTCAAGCGCATCGTCGAGCCGGGCGACGAGCTCGTCTTCGAGTGCGTGATCGACACCGTGCGCGGGCCGATCGGCAAGGGCAAGGCGACGGCGCACGTCGACGGCCAGCTCGCGGCCCGCGGGACGCTCACGTTTGCGGTGGAACGATGATCGGCACCGCCAACGGCGTCGCCATCTCGATCACCGGCATCGGCGCCCGCGTGCCCGACCGGGTGGTCACGAACGACGAGCTCTCGACGATGATGGAGACCTCCGACGAGTGGATCATCGAGCGCACCGGTATCCGGGAGCGCCGCATCGCAGAACCGGGGGAGGCGCTCTCCGACCTCTGCCTCCCGGCCGCGCACGACGCGCTGGAGCAGGCAGGACTCGAGGCCGCGCAAATCGACCTGATCATCGTCGCGACGGTCACACCTGACATGGCCTTCCCGTCGACCGGCGCGATCCTCGCCGACCGCCTCGGCGCTCCGGACGCGGCGGCCTACGACCTGTCGGCCGGCTGCACGGGCTTCATGTACGCGGTCGCGCAGGGCTACGGCATGCTGGCTGCGGGTCTCGCGCAGAAGGCGCTGATCGTCGGCGGCGACGTGCTCTCGCGGATCCTGGACTGGACCGACCGCGGCACCGCCGTTCTCTTCGGTGACGGCGCGGGCGCGGTCGTGCTCGAGAGGGTGGATCGCGGCGGCTTCCTCGGCTTCGAGCTCGGCGCCGACGGCTCGGGTGGCCCGCAGCTCTACCTGCCCGCAGGCGGGTCCGCGCGCCCCGCGACCGCGGAGTCCGTGGCCGAGCGGCTGCACTTCGTGAAGATGAACGGCCGGGAGGTCTTCAAGTTCGCAACGCGCGTCCTCGTCACGTCCGCAAAGGCCGTGCTGGCCGAGTGCGACCGCACGATCGACGACGTGGACGTCTACGTGCCGCACCAGGCGAACGTCAGAATCATCGAGCACGCGCGACAAAGACTCGGGATCCCGGAGGAGAAGACCGTGGTTGACGTCGACCGCTACGGGAACACCTCCTCGGGCTCGATTCCGCTTGCGCTCGCCGACGCGCAGGCCGACGGACGGCTGCACGGAGGCCAGCTCGTGCTGATGACGGGGATGGGTGCCGGGCTCACTTGGGGCTCCGGTTTGATCGAATGGACAGACGGAGGAACTGGATGAGCGCCACGAAGATCGCATTCTGCTTTCCCGGCCAGGGCTCGCTCGAGGCGGGTATGGGCCGTGAGATCGCCCTCGCCGTGCCCGCGGCGATGGAGGTCTACCGCCAGGCGAGCGAGGCCTCGGGCCTCGACCTCGTCCGGCTCTGCTTCGATGCGCCCGAGGAGGAGCTCGTCCAGACGGAGGTGCAGCAGCCGGCGCTCGTGGCCACGAGCCTCGCCGTTCTGGCGGCCCTGCGGTCGGAGGGCTTCGAGCCTGACGTCGTGGTCGGCCACTCGGTCGGGGAGTTCGCCGCGCTGGCGGCGGCGCAGGCCCTTTCGACCGAGGACGCGATCAGGCTCGTCCGCGAGCGCGGCCTCGCGATGGCCGAGGCGGCGCGCGAGAACCCGGGCTCGATGGCCGCGATTCTCGGGCTCGAGGACGAGGTCGTCGAAGCGCTCTGCGAGCGAATCGCGAACGTGTGGCCGGCGAATTACAACTGCCCCGGCCAGATCGTCATCTCCGGCCAGAACCCCTCGGTGGACGAGTGTTGCAGCGAGGCCGAGCGCGAGGGCGCGCGGCGCACGGTCAAGCTCCGCGTCTCGGGGGCGTTCCACAGCCCCCTTATAAGAGCCGCGGCCGAGCACCTGCGCCCCGCGATCGAGCGCGCGAAGTTCTCCGATCCGGTTGCGCCGTTCATGTCCACGGTGTCGGCGAAGATCGAGCCCGCCCAGCGGATGGCGGCGCTCCTGGTCGAGCAGCTGACGGCGCCGGTGCGCTTCACCCAGGCGGCGCGCGAGCTCATGCGCCAGGGCGTGAAGGTCTTCGTCGAGGTCGGCCCCGGCAACGTCCTGAGCGGTTTACTGAAGCGGATCGACCGCAGCGTCAAGGCGATCCCGGTGGGCGACCTCGCGTCCCTGGAGAAGCTCCGGGAGACTCTCAACTCTGCCTGACGCGGTGTTCTGCTCGCTCGAGGGCAAGACGGCGCTCGTCACCGGTGGCTCGCGTGGGATCGGCCGTGCGATCGCGCTCGAGCTGGCGCGCGCCGGAGCCGAGGTGGTGGTCGGTTACCGGTCCGGCGCCGAGGAGGCCGAGGCGGTCGCGCAGGAGGCGGGTGGGCGCGCGGTCCACGGGGACGTCTCCGACGCGGAGCAGGCGAAGCGCCTCGTCGAGGAGGCCGGCGAGCTCGACATCCTCGTCAACAACGCCGGGCTGACCCGCGACGGCCTGCTCGCGCGGATGACCGACGAGGACTGGCGCGACGTGATCGAGACCAACCTCTCGTCGGTCTTCTACACCTGCCGCGCCGTCACCCGCGGGATGATGAAGAAGCGCGCAGGCGCGATCGTGAATGTCTCCAGCATCGTCGGCGTCCACGGCAACTGGGGCCAGACGAACTACGGCGCCTCGAAGGCCGGGATCATCGGCTTCACGAAATCGCTCGCCCGCGAGCTCGGCAGCCGCAACGTGCGCGCGAACGTGGTCGCGCCCGGCTACGTGAACACGCGCTTGACCGAGGTGCTCCCGGAGGAGGCGCAGCAGGCGATGCTCGGGAATACACCGCTCGGCCGGCTCGGCGAGCCGGAGGACATCGCCGGGGCGGTACGCTTCCTCTGCTCCGACGAGGCCGCGTTCATAACGGGCGAGGTGCTGCTCGTCGACGGCGGGCTGGGGATGTGAATTTTGAGTAACGGAAGCCTCAACGGGCGGCGTAGGGTCGTGATCACGGGCATCGGCGCGGTCACGCCGCTTGGCAAAGACGCCGAGACGACCTGGCAGAACCTGATCGCGGGCCGCTCGGGCGCGGGTCCGATCACGCAGTTCGATTCGAGTGGCTACGCGGTCCATTTCGCCTGCGAGGTGAAGGACTTCGACCCAACCGACTACATCGACCGGAAGCAGGCTCGGCGCATGGACCGCTTCGCGCACCTGGTCGTCGCCGCGGCACGCCAGGCCGAGACCGACTCGGGATTGGACATTGCGGCCGAGCCGGATCGCATCGGCGCGGCGATTGCCACCGGCATCGGCGGGCTGAAGGCCTTCCAGGATTGCCACAGCGAGCTGCTCGAGCGCGGCCCCGACCGCGTCAACCCCTTCTCGATCCCGGAGATCATCCCGAACATGGGCGCCGCCTGGGTGTCGATGCAGCTCGGCACCCAGGGCCCGCTCAGCTCGCAATGCACGGCCTGCGCAGCCTCGAACATGGCGATCGGCGACGGCCTCGATGCGATTCGGCTCGGTCGAGCCGACGTGATGCTCTGCGGCGGCACCGAGGCGCCGGTGACCGAGGTCGGGATCGCCGGCTTCAGCGCGATGCGGGCCCTTTCGCGCCGCAACGACGATCCGGAGGCCGCGAGCAGGCCGTTCGACGCCGCGCGCGACGGGTTCGTGATGGGCGAGGCCGGCGCGGTCGTGGTACTGGAGGAGCTCGAGCACGCGCGTGCCCGCGGCGCGAACATCCGCGCGGAGCTGCTCGGCTACGGCGTCTCCTCCGACGCGCGCCACATCACGGAGCCCGACCCGTCCGGCAAGAACCCGGCTCGCGCGATGACGATGGCCTTCGGCGACGCAGGTGTCGACACGAGCGAGATCGACTACATCAACGCGCACGGCACCTCGACGCCGCTCGGCGACGCGGCCGAGACGCGCGTGATCAAGCTGGCGCTCGGCGAGGAGAACGCGCGTAACACGCCCGTCTCCTCGACGAAGGGCGCGACCGGCCACTGCCTCGGTGCAGCCGGCGCGGTCGAGGCGATGTTCTCGGTCCTGGCGGTCGAGCGCGGCGTGCTCCCGCCGACGATCAACTACGACGACGCGGACCCTGAGTGCGACCTCGACTACATCCCGAACGAGTCGCGCGAGGCAGACGTTCGCACGGCTGTCTCGAACTCCTTCGGCTTCGGCGGCCACAATGCGACGATCGTGATCCGCCGCTTCGAGGATTAGTCGCAGGCGTCAGCGTAGAACTTCAGGTACTGCGAGAAGTGGGCGTCCCAGTACGTGCCCTCGTGGCCGCCCGGGGCGTCGTGGAACGTTACGTCCGCGTCGTGCGCACGTTGCTCGCGCGCCAGCTTCGAGGCGGCAGG
>JAWVDY010000139.1:0-3347 GCA_033856995.1 Gaiellaceae bacterium
GGGACCGGGTCGAACTGGGTGAAGAGCTGCTCGACCGAGAGCTCGAGCTCTTCGCGGATCACCCGCTCGACGTTCTCGTACGGGACTGAGCGCACGTCGTCCTGGAGCTTCTGGAGCTCGAGCACGATGTCCGGCGGGACGACGTCTGGCCGGGTCGAGAGGAGCTGCCCGAACTTGACGAACGTCGGGCCGAGCTCGTCGAGCATCTCGCGCAGGTGCTGGCCGCGCTGCGACGACGGCGTGGCGTCGGGATCGAGCTTCGGCCGCCCCGGGAGGAGGTCGGTGAGCCGGTGGGTCTCGAAGAAGTACCCGAAGCCGTGCTTGACCGCGACCTGGGCGATCTCCGAGATCCGGCCGAGGTTCCGGGTGGCCGTGCCCGCCATGCGTTCAGTGTTGCATCAGGCGCGCGTTCGCGCCCAGGGGCGACCGGCCGGGGCTGCGATGGCACAAAGCCGGATCCGCCGCCGCAACTGGCACCGAGGATCGCATCGTCACACGGCCGCTGGGCGATCGGGGGACAACTCGGCGCACTTCCGTGACATTCGCCAGCGCCCCTTTGGCCACGGGCCAGAGACTGTCCCTGGCCTTGGCCCCGCGGTCACGCGCGCGGGTTGATCCCGCTGCGGCGAGCGCCGTCCGGTAGCTCCGGCGGCAGGCCTGCCGCGCTCGCCTCGGCCGCGAGCCGCCAGAGACGGACGATCTCCGCGCCCACGCGGTCGGCCGCCTCGGCGTACCCCTTCCGGTTCCGCGGCAGGTCGTCGACGCGCATCGGCTCGCCCCACACGACCGCGCATTTGCGCCGGTTCGTCGGCGACCAGCCGAACGTGTCGAGCCCGCACGGGATCACCGGCGCGCCCTCCTGCATGGCGATCATGAGCGCGCCGGGCTGAATCTCCCCTGGATGCCCGAACCGCTGGCGCGTGCCCTCGACGTGGACGCAGACGAGCTGGCCGTCCCGCACGAGGCCCCGCGCGCGCCGGAGCGCCTCGCGATCGCCCTCGCCACGGCGCACGCCGAAGACGCCGAGCCAGCGCAGCACCGGCCCGACCACCGCGACATCGAGCAGCTCGGCCTTCGCGAGGAAATAGATGACCCGCGGCGAGAACGCGCCGATCAGCGGGTGGTCGATCGCCGAGAAGTGGTTCGCCGCGATCACGGCACCGCCCTCGAGCGGGATGTGCTCCACGCCGTAGCCGGCGGCCGGCGCCATCGTGACCGCCACGCGTGGGGCAATCTTGCGGCCGAGCCACCACCCCGCCTCGACGCTCCCCAGCCGGTCGAGCAGGCTCACGGCTCGAGGAGCCGCAGCCGGTGCTCGAGCTGCGCGACCCGGAGCTCGAGCTCCTCGAACTCGCCCCGCGTCACGAGCCCGAGCTCGCGGAAGACGCCCGTCAGACCGGTACCGGTCCGCTCGCTGAGCCGAACGCCTTCGCTGCGCCAGCGGCCGACGAGCTCGTCGACGAGCCGGCGCGCCTCGTCGCGGCCGATCCCGCCGCGGGCGGCGAGCTCCTCGGCCAGCGAGTCGGCTCGCTCGGCGGTCAGCGCGACCGCGCCGACCCCAGCGAGCACGACCTTCTCGGCCAGCTCGCGAAGCTCAGCGGGCGCGGCCATGTGGCCTCGCGCGGCGCCGTTGCCGCCGTCGCTCTCGCTTCGCCTGGTTCGCGCCGGCGGCCCGCTCGACGGCGCCGACCGGCGAGAGGTCGGGCGTGGGCTGCGCGGCGGCGGCCTGCTCGGCGGCCTCGAGCGTCGCCGTGCCGTCTCCGCTGGGCGGCTCCTGCCCGATGCGCCGCGCGTACTCCGGCTCGCGCTCCTTCCAGATCGTCAGCAGCGGCGCGGCGATGAAGATCGAGGAGTACGCGCCCGAGACGATCCCTACGAGCAGCGCGAAGGCGAAGTCCTTCAGCGTCGCCCCGCCGAAGATGAGCAGCGAGACGATCGGCAGCAGCGTGATGAAGGTCGTTGCCAGCGAGCGGCGGATCGTCTCCCAGAGCGAGATGTTCGCGATCGTGGCGAACGGCGCGCGCCGCATCAGCGGCACGTTCTCGCGGATGCGGTCGAAGATGATGATCGTGTCGTAGATCGAGTAGCCGAGCACGGTCAGCACCGCTGCCACGGTCGAGTTCGACACCTCTCTCCCGAGCAGGGCGTAGACGCCGACGGTGATCACGATGTCGTGGACCAGCGCGACGATCACCGGCACCGCGAACTTGAAGTCGAACCGGATCGCGATGTAGAGGATGATCAGGAGCAGCGAGAAGAGGATCGCGGTGATCGCCCCTCGCGCGATCTGTCTCCCGAAGCTCGCCGAGACTGTCTGGATCTGGAGCGAGCTGCTGTTGAAGCGCGTCTGGATGTCGTTCTTGAGCGCGCTCGTCTGCGGCCCCTTCAGGGCGCGCAGGCGAATCTGGAAGCTCTTGAACTGATCGGCACCGACGGTCTTGCCGCGGCCCTGGACGACCGGCTCCTGGCCGAACTTCGCGGCCTGGGTGCGGATGCTCGAGATGGAGACCGGCTTCGGCGTCGTGAACGTGACCTGCGTGCCGCCCTTGAAGTCGATGCCGAGGTTCAGGCCCTTGATCGCGAGAGCGCCGATCCCGATCACGACGACCGCGCCGGAGATCGCAAACCAGAGGAAGCGGCGGCGCATGAAGTCGATCTGAAGCCACTTCGCCCCCTGCTGGCCGGCCGCGCCCATGAAGCGCGGGTTCTCGAACCAGCGGAAGCCTGCGAGCAAGCCGAGCATCGCGCGCGTCGCCCCGACGGCGGTGACCAGCGAGATCACCGTGCCGATCATGAGCATCAGCGCGAAGCCCTTCACACCGGCGGTCGCGACGGCGAAGAGCACCATCGCCGTGATCACGGTGACCACATTGGCGTCGATGATCGTGTGGAAGCCCTTCGAGTAGCCGGCCGAGATCGCGGCGCGCACGGACTTCCCGGCGCGCACCTCTTCCTTGATCCGTTCGAAGATGACGACGTTCGCGTCGGCCGCGACGCCGATGGTCAGGATCAGGCCCGCGAAGCCCGGCAGCGTCAGCGTGACGCCGAAGAGCAGGATCGCCGCGTAGAGGAAGGCGGCGTAGATGCCGAGGCCGACGACCGCGACCACGCCGAGGAAGCGGTAGAGGACGAGCAGGAAGGCGGCGACCACGAGCAGGCCGATCAGCGCTGCGGTCCTTGCCTGCTTGAGCGAGTCCTTGCCGAGCGTAGCCGAGACGTCGGTGCGCTCGATCGGCTCGAATTTCACCGGCAGCGCGCCGGTCTGCAGGACGAGCGCGAGGGTCTTCGCCTCGGAGAGGTTCGGGTTACTGCCGAAGGTGATCTCGGCTCCAGTACCCCGCGGGTCG
>JAWVDY010000140.1:0-6178 GCA_033856995.1 Gaiellaceae bacterium
ACACACCTCCGGGAACGCCGGTCGAGTTGCGGGCCCGCCGCACCGACGCCGCCGCGGTCCTGGAGGTCGAGGACGAGGGTCCGGGAATCCCGCCGGAGCAACGCGAGCCGCTCTTCGAGCGCTTCTACCGACTCGACGGCACGCGGGCCTCGGGCAGCGGTCTGGGCCTCGCCATCGCCAAGGAGCTCGCCGAGCTGATGGACGGCGCGATCGAGGTCGAATCGCGGCCGGGCCGAACCGTCTTCTCACTCGTGCTTCCACCGGCCGAAGCGACCTCGGAGCCGATTTCACGGGAAATGTCGCGTTCCGGAAACGCGTAGCTACAGTGCGAAAGCCGTGCGAAGCGCCTCTCTTGCTGCTGTTGCCGTCGCCTGTGCCGTCCTGGGCGGCGTCGCCGCGCTCGCGGTCGGGAACCTGACCGGCTGGACCGGCTCGAGCTCCACGACGACGGTCTTCCGGGCAGCCCCGCCGGCCGAGCCGAGCGGCACTGCGGCGACAGCTGCAGTGGGTCCGGCCGCCCGGCCGCTGACCGGCAACGGCTTCAGCCCGAAAGCGATCTACGCGCACCGGGCGCCTGGCGTCGTCACGATCGTCTCCGTCTACGGCACCGATCCCGCGACCGCGCAGCGCGCGCAGGGCTCCGGCTTCGTCGTCTCGCCGCAGGGCTACATCCTCACCAACTCGCACGTGATCACGACGGCCGGCGACGGCGCGGTGGCCAAGCCGGCCGACCAGGTCTTCGTCGAGTTTGAGGACCACGACCGCGCCGTGGCCAAGATCGTCGGCTGGGACGTCTTCGACGATGTCGGCCTGGTCAAGGTCGACCGGTCGGCACATGCGCTGGTGCCCGTACCGCTCGGCAACTCCGCGGCGGTAGCGGTCGGCGAGCCGGTCGCGGCGATCGGCAGCCCGTTCGGCAACGAGAACTCGCTCGCGGTGGGCGTCGTCTCCGCGACGCAGCGGTCGGTCCAGTCACTCACGTCGAACTTCGACCTCGTCGACGCGATCCAGACGGACGCGCCGATCAACCACGGCAACTCCGGCGGCCCGCTGTTCGACGCCCGCGGCCGCGTGATCGGCATCAACGCTCAGATTCGCAGCACGAGCGGCCAGGCGGAGGGCGTGGGCTTCGCGGTGCCGGTCAACTCCGCGAAGCGCTCGATGCAGCAGTTGATCGCCAACGGCTCGGTTTCGTATGCGTACGTCGGTGTCGAGACCACCGACCTCACCCCGGCACTCGCACGGCACTTCGACTACACGGTGTCACGCGGAGCCGTCGTCACGAACATCGTCTCCGGCAGCCCGGCCGCTGCTGCGGGACTGCACGCCGGCACGTATACCGCGAGCGCGCTCGGCGTCGACTTCCCGCGCAGCGGCGACGTGATCGTCGCGATCGACGGACATCCAGTAGCGGGCTCGGAGGACATTGCAAGAATTGTCACGAATCTGGCTCCCGGCCAGCTCGTTCCGTTTACGGTCGAGCGGGGCCATGCCCGCCTTCAGCTCGAGGTGCGGCTGAGCGAACGCTCAGAGAGCCAATAAGATCCGAACCCGTGTCCTTCGACGGCAGGCCGGCGGTTTCCTCCTGGTTAGGCGCAGGCCCAGAACGGGAAGCTCGATAGCGATGAGCGAAGAGGGCCGCTCCGTGCGCCTCACCATCCCAGCGCGGGCCGAGTACATCACGCTCGGCCGCCTGGCACTGACCGCGATCGCTGGAGTCCGGTCGTTGTCGGACGAGACGCTGCACGATCTCAAGCTCGCGCTCACGGAGGCCTGCACCAACTCGGTCAAGCACGCCTACGACGACCGCGGTCGCGGAAGCGTCGACATCGTGTACGAGCTGAGCGGAGACCGGCTCGCGGTGGAGGTCGGCGACACCGGCAGCGGCTTCGAGCCCCCGCAGCCCGCCGCCGACGCGGAGGAGCTGGAAGAGGGCGGCCTCGGGATCGCGATCATCCGCGCGGTCACGGACGAGGTAGAGATGTCTCCGCGCGAGGGCGGTGGCGCGCGCCTGCGCTTCGTCAAGCTCCTGACCGACTGACCGCCGCCGACCTGCCAGCTATCCTCGGCGGCCGCTGATGCTCCAGCTCGTCAACGTCGGACAGAAGTCGCTCGCCGACTACGGCACGATCGCCACGCGTGGCCTGATGGAGGAGATCCGCCGGCTCGCCGAGCCCCTGCGCGGCAAGCGGCTGGTGCACCTGTCGGCGACCGCCTTCGGCGGCGGCGTGGCCGAGATCAACTACGCCCTCGTGCCGCTGATGAGGGACGCGGGCCTCGACGCGGAGTGGCGCATCATTGCCGGCGCGGAGGAGTTCTTCGCCGCGACGAAGACGATCCACAACGCGTTGCAGGGCGACCCGCAGGGCCTCACCGAGACCCAGCAGGAGGTCTATCGCCGCTTTCAGGCGCTGAACGCCGAGGAGTTCTCCGACGAGTACGACTACGTCCTCGTCCACGACCCGCAGCCCGCCGGCCTGATCGAGCACTTTCCCGACAGCGCCGCTCACTGGATCTGGCGCTGCCACATCGACCTCTCGCAGCCGAACCCGCAGGTGCTCGACTTTCTGCTGCCGTGGCTCGCGCGCTACGACGCCGCGATCTTCCACATGCAGGAGTACGTGCCCCGCGACGCCCTGATCGCTCCGGCCTACATCTGGCCCCCGGCGATCGACCCGCTGACGCCGAAGAACATGGCGCTGTCGCCCGAGGACGCCGCGTACATCGTCGACCAGTTCGGGATCGACGTGGACCGCCCGCTGCTGACGCAGGTCTCGCGCTTCGATCCCTGGAAGGACCCACTCGGCGTGATCGACGCCTACCGGATCGTGAAGGCCGAGCATCCCGAGGTGCAGCTCGCGCTGGTCGGGTCGATGGCGCACGACGACCCCGAGGGCTGGGACTACTACAACCGGACCGTCACCTACGCGGACGGCGACCCCGACGTCTACATCCTCTCGAACCTGAACAACATCGGCTCCGTGGAGGTCAACGCGTTCCAGGTGCACTCGAATGCGGTGATCCAGAAGTCGACGAAGGAGGGCTTCGGCCTGACCGTCACCGAGGCGCTGTGGAAGACGCGGCCGATGGTCGCGAGCCGTGTCGGCGGGATCGTGGCGCAGATCCAGGACGGCGAGACGGGCTGGCTCGTCGACCCGCACTCGCCCGAGGAGTGCGCTCGCGCCTGCCTCGAGATCTTCGCCGACCCCGCCGGCGCGAGGCAGCGCGCGCTGCGCGGGAAGGAGTACGTGCGCCGGAACTTCCTGATGCCGCGTCTGCTACGGGACTGGCTCGTGCTGCTGAACAAGCTCGAAGGCAACGACACCGCCGGCGCCGAGGTCACGGTCGCCGCGACCGTGTCCTAGGTCGTTTCCCCGGCGAAACGCGGGGTAGGGTGGCAGCGGCCATGGGCGAGCGTCGCAAGCTGATCGTGGTCTCGAACCGCGGGCCGGTGACCTTCACGCGAGGCGCCGGCGGCGAGCGCGTGGCCAAACGCGGCGGCGGCGGGCTCGTGACCGCACTTCGAAGCCTCGTCTCGCATCACGACGTGACCTGGGTCGCGAGCGCGATGACCGAGGAGGACCGGGCGGTCGCGGCCGAGAGCGGCGGCGCCGCGGTCGACGAGCGCGCGCGCGACGGCTCTCCGTTCCGCCTGCGGCTCGTCGCCCACGACCAGCGGGCCTACGACTGGTTCTACAACGTTGTCGCGAACCCGATGCTCTGGTTCCTCCAGCACTACCTCTGGCAGCTCGCGTACACGCCGTCGGTGGACATCGGGCTCAGGAACGCCTGGGACGAGGGATACGTGCGGGTGAACGAGGGGTTCGCGGCGGCGGTGCTCGAGGAGCTCGAGGCCGAGCCCGAGGCCGCGGTCTTCTTCCACGACTACCACCTCTATCTCGCGCCGAGGTTCGTGCGGGAACGCGCGCCCGGCGCGCTGCTCGCGCACTTCGTCCACATCCCATGGCCGCAGACGGACTACTGGCACGTTCTCCCCGACCGCATCCGACGCGCGATCCACGAGGGCGTGCTCGCGAACGACGTCGTCGGCTTTCACACGCACCAGTGGCGGCTCAACTTCCTGCGCGCGGCGAGCGACGTCGCCGGTGCCGACGCCAACTTCGTCGACGGGATCGCCGAGCTGGACGGCCGCCGCTCGCTCGTGACCGTGCACCCGATCTCGGTCGACGCGGCCGAGTTCGACGAGCTCGCCTCGGGGCCGGCGGTGCTTCAGGCCGAGCAGGAGCTCGTCGAACGGCGGCCCGAGAAGCTGATCCTGCGTGTCGACCGCACCGACCCGTCGAAGAACATCGTGCGCGGGTTCAGAGCCTTCGAGCTCTACCTGGACGCGCATCCCGAGATGCACCGCCGGGTCGGGATGCTCGCGCTGCTCGACCCCTCACGCCAGGAGATCCCGGAGTACGCGGAGTGCCTCGGTGCGATCCAGCGCGAGGCGCGGCGCGTGAACGAGCGCTTCCAGCAGGGCGGCTGGGCGCCGGTCGAGCTCGTGATCGCGGACGACTTCGCGGGGTCGGTCGCCGCCTACAAGCAGTTCGACGTGCTCTTCGTGAACGCGATCTTCGACGGCATGAACCTCGTGGCCAAGGAAGCGCCGCTCGTCAACAACCGGGACGGCGTGCTGATCCTCTCCGAGAACGCGGGCGCCCACGCGGAGCTCGGCGAGTGGGCGCTGACGGTCAACCCTTTCGACGTCGCCGGCCAGGCTGACGCGTTGCATCAGGCGCTGACGATGCCGGCCGGCGAGCGGCGCGAGCGGTTGGCCGCGATTCGCGCTCATGTGCGCGAGCACGACGTCTCCGAGTGGATCGAGGCGCAGCTCGCCGATCTGGACCGCTCCGACGCCCGCGTGGGCTAGAGCCGGTACTTTTCGACGACCACGAAGCCGTTCGGTTCCTGAACGATGCGCTCGGCGTCCGGCTTCTCGTGGCCCGGCTTGATCACGAACCAGTCGTCGTGCGACCTGACCTCGCGGTAGGTGTCGAGCGGCACGGTGAGCTTCTCGAAGCAGGTCTCGTCGCCGCACTCGCAGACGCACTCCGGGTCCGGGCCCGACTGGAAGCCCGCGTGCATCTGCGCGACGCGCTCGTTCACCTCGCGGAAGAGCTTTTCGTTCTCCTCGATCCGGGTTTTCCGGTCCATCGGCCCCGCGGTCATCGTATCGCGCTCGCCGCGGCGGTACGGTTCGCGGCGTGAGCGAGCTCTCGCACGTGGACGAGGCCGGCGAGGTCCGGATGGTGGACGTCGGCGGCAAGCCGTCGTCGCGCAGGCGCGCTGTTGCCCGGGCGGTTCTCCGCGTCGCGCCGGAGACCGCGGGGCGGCTCTCCTCGCTGCCGAAAGGGGACGCGATCGTGACCGCCAAGCTGGCGGGGATCATGGCCGCGAAGCGTACGAGCGACCTGATCCCGCTCTGCCATCCGCTGCCGCTGACGCACGTCGCGGTCGAGATCTCGGTCGCCGAGGAGGTCGAGATCGTCGCCTCCGCGGAGACCACCGCGCAGACAGGCGTGGAGATGGAGGCGCTCGTCGCCGCGTCGGTGGCCGCGCTGACCGTCTACGACATGGCCAAGGCGATCGACTCGTCGATGGAGGTCACCGAGGTGCGGCTGCTGGAGAAGACGAAGTCGTGAAGGCCGCGGTGCTCACGGTCTCCGACGGCGTCTCCGAGGGCTCGCGCCAGGACGAGAGCGGCGACCTGCTCGCAGGCCTGCTCTCGGCCGAGGACTACGAGGTCGAGCGGCGGGTCGTGCCCGACGACCGGGACGCGATCGCGGAGGCGATCGCCGAGCTCGCCGAGGAGGCTGTGGTCGTGCTCACGACCGGCGGCACCGGGGTCGCGCCGCGCGACGTGACGCCCGAGGCGACGGCGGATGTGCTGGACCGCTCCGCCCCCGGGATCGCCGAGGCCTTGCGCGCCGACTCGCTGACGAAGACCCCGCACGCGCTCCTCTCGCGCGGTGTCGCAGGCGTCCGCGGCCGCTCGCTGGTGGTCAATCTCCCGGGCTCGCCGGGCGGGTGCCGTGACGGCTTCGAGGTGCTTCGGCCCGCGCTCGCGCACGCAGTCGCGTTGCTCGCGGACGAGCCGACCGCGCATAAGCAGACGTGACCGCTCTCGCCTATCCCGCGCGCTTCTACTCGCTCGTCAAGTTCGAGCACACGA
>JAWVDY010000141.1:0-2631 GCA_033856995.1 Gaiellaceae bacterium
CGCGAGCTGATCGCCTGCGCGGAGGCCGCGATGATGACCGCGAAGGCGCACGGGAAGGCCCGGACCGTCCTCTACGACGAGGAGGACACCGAGCGCCCCGCCGGCGCCGCAGTCGTCACGGCGGGCCGTGGCGTCCGCTCGCTGGCTCACATGAAGATGCTCCAGTCGCTCGCGGGGAAGCTGAACCGTCTGAACGACGTGCGGGAGATTGCCGCGACGATCGCGAACGAGCTGCGACTGCTGATCGACTACCACAACTGCCGCGTGGTGCTGACGGACGGCGCCGACCTTCGTCCGATCGCCTTGATCGGCGACTTCGGCGCACGCGGAGGCACCGCCACCGCCGCTTATACGGGCAAGGTCGGCCAGGGGATCACCGGTCGCGTCGCCGAGACCGGGGAGTCGCTGCTCATCCCCAACGCGCTCGAATGCGAGTTCGCCCACAGGATCCCGGGTACCGAGGAGCTCGAGGAATCTCTCGCCGTGGTGCCGCTGCGGGTCGGATCGCGCATCACCGGCGCGATCGCCATCTCGAAGCTCGGTCTCGACCAGTTCGACGAGGACGACGTGCGGTTGCTCGAGGTGCTCGCCGGTCACGCGTCGGTGGCACTCGAGAACGCACGCCTCTACCAGCAGCAGCGGCGCGAGGCGGAGAACGCGAAGGCGCTGCTCGGCTTCGCCGATGCCGTCTCGCGCGCAGAGTCCTTCGAGGAGATCGCGAGGCAGACGGTCGAGACGGCGGCGGTTCTGTTCGGCACCGGCCGCGCCTCGCTGTGGCTCGGCGACGAGTGCGCCGCCCGGGTCGGCGAGCCCCTCTCCGAAGGGATCACCGCCGAGCTCGCCGAGGGCGACGGCGTGCACGGGCGTCTCGTCCTCGAGCGGCCGGGGCTCGACGAGCACGAGGAGCGCCTGCTGGCCGCGTTCACCCATCAGGCCTCCATTGCGCTGCAAAAGGCGCGCCTCTACTGGAAGCAGCTCGAGGCAGCCGAGATCGCGAACGCCCTCCTCGGGGCGAGCCGCGAGCTCGCGACCGCCGAGTCGCCCGAGGACGTCCTCGGGCGCGCCGTCGAGGTGACCTGTCGCGTGCTCGGGACCGGGAGCGCCGCTCTCTGGATCCAGGAGGAGAACGGGGAGGGCGACCTCGTCGGCCGCGCCTCGTTCGGCTACGCCGCCGACGAGGATCCGGCGTCAGGCCGGCGCTACCGCAGCTCCGTGGTCCACCAATGGCTGGGGCGGACGGAGCCGTTCGTGCTCGAGCCGTCCGATCTGGCCGGCCTGTCCGGTGTCCCCGTCGCCATTCAGGCCGGCCGCATCGCCGTCGCGCCCCTCAAGCTCGAAGGGGGCAGGGTGGGCGCGCTCACGGCGACGATCGGCGACCGCAGCGTCGACGAGCGCGAGCTGCGGCTGCTCGCCGGCCTCGCGCACCAGGCGAAGCTCGCGATCGAGAATGCCGAGAACTACGCCAGCCTCGAGCGCACCTTCGTCTCCACCGTCGCGTCGCTCGCGAATGCGCTCGAGGCGAACGACGAGTACACCTCGTCGCACGCACGGTGGATCACCGACATGGCGCTGCTCGTCGGGCACGAGCTCGGCCTCGGGCGCGACGCGCTGAAGCGCCTCGAGCTCGGAGCGCTCTTCCACGACATCGGCAAGATCGGGATTCCGTCCGAGATCCTCCAGAAGCCGGGCCCGCTCTCACGCGACGAGCTCGAGATCGTCAAGAGGCATCCCGAGCTTGGCGAGAAGATCCTTGCGCCGATCGACCGGCTGGCGGACGTCCGCCCGATCGTGCGCTCCTGTCACGAGCGCTGGGACGGGCTCGGCTATCCCGACGGGCTGTCGGCGCTCGAGATCCCGGTCGAAGCGCGGGTCGTCCTCGTCTGCGACGCCTTCCACGCGATGACCACCGACCGTCCGTACCGCGAGCGCTTGCCGGTCGACGAGGCGGTGCGCCGGCTGCGAGAAGCGTCGGGCTCGCAATTCGACCCGGGCGTCGTCGAGGCGTTCACGCGCCTCTTCGACTCGGGCGGCGTCCCCCCGGCCTAACCGTTCGCAGGGTCGTCGGCGGCGAGCACGTCGCGCGCCCAGTCGCGCCGCTTCCACTCCGGCACCGGCGTCGCGCAGCCCGTCTTCGGGACGAACCGAGACCGCTCGACGAGCGCGTAGCGGTGGATGTAGCGCGGGCAGTTCGGGAAGACCTCCGTCGCGCGGACGCGCCAGAGGAACTGCGCCTCCGGGAACTCGGCGAGCAACGGGTCGTCGTCGACGTGCTCGGCGATGCCGTTCAGCCGCATGCGCTTTCGCTCGACGAAGCTGATGAACAACAACCCGACATTCGCGTTCACGAGCGCGTTGCCGGCGCTCAGGAACATGCCGTTGCCGTCGTAGTTCGGGAACGCGATCGTGTGCTCGTCGACCACGCGGACGAACCCGGGCTCACCGCCCTTGTAGGAGCATTGCGGACGGCCCTCGGCATCCGCAGTCGCGAGAAACAGCATGTCGCAGCGCTCGACGAACGCCCGGTCGTCGTCGTCGATCCGGTCGCGCACGAGCCGCTCGTCGATCCGGTCGGCGAGGCGGCGTGTGTCGAAGCGGTCCTGGTAGTCGCGGCTGCCCTCGTTGAAGCTCATT
>JAWVDY010000142.1:0-25163 GCA_033856995.1 Gaiellaceae bacterium
CCGAAGAGCGCGTCGATCACGACGTCGGCCTCCTCGACGGGCGCGTCCTCGGCCGTGCGCGCGGCTTTGCCGGCCGACTCGAGCACCTCGAGCGCGATCCGCCCGTCACCGCCGTTCGCGCCGCCGCCGCAGACGGCAACGAACCGCTCCGCATCCGGGAAGCGCCGCAGAGCCTCCTCCGCCACCGCCCGGCCGGCGCGGGCCATCAGCTCGTCGACGTCGTGGCCAGCCTCGGCGGCCTTCATCTCGTCGGCGGTGTAGAGAGGATCAAGCATCGGAGACGACGCAGACCGCCTGCGCGAGCTCACGCGAGTGCGTCATCGAGAGCTCGATCTCACCCGCGCCGACGCGCTCCGCCCACGCCTTCGTCTTTCCGCTCAGCGTCACGCCGGGCTTCGGCCGCCCCGCGATCTCGATCTCGCGCCAGGTGAAACGGACACCGGAGCCGAGCGCCTTGCCCACGGCCTCCTTCCCGGCGAAGCGCGCCGCGTAGTGCTGCGGCGGGTTCGGCTTCGAATCGCAGTACGCGCGCTCGGCGTCGGTAAAGCAGCGCGCCCGGAAGCCCGGGTAGCGCTCGAGCGCCCGCGCGATGCGCGGGATCTCGATCAGGTCGACGCCCACTCGCATCGAGCGAACTTTACGGCGCGGATTCGATCCAGCCGGGGAGCGCCGCGATCGAGGTGATGATCCCGTCGGGCTGCACGCGCGCCGCCTCGGCGGCGTCCGGCCGGAACTTGCCCGTGCGGACGAGCACCGTGCGCAGCCCACAGGACGCCGCGCCGGCGATGTCGGCCTCGATGTCGTCCCCGATCATCCAGGTCAGCTCCGGATCGGAGTCGAGCGCGTCGAGCGCGGCCTTGAAGTAGGCGGCACTCGGCTTGCCCAGCACCGTCGCCTCGGTGTCGGCGGCGTACTCGAGCCCGGCGACGAACGCGCCGGAGTCGAGCAGCGGCCCGCGCGCGGTCTGCCACCAGCGGTTCTTGTGCAGGCAGTAGAGCTCCGCGCCCGCCTGCAGCTCGGCGAATGCCCGCGCGAGGTTCATGTAGCTGAAGACCTGGTTCGTCTCGAAGGTCTCGTCGGCGCCGCCGATCAGCACCGCGTCCGCGCCCTCGCCCACGAGCTCGATCCCCTCGAGGTCCTCGACGATGTCGGGCATCGTCAATGCGAGGACACGCTTGTCCTTGAGCGCATGCGCGGCGGCGACCGGAGTCGTCTGCAGCTCCTCGTCCTCGAGCTCGACGCCGAAGCCGCGGATCTGCTCGGCGAGGCGGCGGCGCGAGTGCGTGGTGTTGTTCGTGACGAAGCGAAGGCGGTGGCCGTTCTCCCGCAGCTGTTCCACCGCCTCGGCCGCGCCGGGGATGGCCGCGCCCGACACGTGCAGGACGCCGTCGACGTCTAGAAGAATCCCTGCCATGGAGCGCGAGTCTATTCAGGTGACCCGGTCGGTTTCGATCCCCCGCTCGGAGATCGAGTTGCGCTTCTCGCGCTCGAGCGGGCCGGGCGGCCAGCACGCGCAGAAGAGCGACACGCGTGTGGAGGCGACCTTCGACGTCGAGGCCTCATCCGCGCTCTCGCAGGCGCAGAAGCAGCGCGTGGTCGCGAAGGCCGGGCCGGTGCTGCGAGCGGTGGCGCAGGACGAGCGCAGCCAGTGGCGCAACCGCGAGCTTGCGACCGCGCGCCTCGTGGAATCGCTGCGCGAAGCGCTTCGGGTCCCACGACCCCGGCGGCCGACGAAGCCCGGGAAGGCCGCCGTCGAGCGGCGACTCGACCAGAAGCGTCGCCGCGGCCGGCTGAAGCGCGATCGCCGTGACCTGGAATAGACGGCGCACTCCAAGCGCCGCAAATCCTTACCGGAGCCTTACGCCACGCTTACGGCCGTCTAACGGCCCGCTGACATCGCAGGGAAAGCATTAGAGCGTCTCCATCGTGCTTCATCGAACAAGGAGCTCGTCATGAGAAAGCACGCTCTCCTCCTGGCTGTGCTGGCACTCGTAGTGTTGGGCGCCGGAGCCTCGGCGACCCTCGCCGCGCGCGCCGGCGGCAGCGTCCTCTACGTCTTCAACGGCCGGCTGATGACTGACGCGGGCAGTGGCTCGACGATCGCGGTCGACGTGAACGGCGGCAACCGCGCCGCGTTGAAGAAGCTCGTCGGCCAGAGCGACAGCGGCCAGTTCGCCGTCGACTCGAACACGCAGTACCTCCGCTGGACGCACGGCGTCCCGACCGTCGTGACTGAGTCGAACCTGCTCGCCGGCGACCGTGTCAGCGTGCGGGTCATCGCCGACCGCCGCGCATCGCTGGCCGGTATCGAGGCCACGAACGCCCGCCGTGTCGCGGACTCGGGTGCGACCGGCCGCTTCCCCAGCCAGCCGCTCTGGCTGTTCATTGGGACGCTGGACGGCTCCGCCTCGGGTGGTCACCTGACTCTGCACGTCAGGGACGGCAACCTGCGCGCCCTACGCGCGATGCTCGGCCAGCCTCTCGACGAGACGTTCCGCTACGACGCGCACACCGTCTTCGTCGTGTGGCGGGGCGGCGTGCCGACGGTCGTCTCACCCGGCGACCTTCAGTCCGGAGATCGCATCGCCGTTCGAATTCGAGCGCCGCGCGCGTTCTCGCTGGCACAGGTCGAACAGGTGCCCGCGAACCATGTGGGAGACCGCCAGCCCGCGGCGTAGCCCGCTCGTCGTTCGATCCGCCAGGAGAGGCCGCTTCGCGGCCTCTCCTTATTTCTCGGCCCGTTCGATGAACCCGCGCACGAGCTCGAGTGTCCGCTCAGGCTCCTCGGCCTGCGACATGTGCGAGCTCTCCTCGAGCACGACGAACTCCGAGCCGGGAATCGCGCGATGCGCCACCTCGACCGTCGCAGGCGTGACCTCGTCGTGCCGGCCGCAGAAGAGAAGGGTCGGCACCTCGATACGCCCGAGCTCCGAGGTGATCTCCCAGTCCTTGATCGTGCCGATCACATGGAACTCGCTCGGGCCGTTCATCGCGTGGTAGACCTCCGGGTTCGCCTCCAGCACGTTGAAGCACTCGACGAGCCAGTCGGGCCACGGTTCGGCTCGGCAGAGGTGCCGCTTGTAGAAGACCATCACCGCCTCCTCGTACGCCGGGTCGGAGGTGGTGCCGGCCTCCTCGTGCTCCCGCAGGGTCGCCTCGACTTCGGGCGGTAGCTCCGAGCGCAGGCGCTGCAGCTCCACCATCCAGCCCGGAACGCTCGGCGGCGAGCTCTCGACGATCAACGAGACGAGCCCTTCGGGCTGCGTGGTCGCGTACTGCATGCCGAGCATCCCGCCCCACGAGTGGCCGAGCACGTGAACGTGCTCGAGCCCGAGCGCCTCTCGGACCGCGCCGACCTCCTCGACGTACAGCTCGGGGGTCCACATCGATGGGTCGTGCGGCCCGCTCACTGCCGAGTTGCCCGCTCCGAGCTGGTCGTAGAAGACGACCTGCCGCTCGTCGGCGAGAGCCTCGTAGGGCTTCACGTGAAGCCAGTTCGCGCCCGGGCCGCCGTGCAGGCACAGCAGCGGAAGACGTCCGTTCCCGCGCTCGGGCCCCACGGCCCGGTACCAGGTCTCGTAGCCGTGAAACGGGATCCGGCCCTCGCTTGCCACCCGCCGTTTATACAGCGCCACGACTAGGCTGCACCGGCGATGCGGCTCTGGGGGTCAATCGGGGGCGGCCGCGACATGGCGGTCGACCTCGGCACGGCGAACACGCTCGTGTTCATTCGCGGGCGCGGCATCGTGCTGTTCGAGCCATCCGTGGTCGCCATCTCGGAGGAGACCGGCCGCGTGCACGCCGTCGGCGCGGAGGCCAAGCGGATGATCGGCCGCACGCCCGCGTCGATCCGCGCCATACGACCGCTGCGCCACGGCGTGATCGCCGACTTCGAGATCACCGAGGAGATGCTGCGCCACTTCATCTCGAAGGCCGGCGGCTCCCGGTTCAGCTTCGCGCGAGTCGTGCTCTGCGTGCCGAGCGGGATCACCGACGTCGAGCGGCGCGCTGTCGACGAAGCCACGCGCGCTGCCGGGGCGCGATCGGTCTACCTGATCGAGGAGCCGATGGCGGCTGCGATCGGCGCCAACATGCCCGTCGCGGACGCGGTCGCGAGCATGGTGATCGACATCGGCGGCGGCACGACCGAGGTCGCGGTCATCTCGCTCGGCGGGATGGTGGTCTGGGAGTCGATCCGCGTGGGCGGCTACGAGATGGACGAGGCGATCGTCGACTACGTCAAGAGCATGCACAAGCTGCTGATCGGCCAGGAGACCGCCGAGGCGGCCAAGATCGCCGTCGGGTCGGCGTGGCCGCTCGACGACCCGGCCGAGACCTCCGTCGCGGGCCGCGACCTCGTCACGGGCCTGCTGCGGCGCGTGTCCGTCTCGGGCAGCGAAATCCGCAGGGCGCTCGAGGCGCCGGTCGGCCGCATCGTCGCCGCTGTCAAGGACACGCTCGAGCGAACCCCGCCGGAGCTCGCTGCGGATCTCGGCGAGCGCGGGATCGTGCTCGCCGGCGGGGGCGCGCTTCTGCGCGGGCTCGACGAGAAGCTCCGCAGCGAGGTCGGCCTGCCGGTCCAGCTCGCCGAGTCGCCGCTGACCTGCGTCGCCGAGGGCGCAGGCCGCAGCCTCGACGAGCTCGAAACGCTGGACCGCGCCGCGAAGGCGCAGCGTCGCACGCGCAGCCGCCGTTAGCCGCGAGGCAGGTACGCGAGCAGCCGCTCGACTGCGCTCGGCCGAGTTGGCGCCGGAGTCGCCAAGAACGCGGCCAACCGCTCCGCCTCCTCTTCCTCCAGCGACACGGCGGCCTCGGCGACTCCCTCCGCGCTCCAGACGCTGAAGCGAACGTGCGGCTCCTCGGTCAGGTACCGCGAGACACGCAGCGCGCGCCCGACGTCACGCGGATGCGCGCGGAAGAACTCGACGAGCTTGCTGCGCTGGGGCGACGCGCACCACGGACAGAAGCGGTACGCCGCCTCGAGCTCGCCACCACACTCGGCACAGACGCGCAAGCTGCCTCCTCCGTCACACCGAACCGTACTACGCCCGCGTGTATTGCCCGGGGTCGGCCTCGAACTTCGCGCGGCAGCCTGGGCCGCAGAAGAAGCGCCGCTTGCCGCCGTGCTCGAGCGAGAGCGCCTTGCTGCGGTCGACGGTCATGCCGCAGACCGGGTCGCGGGCGCCGCGCCGCAGCGTCAGGCCGAACAGCACCGCGGCGACGAGCGTGAAGACGATGTTCAGCACCGCCGTGTAGTTCCAGGAGATTCCGCGCTCGGTGACCGACTGGATCGACGGACGCTGAGTCGGCATGAGACCGGTCGCGTCGAAGATCCCGTCGATCGCGAGGGCAGCCGCGGCCATGGCACCGAACATCAGCCCGACGAGCAGCGCCGCCACCCGCCAGCCGTAGTAGCGGCCGTAGACGACGACGATCGGGACGATGATCAGGTCGGCGTAGATGAACGCGATCACGCCCGAGAACGAGATCCCCCCACCCCAGAGCACCGCCGCCAGCGGGATGTTCCCCACCGAGCACACGAACGAGAGGACCGCGACGAGCGGCCCGACGAACACGTTCTCGAGCAGCTGCGGCGCGCCGCCGGTCCCTGTCAGGAAGAGGCTGTTGAAGAACCCCTTCGGCAAGAGCGTCACGAAGCCGGCGATCAGGAACCCCGCGCCGATCTCGCGCCAGAGCATCTCCCAGTCGCCGCGGAAGTTGTGCGCCACGTCCGACCAGCCCTGAAGCGAGAACAGGCGCGAGCCGCCGGCCGAATGGTGCTGGTGGCCCGTGTCGGCGTCCAGGGCATGCTCTCGCGCGCGCTCCTCGGCCGGCCCCGAGACGAGTACCCGGATCCCGATCCACATCAGCAGGATCAGCAGGAGCCCACCTGCGAACTCGGCGACCGTGAACTGCCAGCCGAGGAAGACCCAGATCACGATCCCGATCTCGAAGACGAGGTTCGTCGAGGCGAACTGGAAGACCATCGCCGCGGCGAGGCTCGCGCCTTTCTGGAAGAGCGACTTCGCGATCGCGACAGCGGCGTAGCTGCATGACGAGGACGCCGCGCCGAGCCCGGTGGCCAACACGAGGGCCTTCGGCCCGCGGCCGCCGAGAGCCCGCTCGAGCCGGTCGCGCGGGACCCAGGCCTGGACGATCCCGGAGAGCGCGAAGCCGAGCACGAGCGCCCACCAGACCTCCCACGCCATCTGCGCGCCGTTCCAGAGGCCCTGCGCCAGCTGATCGAGCACGTGCACGGGCTGACGCTAGCGCGGCGGCGTTACTCGACGGTGACGGTCTTCGCCAGGTTGCGCGGCTGGTCGACGTTCAGGCCGCGCAGACGTGCGATGCGATAGGCGAGCAGCTGCAGCGGCACGACCGCGAGCACGGACTGCAGGAAGGCCGGCGAGCGCGGGATGTAGATCACGTCGTCGGCGTGGTGCTGGATGTCCTCGTTGCCGTCGGTCGCGATCGCGATCACGTGCGCACCGCGGGCCCGCGTCTCCTGGATGTTGGATACGACCTTGTCGTAGATCAACTTCTGGTCGGTCGCGACGCAGACCACCGGCGTGCCCTCGTCGAGCAGCGCGATCGGCCCATGCTTCATCTCGCCGGCCGAGTAGGCGTCGGTCGGAATGTACGAGATCTCTTTCAGCTTCAGCGCGCCCTCGAGCGCAACCGGGACTCCGATGTGGCGGCCGAGGTAGAGGAAGAACGGCTTCTCGTAGAGGCGCTGCGCGATCTCGTCGATCGGGTGGTCGCCGTCGAGGAAGCGCTCGATCTTCTGAGGGAGCTCGTACAGCTCGTTGAGGATGACCTCGACCTCGTCGGCCGGCAGCGTCTTGCGCACCTGCGCGAGCTTGAGCCCGATCAGGGCGAGCAGCGCGACCTGGGCGGTGAACGTCTTCGAGGCCGCGACGCCGATCTCGAGGCCGCAGCGCGTGTAGATCACGCATTCGGCCTCACGCGTGATCTGCGAGCCCATCACGTTCGTGATCGCAAGCGTCCGCGCGCCGAGCTCCCGCGCGAGCTTGACGGCGTTGACCGTGTCCCGCGACTCGCCCGATTGCGAGATCGCGATCACGAGCGTGTCCTTCGAGAGGACCGGGTTCCGGTAGATCCACTCGCTCGCGATGTCGGGCTCGACCGGGAGGCGCGCCCACTCCTCGATCATGTAGCGGCCGACGACGCCGGCGTGGTACGAGGTGCCGGCGGCGACGATCACGATGCGGCGAAGGTTGCGGAGCTGCTCCTCGGTCATCCCGAGGGTCTCGAGCACGAGCGTGCCGTGGCGAACGCGGTCGCCGAGCGTCTCGGCGACGGCCTGCGGCTGCTCGTAGATCTCCTTGAGCATGAAGGTCTCGTATCCGCTCTTCTCGGCGGCCTCCATGTCCCAGTCGACCTCGATCACCTCACGCTCGAGCTCGCCCTTCTCCACCGACACGAAGCGGGAGCCCTCGGGCGTGATCGAGACGACCTCGCCGTCCTCGATCAGCTGGATCGAGCGGGTTTCCCCGATGAACGCTGCGGCCATCGAGGCGAGGTACATCTCGCCGTTGCCGACCCCGACGAGCAGCGGGCATTGAAGCCGTGCGCCGACGAGCTCCTCCGGGTGGTCGTGGTGGATCACGACGAAGGCGAAGTGACCCTCCAGCTCGCGGTAGGCCGCGCGCGTCGCGTCGAGCAGGTCGCCGTCGTAGTGGCGCTCGATCAGGTGGACGACCACCTCGGCGTCGGTCTCGGTCTGGAAGCGGTGGCCTTCCGCCTCGAGCGAGCCCTTCAGCTCGCGGTAGTTCTCCACGATCCCGTTGAGCACGATCGCGAGCTTGCCCGCGTCGCAGCCGGTCAGCGGGTGCGCGTTCTGGAGCGTGACGGCCCCGTGGGTCGCCCAGCGCGTGTGGCCGAGGCCCGTCGTCGCGTGGGAGCCGTTTGAGCCGGCCTGCTTCTTCAGGACCTGGAGGTTGCCGACGGCGCGGTCGTATTCCAGCCCGCCGTCCTCCAGCAGCGCGATGCCGGCCGAGTCGTAGCCGCGGTACTCGAGCCGTTCGAGGCCCGCGACCAACAGGTCCTTACAGGGCTTCTGCCCGACGTATCCGATGATCCCGCACACGCCGAAACCTCCCTTAGAACGCGAAAGGCCCGGCTGCTCTCCCGGGCCCCTCGTTGGGCCAGGTCAGCCGAGCTCTCGTCTCACGAGAGCGGAGATCGTACCACAGGCTTCCTCTGCCTCCATCCTCGTTTCGGCCTCGGCCAGCACGCGGATGACCGGCTCCGTGCCGGAAAGCCGCACCAGAACCCGGCCGCGGCCCTCGAAGCGCTCGTTCAGGCGCTCCACCTCGTCCTTGACGGCCTCCGGAACGTCCTTGCGCGCGACGCGGAGGTTCTCCTTCACCTGCGGGAACCGCTGCATCGCCGCAGCGGCCTCCTCGAGCGTGCGGCCCCCGAGCGCGCCGCAGAGCAGCAGGGCAGCCGCGAGCCCGTCGCCGGTGACATGGTCGCGCAGGTAGATCAGGTGGCCCGACTGCTCGCCGCCGAGCACTCCGCCCTCCCGCCGCAGCGCCTCGAGCACGTAACGGTCGCCGACATCGGTCGTGACCACGCGAATCCCGTGCTCCGCGGCGAGCCGGTGCAGGCCGAGGTTCGCCATCACGGTCACGGCGACGAGGTCGACCTCGAGGTGCAGCATCAGGATCGCGAGGATCTGATCGCCGTCGACGACCTCGCCGTTCGCGTCCACGGCGAGCATCCGGTCGCCGTCGCCGTCGAAGGCGACGCCCAGGTCGGCCCCCGAGCTAGTAACAGTCTGTTGCAATGTGCTGAGGTCGGTGGCGCCGCAGCCGACGTTGATGTTCGTGCCGTCGGGATCGGAGCCGATCGCGGTCACGTCGGCGCCGAGGCGCGTGAAGGCCTTCGGCGCGATCCCGGAGTACGCGCCGTTGGCGCAGTCGACGACGAGCTTCAGGCCGGACAGGTCCGTGCCGAAGCGCTCGACGATGTGATCCAGGTAGCTCTCGGTCGCGACGCCGACGTGGTCGACCTCACCCGGGGCCCCGGCGAACGGCGCGTCGAACAGAGACTCGATCGCCTCTTCGGCCACGTCGGTGAGCTTCCTGCCCTCGCCGTCGAAGAGCTTCACGCCGTTGTACTCAGGCGGGTTGTGCGATGCCGAGATCACCGCGCCGAGGTCGAGCGCGAGTAGCGCGACCGCAGGCGTCGGCAGCACGCCGGCGAGAATCGCGTTCCCGCCTGCCGCGGCGACGCCTCGCGCGAAGGCCTCCTCGAGCTCGACGCCCGAGGCGCGCGTGTCGCGCCCGACGAAGACGCGACCGCCGTTCGACCACAGCGTCGCTGCGCGCCCGAGGCGCTCGACGAGCTCCGAGGTCAGCTCCTCGCCGACGACACCGCGAATGCCGTCGGTTCCGAAATAGCGTCGAGCCAACTAGCGCTTGGAGAACTGCGGCGCCTTGCGGGCCTTGTGCAGGCCGGCCTTCTTGCGCTCGACGATCCTCGCGTCACGCGTCAGGAACCCGGCGCGCTTGAGCGCGATGCGCAGGTCCGGATCGGCCTCGACGAGCGCGCGCGCGATGCCGTGGCGGATCGCCCCGGCCTGGCCGCTCGGCCCGCCGCCGTGGACGCGGACGCGCACGTCGAACGTCCCCTCGACTCCCGCGACCTTCAGCGGCGCGAGCGCCAGCTCGCGGTGGGTCGCACGGGGGAAGTACTTCTCGATCGTGCGACCGTTCAGCCACGTCGTGCCGTCACCGGGCCGCAGGATCACGCGCGCCACCGACGTCTTGCGCTTGCCGGTGCCCTGGTACTGCGCGAGCTCGGTCATGCGTTCACCTTCAGTTCCTTCGGCCCCTGGGCCTCATGCGGATGCTCAGGGCCGGCGTAGATCTTCAGCTTGCCGATCTGGGCGCGCGCGAGGCGGTTGCGGGGGAGCATCCCCTTGACGGCCTTGCGCAGCACCTCGGTCGGCCGGCGCTCGAGCTCCTCACGCAGCGTCCGGCTCCTCAGCCCGCCCGGGTAGCCGGAGTGACGGTGATACATCTTGTCGTCGAGCTTGTTCCCGGTCACGGCGATCTTCTCGGCGTTCACGACCACGACGAAATCGCCCGTGTCGACGTGCGGGGTGTACTGCGGCTTGCCCTTGCCGCGGAGCGTCTCCGCGATCTGCGTAGCCAGACGGCCAAGCGTCTTCCCTTCGGCGTCGACGAGGTACCAGCTGCGCTCGACCTCGCCTGGTTTTGCGGTCCAGGTCTTCATGACAGAAAAGTGGCGGACTCACCGTCCGCCGGCGCGAAATGCTAGCAGCCCGTCGCGGAAGGCCGCCGCGCCGCCATGGCTCGGGTGCCGCACGTACGGGCCGCCGAGCACGGCCTGGGCCAGGCGACCGACGGCGACCACGTGGCGGCCGCGCGCCAGCTCCGCGAGGAACGGCGCGGCCGCTTCGGTCTCGGCGCGGGTCGGGCGGCGGTTCGTATCCGGGCGGCGAGGCAGGTGCGGGTGCGTCGGGACGACGTTCCAGCAGAGCGTCTCCTCCTCGAGCCCGAGCTCGGCCAGGGTGCGGCGGACGATCGTCGCCGTCGCTTCGGCCGGGCCGCTCCCGGTGAGCTGCCGCTCCGAGGTGAACGGGATCCCGGAGACGCGCGAGCCGCGGTGGCCCGCAGCCTCGCCGACGAGGAGCAGGGGCGCATCTTCCCTCGCGCGCAGGTATGCGAGCAGCCGTTCGGACCGCGCGGCGGCGCCGTCGCCGTCACGATAGAAGTTGAACGTCGCGCCGATCGTGGCGCGCCGCAACTGCTCGATGAGCTCCTCCATTCGCATCCGGACTCTGACCGACGGCGGCCAACAGCCGCTCGATGTGGCGCGCGAGCTCGCCAACTTCATCGCGCCGGCTCGGCGCACGCTCTACCTGGCGCAGTACGACTTCCATCTCGGCGCGGAGACCGCAGCGGTCGTCGGCGGCGCGATTCGCGACGCGCACGCTCGCGGAGTCTCGGTACGGATCGCCTACAACGTGGACCACGGCAACCCGATCCCGGTGCCGCCGCCGCCGGAGCCCGACGCGCAGCTGATCGCGTCGCTCGGCGTCCCCGCCAAGGCGGTCGCCGGCGTGCCAGACCTGATGCACCACAAGTACGTCGTTCGCGACGCCGAGGCGCTCTGGACCGGCTCGACCAACTGGACCGACGACTCGTGGTCGCGGCAGGAGAACGTGATCGTCACCCTCGACTCGCCGGATCTCGCGCACGCGTTCACGCTCGACTTCGAGGAGCTTTGGAACGTCGGAGACGTAGAGAAGAGCGGCTTCGTCGAGCCGCGGCCAGCCGACGTCGGCGGCATCAAGGTGCGGCCGTGGTTCACGCCCGGCTTCGCCGACGCGCTCACGCACCGAATCGCGAAGAAGATCGGTCACGCGCGGCGGGTGCGGATCTGCTCGCCGGTGATCACCTCGGCGCCGGTGCTCGCGACGCTGGCGCAGCGGATCGCGGACGGGCGCGGCGACATCGCCGGCTGCGTCGACGGCACGCAGGTCGACGAGGTGATCCGTCAGTGGCAGGCCGACGGGAACGTCTCCTGGAAGCTGCCACTCCTGCGCCAGGTGCTCGCCGGGAAGTTCACCGGCAAGCGCTCAGATCCGTGGGAGCCGACCGGCAGCCTGCACAACTTCATGCACGCGAAGCTGGTCGTCGCCGACGACGTCGTGTTCACGGGCTCGTTCAACCTCTCGCACTCGGGCGAGAAGAACGCCGAGAACGTGCTCGAGATCGAGGACGCCGGGCTGGCGGCGCAGCTGAGCGCGTACGCGGACGAAGTGCGTGGGCGGTACCCCGCCTTCAGCTCCCACGCCGATTCTGCCGCCTGAGCCGCCGCTCGACGCAACGCAGACCGTCCGGTCGAGCCGTGCCTGTGGACGAAACGTCACAGATTCGTTCACATAGACGTGCCCAAACGGGCCAACCCACAGGGACAGTCCCTGCCTCTAGATCACTCCCACTCGATCGTCGACGGCGGCTTCGACGTGATGTCGAGCACGACGCGATTCACCGCGGGGACCTCGTTCACGATCCGTGACGAGATCGTCTCGAGCAGGTCGTACGGCAAGCGGGCCCAGTCGGCGGTCATGGCATCGTCGCTCGTCACCGCGCGCACGACGACCGGATAGCCGTACGTGCGCTCGTCGCCCTGGACGCCGACCGAGCGGATCGCCGGTAGCACCGCGAACGACTGCCACAGCTCGCGGTAGAGCCCGGCGCGCCGGATCTCCTCCTGCAGGATCGAGTCAGCCTCGCGCAGGATCTCGAGCCGCTCGCGCGTCACCTCGCCGATGATCCGGATTGCGAGGCCCGGGCCCGGGAACGGCTGGCGCCAGACCATCCGCTCGGGCATCCCCAGCTCCTCGCCCACGCGCCGAACCTCGTCCTTGAACAGCAGCCGCAGCGGCTCGACGAGCTCCATCTCCATGTCGTCCGGGAGGCCGCCGACGTTGTGGTGCGACTTGATCGTCGCCGCGACCGAGGCGTCCCCGCCGGACTCGATCACGTCGGAGTAGAGCGTCCCCTGCACGAGGTGCTTGATCTCGCCGAGCCGCTTGGATTCTTCTTCGAAGACGCGGATGAACTCCTCGCCGATCCCCTTGCGCTTCTGCTCCGGGTCGGCCATCCCGTCGAGCCGAGCCAGGAACCGCTCCTGCGCCCGGACGTGGACGAGCGGGACGTGGAAGTGCCCCTCGAAGGTCTCGACCACCTGCGCCGCCTCGTCCTTGCGCAGGAAGCCGTGGTCGACGAAGACGCAGACGAGCTGGTCGCCGACCGCCTTGTGGACGAGCAGCGCTGCGACCGCCGAGTCGACGCCGCCGGAAAGCGCGCAGAGCACGCGGTCGGAGCCGACCTGGGCCCGAATCCGCTCGACCTGCTCCTCGATCACGGCCGCGGCCGTCCAGGTCGGAGGCGCGCCGGCCACGCCGTAGAGAAAGTTCTTCAGCAGCTCCTGCCCGTGCGGCGTGTGGACGACCTCCGGATGGAACTGGACGCCGTAGAGGCCTCGCGCCGGATCCTCGAAGGCGGCAACCGGAGCCGCAGCCGACCCCGCCGTCACCCGCGCGCCCTCGGGCGGCGCGGCCACCGAGTCGCGGTGGCTCATCCAGCCGGTCTGCTCCTCGGGCAGCCCGGCGAAGAGCGCGCTCTCGGCACTGGCATCCGCCCTGATTTCGGTCTTCCCGAACTCCGAGACCCCGGTTCGCTCCACCGAGCCGCCGAGCTCCTGCGCCATCAGCTGCATGCCGTAACAGATGCCGAGCGTCGGGACGCCGAGCGAGAAGAGGCCCGGGTCGACCTTCGGCGCCCCCGGCGCGTACACCGACGCCGGCCCGCCTGAGAGCACGAGCGCCCGGGGCCTCCGTGCCCGCGCCTCGGCCGCGGTGATCGAGTGCGAGACGAGCTCCGAGTACACCCGCGCCTCGCGCACCCGCCGCGCGATCAGCTGCGCGTACTGGCCCCCGCAGTCGAGCACCAACACGGGCCGGTCCTCCGGCGCCGGCTCTGGAACCAGAAGCGGGACGACTTCGCCCGGCACTACCCCATGCCGATCCGCTGGGCCTGCTGGAGCGACTTGCCCTCGGTCTTGATCGACGGCGCGAGCATCACCTCGGCCTTCTGGAAGTCATGGATCGACTCGTAGCCACAGGTCGCCATCGACGTGCGCAGCGCGCCCATGAGGTTGAGCGTGCCGTCGTTCTCGCGGGCCGGGCCGATCACGATCTCCTCGAGCGTCGCGTTCTGGTCGACCGCCACGCGCGCGCCGCGCGGGAGCGTCGGGTGGAAGGTCGCCATCCCCCAGTGGAAGCCGCGGCCCGGCGCCTCTTTCGCCCGGGCGAGCGGCGAGCCGACCATCACCGCGTCCGCTCCGCAGGCGATCGCTTTCGAGATGTCGCCGCCGGTGCGCATGCCGCCGTCGGCGATCACGTTCACATACTTGCCGGTCTCCAGCAGGTGCTGGATGCGCGCCGCGGCCGCGTCGGCGATCGCGGTCGCCTGCGGGACGCCGACGCCGAGGACGCCGCGCGTGGTGCACGCCTGCCCCGGCCCGACGCCGACGAGCACACCTTCGGCGCCCGTGCGCATCAGGTGCAGCGCCGTCTGGTAGCTGGCGCAGCCGCCCACGATCGTCGGGATCGGCAGGGAGGCGATGAACTCCTTCAGGTTGAGCGCGTGGCCGTTCGAAGACACGTGCTCGGCGGAGACGACGGTGCCCTGGATGACGAGCACGTCGAGCCCGGCCTCGAGCGCGATCTCGTAGTGGTCGCGCACCTTCTGCGGCGTCAGCGAGCCTGCGGCGAGCACGCCCGCGGCCTTGATCTCCTCGATGCGCTGGGCGATCAGCTTGGGCTCGACCGGACGCTCGTAGATCTTCTGCATGCCGCCCGTCGCCTGCTCCTTCGTGAGCTTCGCGATCTTGTCGAGCTCACGCTCGGGCTTGTCGTAACGCGTGAAGATCCCCTCGAGGTTGAGGACGCCTAGGCCGCCGAGCTTGCCGAGCTCGATCGCCGTCTGCGGCGAGACGACCCCGTCCATCGCCGAGGCGATCAGCGGCAACTCGAGCAGGTGCGGGCCGAGCTTCCAGCCGATGTCGACGTCCTGCGGATCCCGCGTGCGCCGCGACGGCACGATCGCGATGTCGTCGAAGCCGTATGCCTGCCGCGCCTTCTTCCCTCGTCCGATCTCGATCTCCACCCGCTACCTCCCCTAGATGCAGAACGGCCCAGGCGTTGTAGCCGCCTGGGCCGAAAAACCGTTCTTACTGCCGTCTCTCAAGTGGACGGCGATCGTAGCATCGCGCCTGGACGTCGCTAGCGGCGGCGGAGATAGGGCACGCAGAAGACGTTCGGGCAGTGGAGGCCCTTGACGCGGTTGCCGTCGACGTCGCGGTAGCTGACGAACGGCAGGCCGTCGGACCCGACCGTGATCGAAGTGTTCCAGCCGACCTGGCCCGCGGTGTCGACCGCGACGGTCGAAGAGGTGGTGCAGGCGACGTTGGCGCAGTGCGCGACCTTCAGGTCCTGCCTCGCTCCAGTGCCGTCGTAGTAGCTGATCACGCCGAGACCGTCGACGCCGAGCGTGATCGCCGAGTACTCGCCCTCGATCCCGCTCGAGTCGACCGTCGAGAGCGTCGCGCTCGAGCAGGCGACGTCGTCGCAGTGCGCCACCTTGAGGGAACTCGCAGTGGCGTCGCGGTAGCTGACGAGGCCGAGGCCGTCCGAGCCGATCGTGAGCGACGTGTAGAAGCCGGCGTTGTTCGACGTGTCGAAGGCCGTCGTGGTCGAGGCCGCGCAGAGAACGTCGGAGCAGTGGGCGACCTGGAGGTCGCCGTTGACGTTGTCAAGGTAGCTGACGAGCGGCAGCCCGTCGGCGCCGATCGCGATCGACGAGTAGGCCTGGCTCGTCGCGTCGACCGCGTTCGAGGTCACGCTCGAGCAGGCGACATTCGAGCAATGCGCCACGCGGAGGTTGCCGTTGTCGACGTACCCGATCAGGCCGAGGCCGTCGGTGCCGACGGTGATCGAGGTTGCGTCGTCGGCAACCGTGCCGCTCGAGACGACGATCGTCGTCTGAGAGGCGGTGCACGCGAGGTTCGTGCAGTGCGCGACCTTGAGGTTGTGGTTCGTGGCGTCGAGGTAGCTGACGAGGCCGAGCCCGTCAGAGCCGACCGTGACCGCCGGGTAGCGGCCCATGTTCGGTGTCGAGGCGTCGACCGGGGTGCTCGTCGGAGCCGAGCAGACCGCGTCGTTGCAGTGGACGACGACGAGGCGGTTGTTCGAGCCGTCGAAGACTGCGACGAGCGGGAACCCGTCCACGCCGGAGACGCTCGAGGAATGCGCGCCGCCCGCGCTGACGGTGACCTTCGAGATCGTCGCGCGGCCGAGATTCAGCAGACCGAAGCCGCCGGGCGGCCCAACCGGGCCTTGCACGCCCGTCGTCCCCTTCGGCCCTGCCGGGCCGGTCGCACCTTTCGGCCCGCGGATGCCGAGGTTGCCCTGCGGGCCGATCGGTCCGGCCGGTCCGCGGGCGCCTTCTTGCCCCGGAGGGCCTTGCATGCCGTCAGGGAGCACCGAGGCGGGGAACTTGCCGTTCTTGCCGAGCGGCAACAGCTTGCCCGCCTTCGGCTTCTTCGAGGCGCCGATGCCGCCGACCTTCGCCGCGTTCTTCGCATAGAGAGCGAGGCGCACGGCGACGCCGCGGGCCGCGATTCCCGGGGACGTGACGCTGAGCACAGCGATCGAGAGAGCCGCCGCAAACAGCACCAAAGGCAGGCGCTGGCGATTCATCGCCGTGCAGGTATCGGCCCCGACGGCCGCGCGCTTTAGGCCCCATCAGTCACTGGCGACGGGCTCGAGCTGCGCGACCTCGATCGCGCTCACCAGCCGGCCCGCCTCGCGCGGCTCGAAGCGGCCGGCTCCGATCTCGAGCGTGGACGCCGCACCGGCGGCGACCGCGCTCCGCAGAGCCTCCTCGTCGGCGCGGCCGTCGAGCCGCGCCGCCACGTATGCGGCGAGCAGGACGTCGCCCGAGCCGACAGCCGAGACCGGGTCGATGCGAGGCGCCTCGGCGTGGTAGCGGCTCGCCCGCCGGTCGGCCCGCAGCAGCGCCCAGCAGCCCGACTCGAGCGTGATCAGCACGTTGCGTGCCCCGAGCTCGGCGATCGTCTCGAGGCCGGTGATGAAGTCGTCGTCGTCGTGGAACTCCTGGCCGACGAGCGCCTCGGCCTCGCGCTGGTTCGGCGAGACGAGCAGCGGCTCGGCCTGGACGCCCAGGCGGAGCGGCTCGCCTTCGGTGTCGAGCACGGTCTGCGCGCCGCGGCGGTTGAGCTCGCGCACGGCTTCGCCGTAGAAGTCGTCGCCGATCCCGCGCGGCAGCGAGCCCGCGAAGATCACGTAGTCGGCGCCCTGCGAGAGGTACGCGAGCTTCTCGAGCAGCGTCTCGAGCTCCTCGGGGCCAACGTGCGGGCCCCACTCGTTGACCTCGGTGTAGCTGCCGCCGGTGGGGTCGACGATCGCGGTCGAGGTCCGCGACTCGCCGTCGATCCGGACGAAATCGTTCAGGATCGCCTCCGCGGTCAGCTCCTCGACGATGCGCGTCCCGGTGCGACCGCCGGCGAGGCCGGTGGCGACGACGGGGACGCTGAGCCGCTTCAGGGCTCGCGCGATGTTGATCCCCTTGCCGCCGGCGAGCGTGAGGCCGGCGCTCGCGCGGTGGCGCTGGCCGCGCTGGAAGTTCGGGACGGTCAGGGTGCGGTCGATCGCCGCGTTGGTCGTGACCGTGACGATCATGTGAGTCCTCCAGTGACATCGCCGCGTCGTCGACGTGTGAAAAGCAAGCCAGGCAAGGACGCAGGGCGTCCCTGTGCTGGTGGCACAGGGACGACTGAGGACGCAGCATGGCGCCGCTTTGCAGCGCGTCGGCGGCCGACCGATGTTGCTGGAAGGCTCACGAAAACCACCCGGCCATGTGGTGCAGGGTACGTCGCGCGTACCACCCGGCGCGACCGACCATGCCCGGACGGCCGACCGAGCGGGCCGCGACAAGTGGAGCGGTGCCGACGAGGCGGTTCCGCTGGTACAGCTCGACATGTCCCAGGGTCTGTCCCCGGGACACGGGCAGGACGGCCGCGTCCGCAGCGATCACGCGCCGCACGAGCGGGAAGTCGACCCGGACGGCGGGCGCCAGCGAGCGCGCCGCCACGAGGGCCACCCCCTTCCGGCCGTAGCCGAGCTCGGCGCGCGCGTACTCGCGGCCCTTCACGACCATCGCGGCCCGGCGGTAGCGCGAGAAGCCCCAGTCGAGGAGCTTCACGAGGTCTGCGTTGCGCGTGTAGCGGTCGGGGCTGCCGAGCAGCGTCGCGTAGACGGTCACGCCGCGCCGCCGGGCGGCTGCGACCTCGGACCAGCCGGCCTCCGAGGTGTGGCCGGTCTTGACCCCGAAGACGCCGGGATAGCTGGAGAGCAGGTCGTTCCAGGTGTGGAGCGTGCGGCCGCCGGAGATCGACGCCGCGCGCATCCGCACGATCCGCCGGACGAGCGGCCGGTGCATGACGATCCGCGCGAGCAGCGTCACGTCGTGCGCGCTCGAGACGTGGCCGGGCGCGTCGAGGCCGTCGGGACGGACGTAGTGCGTGTCCTTCAGACCCAGCTGCTTCGCCCTCGCGTTCATCAGCGCGACGAAGCGCGTCTCACTTCCGCGGCCGAGGTAGTACGCGAGCGCGTCTGCGGCGTCGTTGGCGCTCTGGATCAGCGCGGCCTCGAGCAGCTCGCGCACCGTCAGCCGCTCGCCTCCGCGCAGGTTGGCGCTCGACTCGCCGACCTGGGCCGCGAGTGGGTTGACGACCACAACCGCATTCGGCCGCGTGCGCTCGACCGTCAGCAGCACGGTCATCAGCTTCGTGATGCTCGCGATCGGCACCCGCTCCCTCGTGTTGCGCGCGAGCAGCACCTCGCCCGTGACCCCGTTCTCGACCACGAACGACCGACCCGTCACCTGCGGGGGGGCTGCGAGCACGGGAGCCGCAAGCGCGAGGGCAGCGGCGGCGAGGAGGACGCCCTTCAAGCGTCGGCGAGTGTACTTACTTGACGCGGACGCGCTGGCCCACGGTCAGGTTCGTCGGCTTGATCCCGGGGTTGAGCGCCAGCAGCTGCGAGACGCTCGTGTTGAACTTGATCGCGACGTCGCTGAGCGTCTCGCCCGAGCGCAGCTTGTAGAAGCGCCGGCGGCGGACCGGGACCGGCCTCGTGCTGGTCGACGTCGTCGGCACCGTGATCGTCGGCGTCGACAGCGTCGTGCCCGGGTCGCTTTGGAGCCCGGAGCGCACGAGCAGGACCGCGACCGTGACCGCCAGCAGGAACGCCAACGGCGCCCCGTACCGCTTCGCCTCGCCCCGCCAGCCTCGCGCCACTGGCTACCAGCCGGCGACGGCCCAGACCTCGCGCCGCAGCCGCGCGGCCTCGAGGGACGCGGCCGCGCGCCAGTCGTCGTTGCCGCTGCGGAAGGCGTAGATCACGCTGCGAGAGGCGTTGACCAGCGCGCTGGCCGGGCCGCTCGTGAAGGCGCGGGCGAGATCGGCGGGCGTAGCACCCTGTGCGCCGACCCCGGGCAGAAGCAGGATCGACTGCGGCAGCAGCCGCCGCGCTTCGCCGACCGCGCGCGGGTGCGTCGCCCCGATCACCGCGCCGACACTCGAGAGGCCGCGGTCGCCGACGAGCTCCTCGCCCAGCTCGTGCGCGAGCCGCGCGACGTGGTGCCACACGGGCCGCCCGTCGGAAAGAACGAGGTCCTGGACGTCGGCGCCGCCCTCGTTCGAGGTCTTGACGACGCAGAAGATGCCGGCTCCGTGACGCCTGCAGGCGCCGAGGAACGGCTCGAGCGAGTCGCGCCCGAGGTACGGGTTGACCGTCATTGCGTCGGCGAGCGGCGGCTCCTCGCCGCGCGGCTCCAAATAGGCGGTCGCGTACGCGCGCGAGGTCGAGCCGATGTCACCGCGCTTCGCGTCCGCGAGCACGATCAGCCCCGCGCCGCGCGCGTAGGCGCAGACGTCCTCGAGCGTCCGCATCCCGTCCGGGCCGAGCGCCTCGAAGAACGCAAGCTGCGGCTTGACGCCGACGACGTGCGGCGCAACCGCGTCCACGATCCCGCAGCAGAAGCGTCCGCAGGCGTCGGCCGCGGCCTCGCGGGAGAGATGCGCGTCGCCGGACAGCTCGACCGGCAGCAGGTCCGGCCGCGGGTCGAGCCCCACGAGCAGCTGCGAGCGCTTCCGCTCGACCGCCTCGGCGAGACGGTCCGGGAAGAGCGTGGTCGCGACTTCTGGCTCGGCGCCCACTCGCACGGAGGCTAGCGCGCCCTTCGGCCGAGGAACGAGTGAGGGCCGCTGTCGCGGCCCTCACGCAAAGCTTCCGGGAGCTCGGGGTTAGAACCCGCCACCGCCCCCCATGCCGCCGCCGCCGTTGCCGCCGCCGGCGCCGGCGCCGCCGGTCTTGACAGCGGTCTTCAGCGAGCTGCCGGCCGAGAACTTCGGCACAGTCGCCGCCGGAATCGTGACCTTCTCGGTCGGGTTGCGCGGGTTGACGCCCTGGCGCTCCTTGCGGAACTGCGTCGAGAACTTGCCGAAGCCGGTGAAATTGACCTCGCCGCCGCCGCGCAGGACCTCGGTGATCGACTCGAGCACCGCGTCCACCGCCTCGGCCGCGTCGCGCCTCGACAGGTTGCCCTTCTGGGCCACCTTGTCGACGAACTCTTGCTTCGTCACAGTCGCTCCTCTCCTCCCGGTTGCCTTTTTGGGATCACGGCGGAAGACCCTAGCAGGGTTAGGCTTTCGGCTCAACCATGCGGTTTTGCTGCACTTTTGGCTCTCGAAAGAAGCTCGGAGGCGAGAAACAGGGGCCAAAGGCGGACCCCGGCGCCTTCGAGCGCGGCCGCTCCACCCTCCTCGCGATCGACGACGCAGACCGCGGTTTCGACCTCCAGGCCCGCCTCGCGCAGGCCTTCGACCGCCTCGATCGCCGCCCCCGCGGACGTGACCACGTCCTCGACGAGACAGACGCGCTCACCGGCCTCGAAGACGCCCTCGAGCCGGTTGGCGGTCCCGTAGTCCTTGGCCTGCTTGCGGACGATCAGGAAGGGCAGGCCCGAGGCGAGCGAGGCCGCGGCGGCAAGGGCCACGGCCCCGAGCTCGGGGCCGGCGAGGCGGGCGGCCGCCGCGTCGTGCTCGCGGACGGTCTCCGCGATGAGCTCCCCGAGCGACGCGAGCACCTCGGGCTGCGTCTCGAAGCGGTACTTGTCGAGGTAGTAGCGCGAGCGGCGGCCCGACCGCAGCACGAAGTCGCCCTCGAGGTAGGCGTGCTCGCGCAGCGCCGCGCCGAGCGCCTCGCGGTCCACTAGCCGCGGGCCGCGGCGAGCAGCTCGCGCGCGTGAACCAGAAGCCGCTCGGCCTCGGCCGAGCCCTGCGCGACCGTCACGAGCGAGCCGTCGTCGAAATAGAGCTCCGCGCGGTCGCGACGCCGGCCGGACCGGCGACGCAGCAGCACGGCGCCCGCGGTCGAGCCGAGCGCGGCGCCGACTGCCAGGGCTCTACGCGCTCGCATCCTTCTCCTTCCGGGTCGCCGCGCGCTTCGCGGCCGCCCGCTTCGGCGTCGCGGGCTCCCCGAATTGGCGCAGGCAGGTCTTGAGGTCGTAGAAGACGAGGCCGACGGTCGGCTGAGATCCGGTCGCCGCTGCGATCAGCCGATCGCCGTCGCGGACGACGAAGACCGACCCTTCGTGTAGCGCGACGTCGAGCTGCACGAGCTCCTGCTCACGCTGTTCGCCCGCCGCGCGAACCAGCTCGAGCGCCGCCCCCGCGATGCGGCCCGCGCGCTCGTGGTCGCCGATCGTGGCGCCGAGCACGGTGCCTTCGCGGTCGAGCACGACAGCCGTCTCGATCTGCGTCGAGATCTCGGTCAGGTGGGCGAGCGCGTCGACGGTTTGCGCCATCGCCGGAAGCTAACACGCCCATACTCCGGCCTGATGCCTTCGCTGCCCAAGCCGCTCAGCAAGTTCTACGCCGACCGCGGCCCGCACCTGGCGGCGATGATCGCGTACTTCGCGCTGCTGTCCTTCGTGCCGCTCCTCTTCCTGACGATCTCGCTGCTCTCGCTGGCGGGCCGGCCCGACGAGTCGAGCTACCTCGTGACGGAGCTCAAGCGCGCGTTTCCGGGCAGCTCGATCTCGAGCATCATCCACACCGTTCGCGAGATCCAGAAGCACGCGACCGCGCTCGGGATCGTCGGCGGCGCCGGCCTGCTCTGGACGTCGCTCTCGCTCTTCAGCGTGCTCGAGTCCGCGTTCAACATCGTCTACGGGCAGCCGAACCGGTCGTTCCTGCGCGGGAAGCTGCTCGCGGTGGGCCTGATGCTGCTCTCGCTGGTGACGCTCTTCGTCGGCCTGCTGATCGGCTCGTTCGGGTTCGACCTGCTGACCCGCTACGCGGGCGGAGTGGCGAGCAACTCGTACGTCGCGTACGGGCTCTCCGTGACCGTCTCGCTGATCGCCGTCTTCGTCTTCCTGGTGGCGGTCTACTACCTGCTGACGAACGTGGAGCACGACTTCGTCGACGTCCTGCCGGGGGCGGTGGTCGCCGCGATCGCGCTCGAAGCGAGCTTCCAGGTGCTGCCGATCTACGTACGCTTCTCGAACAACGTCGTGGCGCTGAAGGCGTTCGGCGGGCCGGCGCTGCTGCTCGTCTGGCTCTACGTGATGGCGAACATGATCGTCTTCGGCGCCGAGGTGAACTGGCGCTTCGTCTCGCGCCGGCAGGCCGTCGACGAAGAAGCGCCGACCGGCCTCGCCTAGAACGGCCGAACAATGACAGTCACAGTGACTGTCACAGTGACTGTCCCCGGAGGTTCGCCGCGGCTCGGGCTCGGTGCGAGTTGCGGGCCTTCCACTCGTTGCCGAGCTCGGCCACCGTCTGCTCCTCGCCGTCCGGGATGAACACCGGGTCGTAGCCGAAGCCCCCCGAGCCGCGCGGCTCGTCGCCGATCCGACCCTCGAGCACGCCGGACCCGCGCCGCTCAGCGCCGTCGGGCCCGAGCAGCACGAGCTCGCAGACGTAGCGCGCCCGCCGGTCCTCCACGCCGTCGAGCTCCCGCAGCAGCCGCTCGATCGCCGGCCCGCCCTCCGCGCCGTACCGCGCCGAGCGAATCCCGGGCGCGCCGGCGAGCGCGGCCACCTCGACACCCGAGTCCTCGCCGAGCATCCACGCCTCCGCCGGCCCGACCTCGCGGCCGTAGACGGCCTTGCCGCGCGCGTTCTCGTAGTAGCTGTCACTGCCCTCCTCCGGATACCCGTCCGCATCCAGCAGCTCGAGCTCCCAGTCGGCCAGAAGCGGGGCGAGCTCGCGCAGCTTGTTCGGGTTCTGCGAGCAGAGCCTGACCGTCAGTCGCTCCAGCGGACCTCCAGCACGTGCTCGAGGTCGGAGAGCTTCGCCACGATCTTCGGCGCGTCCGCTCGCGGCGGCAGCGTCACGTCGATCAGCACCGTCCTCCGGTCGGCCTCGTGGCCGATCTCGAGAGACTGCAGCCGGGCGCCGAGCTCCTCGAGCGCCTCGATCAGCGGGGCGGGGCTCTCACCCGCCGGCAGTTGCGCCAGCAACCGCTCGGTCTCCGGGCGGAAGCGCGTGAGCACCCTGAACGCAACGATCCGCAGCGGCCAGAGCGAGAAGAGCACGAGCGCGGTCGTGATCGCCGCCGCCGAGTAGTAGCCCGCGCCGGCTGTCAGCCCGATGGCGGCGACCACCCAGAGCGTCGCCGCCGTCGTCAGCCCGCGCACCGAGAAACCCTGCCGGATGATCGCCCCCGCTCCGAGGAAGCCGATCCCGGTAACGATCTGGGCCGCGATCCGTGTGGGGTCGGTCCGCACGAGGCCCCCGCCGTGCACGAGGAAGTCCCGGAAGCCGTAGGCGGACGCGATCGTGAAGAGCGCGGAGCCGACGGAGACGAGCATGTGCGTGCGGAAGCCGGCCTCCCGCTCACGGAACTCGCGCTCGAGCCCGACCGCGCCGCCGAGTGCTGCCGCGAGCGCCAGGCGCAAAAGTGCCTCCTCCCAGCTCAGCGACGGGATCTCAGCCAGCAGCATCGAGCGCGGCTTCCTGTGCCGAGCGGATCTGCTCGATCCCGGCCGCACCGAGGTCGAGCAGCTCCTCGAGCGCGTCGCGATCGAACGGCGCGCGCTCTGCCGTTGCTTGGACCTCGACCAGCCGCTCGTCGCCGGTCATGACGACGTTCAGGTCGACCTCCGCGCTCGAGTCCTCCTGGTAGTCGAGGTCGAGCAGCAGCTCGCCGCCGACGATCCCGAGCGAGACGGCCGCGACCGAACCGGGCAGCGCCTTCGAGAGCCCGGCCCGGCCGAGGGCGCGCGCGGCCGCGACGTACGCGCCCGAGATCGCTGCGCAGCGGGTGCCGCCGTCCGCTTGGAGTACGTCGCAGTCGATCCAGAGCGTTCGCTCGCCGAGCGCCTCGAAGTCGAGCACGGCGCGCAGGGCGCGACCGATCAGGCGCTGGATCTCGACCGTGCGGCCCTTCTGCTTGCCGGCGCTCGCCTCGCGCTGCGTGCGCTGGCCGGTCGAGGCCGGAAGCAGCGAGTACTCAGCGGTCAGCCAGCCCCGGCCCTGATCGCGCATCCAGCGCGGCACGCCCTCGTCGAGCGACGCGGTGCAGAGGACGCGCGTCTTCCCCTGCGAGTAGAGCACCGAGCCCATGGGTTGCTCGAGGTAGTCCAGCAGGATCTCGACCGGCCGCAGCTGGTCGTGCCGCCTACCTCCTTCCCGCGTCATGCGGCCACCAGGTCGGCGACGGCAACGTGCTCGACCTCGGCGAGAGGCAGCTGCAGGAAGCGCTCGCCGAGCGCGCGGAACGCGGCCGGGTCGCCAGTGGTCAGGAAGCGGTACGAGCCCTCCCGCCCCTCCTCGTTCTCGATGCCCTTGCGCGCCAGCGTCTCGGCGACCTCGCGGGCGGTCTCCTCGGCCGAGAAGACGAGGGTTACGCCGCGGCCGAAGACGCGCTGGAAGATCGGCCGGATCAGCGGGTAGTGCGTGCAGCCGAGGATCACCGTGTCCACTCCGGCCGACTTGAGCGGCGCGGCGTACTCGCGCACCGCCTCAGTCGTCTCGGCCGAGAACGGGTCGTCACTCTCGATCAGCGGCACCAGGCGCGGGCACGCGACGGGCACGAGCTCCGCGCCCGCGTCGAGGGCGTGCACGAGCTCGGCGTAGCGGCCCGCCTCGACCGTTGCCTGGGTCGCCATCAGCCCGATCCGCCTGTTGCGCGTCGCCTGCACGGCCGCGTGCGCCTCGGGCGTGATCACCCCGACGACCGGCACCTCGAGCTCCTCCTGGAGCTGCGGCAGCGCGGCGGAGGTGGCCGTGTTGCAGGCGACCACGACCAGCTTCACGTCCTGGCCGGCGAGGTAGGACGCGATCTCGCGGGCAAAGCGCCGCGTCTCCTCGAGCGGTCGAGGCCCGTAGGGCAGCCGCGCGTGATCCCCGAGGTAGACGAAGTCCTCGTGCGGCATCGTCACGAGGCACTCGTGGAGGACGGTCAGCCCGCCCACTCCCGAGTCGAAGACTCCGACCGGCCGCGG
>JAWVDY010000143.1:0-4925 GCA_033856995.1 Gaiellaceae bacterium
GCGGCTCGCGATCCGCCGGCCTGACAGCGTCAGCGCCCTCGTGCTCGCGGGCGCCGCCGGGATCTCGTCGGGAACCCGCAGCGCGCGCTACGCGCTGACGATCACCGGGATCCTGAAGCCCGGCCGGAAGATCGCGCGGCATCATCGGCGCGTGGCGCGCTCGGCCGTGCTGAAGCAGCTCGTCTTCGGCCGCTGGGGCGCGTCCGACCCGGCGGCACTTCCGCCGGCGCTCGTGGAGGCGTTCCTCGCCGGCTCAGCGCGGCACACCGACACAGTCAGCGCGGCGAAGGCGCTCGTCCGCGACGATCCGCGAGCCGACCTCCACCACGTCCGCTGCCCGACCCTCGTCCTCTGGGGCGCGCGCGACAACCAGCTTCCGGTCGGCGACGCGTTCGACTACGCGCGGCGCCTTCGAGCGCGCCTGCGCGTGATCGCCGACTGCGGCCACCTCCTGATCGGCGAGCGGCCGGATGCCTGCGCCGACGCGATCGCGAACTTCCTCACGGCCAGCCGCTAACCTGTGCCACCTCGGGGTGTGGCGCAGCCTGGTAGCGCGCTCCGTTCGGGTCGGAGAGGTCCCGAGTTCAAATCTCGGCACCCCGATACCCGCTTCGCGGGGCAGGCGGCCCCGCTCGCTTCGTGGGGGAACTCCTGGTTCCCCCACGTGCCCTTTCACGTCAGATCCGGCTCGCTGGTTTCCTCGCATTCCAGGCAGATCCAGTCGCCGGCTGGTTCCTCTCGCGCGCTGAGGGCGGCCGGGACCATCGTCACCCCGCAGGTGGGACAGATGGGCGGGCGGTCGTCGTCCACGCCGGAGGTATCAGGCGGCCGCCGTGGTCGCGGCGCGATAGAGCGAGACCGCGAACACCTGCCTGACGACGTTCACGGCCACTCCGAGGCCGAGCCCGCAGAGCAGGACGAGCCCGAGCAGCGCCTTGGCGGCAAACGAGTGCACGTGACCGCTGAAGAGCAGCTTCCCGTCCAGGTAGAACAGCAGCGCCGGCACGAGGAGCACCGCCCGGAGCGCGCCGAGCCCGCCCGACTCGACGCGCCAGTTCTCCTTTGCGAGCCGGAACGAGTCCCGGCGCGCGCTCGACGAATCGAGACCTTCGAGCGCGATCAGCGGGACGACGAAGATCGTCGCGAAGCTCCAGGCGACCTGGGCAGCCGCCCCGAGCCAGCGAAGGCCCCTGCTGCCCTTCACGAGCCCGAGCACGAGCGAGACGAAGACCGAGAAGCCGGCCCAGCCGGCGATCCCTCCGAGGCGGGTCCAGGCGATGGTGATGCCGCTGCCGAAGGACGGCTCGCCGCCGTCGAGCACCTCGGCCGCCGCACCTGCGAGCGCGACGCTGAAAAAGACGCCGACGAACGCGAGCGAGTACAGACCGGCGACGACGAGCGGCACGAAGAGGAGCGGAGGCCCGCTGACCGCGTACAGCCATGCACCCTCGAAGATCCAGAAGCCCGCGGTGAGAGCGAGGCAGCCGGTCGAGATGACCGGAAACCAGAGGAGGGCCGGGTCCCGGCGAACGACGTCGGAGCTGGCACGCATCAACTGCGCGCCGCCGCTGAAGCTCGTCGCCACGGCGCCTAGATCGGCATTGCGCCTCGCGTTCTTTACCGTCCGAACGCTCGTCGTAGCCGCTCGAGCACTGACGGTGGGCGCTCCCGCTTGAGCGCCGCTTCGCGCTGCGCCTGCTTCTTCGTCCACGCGCGGTGGCGCGACGAGCGCGTGCCGTACTTCGCCTTCCAGTAGACCGGCATCAGGAGGACTTGGCGGAGCATCGCGCGTTCTGGCGGCACAGTCGATGCTCTGTCATGGCCTCCATTAGTCGATTGTCCTGATTTGCCGCGACAGCAGGCCGCTGCCGATGATGCAGATCGAGAGGCCGGCGCCGATCGCGATGAGCGTCCCCGGTGCCGCGTAGCCCGAAATCGCACCGACGAGCAGGAGCCCGAACGGGGTCAGGCCGAGGGAGCCGAACCAGTCCAGGCTCACGACCCGCGAGAGCATGTGCTGCGGCACGAGCTGCATCAGCATCGTCTCCCAGATCGTCACCCCGAAGCCGATGAAGATCCCGCGCACGAATGCGGCCGCCACTGCCAGCGGGTACCAGGGCGAGAGCGCGAAGACGATCACGAGCGCGCTGTTCGCGATCCAGATCAGGTACGAGATCAGCCCGCGCCTGCGCGTCGGATTGAGCTGGCCGACGAGCACGGTGCCGACGATCATTCCCGCTCCGATCATCGAGAAGATCAGCCCATACGCGCCGACACCGAGGTGGAAGTGCTCGCGGACGAGCTTCGGCGTCAGCACCTGGATCGGCGCCCACTGGAGCATCAGCACGAACGCAAACAGGCTGATCGTCAGCCAGAGCCACGGGACGCCGGCGATATAGCGGAACCCGGCGCCGATCTCGCGCAGCGTCCCTTGCGCCGCGCCTCGCTCGGCGGCGCGTGGTCGCGTCGCGTAGACGAACGCGAACGAGACGAGGTAGGAGACCGCGTTGAAGCCAAAGACGACGGTGGCGCCGGCGAAGCCGTACAGCAGCGAGGCGACAGAGGGCCCGATCAGGAAGCTGCCCTGCCGCGCCAACCCGATCAGCGCGTTGGCGGAGCCGAGCCCCGGCTGCTCGACGACGAGCGGGATCAGGCCGCCGAGCGCGGGGGTGAAGAAACCGGTGGCAAGACCCTCGACGAATGCGATCGCCGCGAGAGAACCGACGCTCAGGTGACCGGTGGCGTTGACGACGACCAGGACGCCGATCACGCCGAACCGTGCGACGTCGGAGACGAGCATCAGCGTGCGCCGGTCGTAACGGTCCGCGAGCGCGCCGCCGACGAGCACCGTCGAGATCACGCCGACGCCCTGCAGGGCCAGCACGATCCCGAGCGAACGCGCCGAGCCGGTCAGCGTGAACGTGCGCCAGCCGAGCGCGACCACGAAGGCGGCGTCGCCGAGCAGTGAGATCGCCTGGCCGGTCCAGAGCAAACGGAAGTTGCGGCTCCGGAAGGCCTGAAACACACGGGCGCGCGAAGGTGTGGCGGCGCTTGCCTCCATCGGTCGAAAGCTATCCTGCGGCCGTGACCGACCTCCTCCGCGTTGCCTGCGTCCAGATGACGAGCGGGCCAGACAAGGCGGCGAACCTCGAGACGGCCGAGCGGCTCGTCGCGCGGGCTGCGGCGACGGGTGCCGACCTGGTCGCGCTTCCCGAGAAGTGGAACGCGATCGGCACGACGGAGCAGCTGCACGCGGCGGCCGAGCCGCTCGAGGGCGGCGAGTCCGTGAGCGCGATGGCCGGGTGGGCGCGCACGCACGGGATCACGCTCGTCGGCGGCTCAATCTCGGAGAAGCGCGACGGCCGCGAGAAGCTCTCGAACACCTCGCTCGCTTTCGGGCCCGACGGCGAGCTGCTCGGGGTCTACCGCAAGATCCACCTCTTCGACGTCGAGGTCGGCGGCCAGGTCTACCGCGAGTCGGAGGCCGAGGAGCCCGGGGCGGAGCCGGTCGTCGTGCGGGGCGAAGGCTGGCCGATCGGGCTGACGGTCTGCTACGACGTCCGCTTCCCGGAGCTCTACCGCATCCTCGCGCTCGAGGGCGCCGAGCTCGTGACGGTGCCGGCGCACTTCACGACGCCGACCGGCAAGGACCACTGGCACGTGCTCCTGCGGGCGCGAGCCGTCGAGAACCAGTGCTACGTCGCCGCGGCCGCGCAGACCGGGCTCACGCTCGCCGACAAGCCGCCCGCGTACGGCCGCTCGCTGATCGCCGACCCGTGGGGGATCGTGCTCGCCCAGGCAGCCGACGAGGAGACGGTGATCTCCGCCGAGCTCGACCGCGCCCGGCTGCGCGAGATCCGCGCCAAGCTGCCGTCGCTGAAGAACCGCCAGGCCGGCGCGTACCGCGGGCCGACGCCCGCGTAACGGGAACCTTCCCGACAGGGCCTTCCGGGACATGTCCCGGTGCCAGGCACGGGGACATGTCCCACCGCGGAGCCATGCGGGTCTGCCGAAACGGCCGCTGTCCAGCGCGGACGGGGGTCCGGGACACGTCCGAACGGGATGGACTTGCCGGCCGGGGACGCGTCCCTGCGGGATACGGGGCGGCCGCCTTGCAACAACCCTCACCGATGCTGCGGGCCGTCCTCTTCGACGTCGACTTCACGCTCGTCCGTCCCGGTCCCGAGCTCGGTCCCGAGGGGTACGTCCGTGCGGGGGAGCGACACGGACTGCAGCTCGAGCTCGCGGCGTACGAGCGGGCGCGCGAGGGAGCGCTCGTCGACCTCCAGCGCCATCCCGAGCTCGACCACGACGAGGAGATCTGGGTCCGCTTCACCGAGCGGATCATCCGGGGGATGAGCGGCGACGCCGACCCCGCGTACGCGTGCGCCGTCGAGATCACCCAGGGCTGGACCCGCCATGAGAACTTCGAGCTGTACGAGGACGCGATCCCCGTGCTCGAGGAGCTGCGGCGCGCGGGCCTGAAGATCGGCCTCGTCTCGAACTCCGCGCGCGACGTGCAGGACTTCGCGCGGCATCACGCGCTCGACGTCGACGTCGGGATCAGTTCGTTCCACCACGGCAAGACCAAGCCGCACGCATCGATCTTCCGCGCTGCGCTCGAGCTGCTCGAGGTCGAGGCGGCGGAGGCGGCGATGGTCGGCGACACCGTCGAGGACGACGTCGAGGGCGCGAACGCCCTCGGGATCCGGGCGATCCTGATCGACCGGATGGGACGCTATCCCGACTTCGAGCCGCGGCTGACCGATCTCTATGGGCTGCCGGCCGCCCTCGGCCTCCCCCGCTAGCAGCGCTCGCGCAGGCACGCGCGCAGCGGCACGACGTGCGGCGGGGCTCGGCGGCCGCCCGGCCACGTGAGCCTGACGAGGAGCGACGCGGTGTCGTTCGCATAGCTCGGCTCGCGC
>JAWVDY010000144.1:0-12143 GCA_033856995.1 Gaiellaceae bacterium
AACGACCACATGCGGGTCGCGGCCGTGTTCGAGAACACCCGCACGCGGGTCCTGCGCGACCTGGAGAGCCTGGTCGCGCGGGCCCACGAGCGGCTCGTGAAAGAGCTGCTGCCCGTGCTCGACGACCTCGAGCGCGCTCTGGCCGCGGCCGAGGAGCATGAGGAGGCCAAGCTCGAGGAGGGCGTTCGGCTGGTGCACCGCGAGCTCGCGGAGACTCTCGCGCGCGAGGGCCTCGCCGAGGTCGAGACCGACGGACAGTTCGACCCGCATGTCCACGAGGCGCTGCTCTCGCAGCCCTCCGACGAGGACGAGGGCACCGTGATCGAGGTCGTCCAGAAGGGCTACCGCCTGGGCGACCGCGTCGTGCGGCCGGCCCGCGTCGTCGTCGCCGCGCCGAAGCCGGAGGACGATGGCGGCAGTTAAGGATCTGTACGAGACGCTCGGCGTCTCAAAGGGCGCGGCGCAGGACGAGATCAAGAAGGCCTATCGCAAGCTCGCCCGCCGGTACCACCCGGACGCGAATCCCGGCGACGCGTCGGCCGAGGAGCGCTTCAAGGAGGTCCAGCACGCCTATGACGTCCTGTCCGATCCGGACAAGCGCAAGCAGTACGACCGCGTGGGCTCGACGAACGGGCGCGGTCCGGGCGGGGTCAACTTCGAGGGCTTCGACTTCGCCGACCTGGGCGACCTCGGAGACATCTTCGGCGGGATGTTCGGATCGCGCGGCGGTCGTACGCAGCAGCGCGGCCAGCGCGGGAGCGACCTTGAGGTCGAGGTGCGGCTCTCGTTCGAGGATTCGCTCAAGGGCGTCGAGACGACGATTCCGGTCGAGCTCGAGACCGCCTGCCGCGAGTGCGGCGGCTCGGGCGCGAAGCCGGGAACGGCGCCGACGCTCTGCCCCGAGTGCCACGGCCGCGGCGTCAAGGCCGAGAGCCAGGGCCTGTTCGCGCTGCAGCAGCCGTGCCCGCGCTGCCGCGGCAACGGCACCGTGATCGAGGATCCGTGTCCCCGCTGTCACGGCAGCGGCCGCGAGCGGCGCACGAAGCGCTACAGGGTCAAGATCCCCGCCGGTGTGAAGGACGGCTCGCGGATCCGCCTGCGCGGCAAGGGCGAGGCCGGCTGGGGCGGGGCGGAGGCGGGCGACCTCTACGTGGTCACGCGCGTCGCGCCGTCGAAGGTCTACACGCGCCGCGGCGACGACCTGATCGTCGACGTGCCGGTGACCTACCCCGAGGCGACGCTCGGCGCGAAGGTCGAGGTACCGACCCCGGACGGCCCCGTGACCGTGAAGGTCAAGCCCGGCACCGAGGACGGCACGCTGCTGCGCGTGAAGGGCAAGGGCGCCCCGAAGCTGAAAAGCTCCGGCCGAGGCGACGTCCTCGCGCGCGTGAAGCTGACCGTGCCGAAGAAGCTCAGCAAGAAGGAGCGGGAGCTGCTCGAAGAGCTGCAGAAAGCGGGCACGTGATGGTGGATCACGACGACCTTCTGCAGCAGGGTCCCCACGAGGCGCCCGAGCCGGAGACAGCCGAGCAGCGCAGCAAGCGCGTCGGCTGGGGCTCGGCCGCCGGCGGAGCTGCCGCGGGTGGCCTCGCGCTGGCGAAGATCGGCGGCTTCGGCAAGCTGCTGCTCTGGCTGATCCTCTGGCACGGCGCCTTCAGCCTCTGGCGGCTCGGCGGCTGGATCGCGATCGCTCTCGCGGCCGGCGCGGTCGCCACCTATGCGGTCATTGCCTCGCGGAGGAAGGCCTGATGGACAACCGCCCCCGCTACGTGATCTCCGTCGCCGCCGAGCTCGTCGGGATGCACCCGCAGACGCTGCGCATGTACGAGCAGAAGGGCCTCGTCCGTCCGCAGCGCACCGCCGGGAACACGCGCCTCTACTCCGAGGCCGATCTCGAGCGGCTTCGCCTGATCCAGCGGCTGACCGGCGAGCTCGGGCTCAACCTCGCAGGCGTCGAGGCCGTGCTCGGCCTCGAGGAGCAGCTGAACCGGATGCAGGCGCGGATGGAGCGGCTCGAGCGCGAGATGCGCGAGGCGGTCGAGCGCGTGCACAAGCAATACCGCCGCGACCTCGTTCTCTACGAACCAACCCAACTGGAGCGCAGATGGACTTCAACAAGCTGACGCTGAAATCGCAGGAGGCGGTGGCTGCCGCGCAGGAGCTCGCGCGCCGGATGGGCAATCCGGAGCTCTACCCCGAGCACCTGACGCTCGCGCTGCTCGACCAGGAGCTGCCGCAGCAGCTCGTCCCCGACGCGGCGACGCTGCGCGCGCAGGCCGAGGCCGCGCTGCGTGCCAAGCCGTCGACCGAGGGCGCGCAGCAGCAGCCGCAGGTGAGCGCGGCCGTCTCCCGCGTGCTCGACCAGGCCTTCGACGAGGCGCGCCGCATGGAGGACGAGTACGTCTCGACCGAGCACCTGTTGCTTGCGCTCGACGTCGTACCCCGCGAGCAGCTCGAGGCGAAGATCAAGGCGGTCCGCGGCGGCCAGCGCGTCACCTCGCAGGATCCGGAGGGCACCTACCAGGCGCTCGAGAAGTTCGGCCGCGACCTGACCGAGCTCGCGGAGAACGGCAAGCTCGACCCGGTGATCGGCCGCGACGAGGAGATCCGCAGGGTGATCCAGGTGCTCTCGCGCCGGACGAAGAACAACCCGGTCCTGATCGGCGACCCCGGAGTCGGCAAGACCGCGATCGTCGAGGGGCTGGCGCAGCGCATCGTCGCGGGCGACGTGCCGGAGGGACTGAAGGGCAAGCGCGTCTGGGCGCTCGACATCGGCGCGATGCTGGCGGGCTCGAAGTACCGCGGCGAGTTCGAGGAGCGGCTCAAGGCCGTCCTCACCGAGGTGCAGAGCGCGGCCGGCGAGCTGATCCTCTTCATCGACGAGCTGCACACGATCGTCGGCGCCGGCGCGGCCGAGGGCGCAGTCGACGCGGCGAACATGCTCAAGCCGATGCTGGCGCGGGGGGAGCTGCGCGCGATCGGCGCGACCACCCTCGACGAGTACCGGAAGCACATCGAGAAGGACGCCGCGCTCGAGCGGCGCTTCCAGCCGGTGCTCGTCGGCGAGCCGTCTGTCGCGGACACGATCGCGATCCTGCGCGGCCTGAAGGAGCGCTACGAGGCGCACCACGGCGTGCGGATCCGCGACGCGGCTCTCGTCGCGGCCGCGGTGCTCTCCGACCGCTACATCTCCGACCGGTTCTTGCCCGACAAGGCGATCGACCTCGTCGACGAGGCCGCCTCGCGCCTGCGGATGGAGATCGACTCGTCGCCGCTCGAGCTCGACGAGGCGGAGCGGCGCGTGCGCCAGCTCGAGATCGAGCTCGCGGCAATGGCGAAGGAGTCGAAGGAGGTGCGAGAGCCGCTCGAGCGCGAGCTCGCCGAGGCGCAGGAGCTGCGCAACGAGCTCGCCGCGCGCTGGTCGCGCGAGAAGGAGCAGCTCGAGCGAGTCAAGGAGATCACGCGGCGCATAGACGAGCTGCGCCAGGAGGCCGAGCGCGCGGAGCGGAACGGCGAGCTCCAGCGCGTCGCGGAGATCCGCTACGGCGAGCTGCCTGCGCTCGAAAAGGAGCTCGAGGAGCGTGAGAGCGAGGACGGATTCGAGCCGATGGTGAAGGAGGAGGTCGACGAGGACGACGTCGCCTCGGTCGTCGGGCGCTGGACGGGCATCCCGGTCGACCGGCTGCTCGAGGGCGAGACCGAGAAGCTGATCCACATGGAGGAGCGGCTGCACGAGCGGGTGGTGGGCCAGGACGAGGCCGTCGCGGCGATCGCGAACGCCCTACGACGCGCCCGCTCCGGCCTGCAGGACCCGAACCGCCCGATCGGCTCGTTCGTCTTCCTCGGTCCGACCGGCGTGGGGAAGACCGAGCTCGCCCGCGCGCTCGCCGAGTTCATGTTCGACGACGAGCGCGCGATGATCCGGCTCGACATGAGCGAGTACATGGAGAAGCACACGGTCTCGCGGCTCGTCGGCGCGCCGCCCGGCTACGTCGGCTACGACGAGGGCGGCCAGCTGACCGAAGCGGTGCGGCGCCGCCCGTATTCGGTGGTGCTCCTCGACGAGATCGAGAAGGCGCACCCGGACGTCTTCAACGTGCTGCTGCAGATCCTCGACGACGGCCGCCTGACCGATGGTCAGGGCCGCACGATCGACTTCCGCAACACCGTCCTGATCATGACCTCGAACGTACGCTCGGCCGAGGCGATGACCGAGCACTTCCGGCCGGAGTTCCTCAACCGGATCGACGAGATCGTCGAGTTCCACCCGCTCTCGAAGGACCAGATCGCCGAGATCGTCGGGCTGCAGCTGCGACGTGTCGAACAGCGGCTTGCCCAGCGCGGGCTGCGGCTCGAGCTCACCGCTGCAGCGCGGGAGATGCTGGCCGAGGCCGGCTGGGACCCGACCTACGGTGCGCGGCCGCTGAAGCGCGCGATCCAGCGCCTGCTCGAGAACCCGCTCGCGCTGCGGCTCTTGGAGGGCGAGTTCGCCGAGGGCGACACGATTCGTGTCGACGCGCAGAAGGGCGAGCTCGTCTTCGAGAAGGCCGGCGCGGCCGAGCCTGCGGCTGCCTGATGGCGCGAAAGGCCAGGCCCCACGAGCCGCTGCCGCCCCCGCTGCCGCACGAGACGCGGCCGATCGGGCAGCTGATCGCGGAGTCGATCCGCCTCTATGGGCGGCGCTTCTGGCCGTCGCTCGCGCTCGGGCTCGGGCCGGCGGTGACTGCCGTCGGCGTGAAGGTCATCCCGGGCTGGTGGGACCTGGCGTTCGTGCTCACGGCCGGCGCGTTCCTGATGACGGCGTCGTTCATCGGCGGCGTGCTCCTCGCCGCAGACGAGCCGCCGGTGGCGCGGCGCATCGCCGTGGCGGCGGTCGTCGGCTGGGCGCTTTTCGTCCCCACGATCTTCCTCTATAGCTTCCTGATCCTGCCAGCAGTCATCTGGCTCGGACTCTTCGGTCTGGCGATTCCGGCCGCGCTGCTAGAGGGCCGGGGGCCGCTCGACTCGGTGAGGCGCGGCTTCCAGCTCGCCCGCGCGGATCCGATCCACTCGATCGGCTCGCTCGCGGCGCTCGTGATCGTCTCGTTCCTGACCGCAACCGTCCTGTTCGTGCTGCTGCGCGGCGGGAGTCAGATCGCGCTCTCGTCAGCCGCGTTCGTCTCGCTCGTCTTCATCTCGCCGCTGCTCTTCCTCGGCGCCGGCCAGCTCTACTTCGACCAGGCGGCCCGGTTAGCATCGGGCCCCCTACGAAGGAGCCGCGATGCCGACCTACATCATGCTCACGAGCCTGACCGCCCAGGGCGTGCAGACCCTGAAGGCGAACCCCGACCGGCTACGGGAGGTCAACCGTGACGTCGAGGAGCTCGGCGCGAAGGTCGTGCACCAGTGGGCGACGCTCGGGCCGTTCGACTTCGTCAACGTCGTCGAGGCGCCCGACGCGGAGACGATCGCGCGCGTGTCCGTGGCGCTCGGCGCCCGCGGCAGCGCCAAGCTTCAGACGCTGACCGCGCTGTCGATCGACGAGTTCCTCTCGTCCTTTACGACCGACTAGCCGCGACCGCGACCCGGGCGGCGAGCGCCGCGTTCGCGACGATCAGCTCGCGGTTCACCTCGAGCGTGCGGCCGTCGCTGCGCTCGTGCAGGAACGAGAGCACGAATGGGGTCACGCCCTGGCCGTAGATCCCCTGCGTGGCCGCGGCGGCGAGCGCCTCCTCGACGAGCGGCTCCACGTCGACGCCGTCGTCCGGGTCCCGCGCGAGCAGGAGGGCCGCGCCGCCGAGCTCCCAGTGCGCTGAGGCCATTCGGGTCACCTCCTCGGGTGACTCGACCCGGGCCGAGACCGGCGGGCCGCCGCCGGCGCTGTAGAACAGGGGCAGCTCGCCGGTGCGGTAGCCGAGCACCGGAACGCCCAGGGTCTCGAGCAGCTCCGCGGTCGCGGGCACGTCGAGCAGGGACTTGATCCCGGACGAGACCACGACCGCCTGCGTTCGCGCGAGCTGCGCGAGGTCGGCCGAGACGTCGAATCGCTCCCCGTACCCGCGGTGGACGCCGCCGATCCCGCCCGTGCCCAGGAAGCGGATCCCGGCGAGTCGAGCCGCGGCGAGGCTGCCGCCGACGGTGGTCGCGCCGAGCTCGCCGCTCGCGACGCAGGCCGCGAGGTCGCGAGGGCCCGCCTTGCGCGCGGAAGCGCCGGCTTCGCCGAAGCGGGCGAGCTCGTCCGCGCCGAGCCCGATCGCCACGACGCCGTCCAGCACGCCGATCGTCGCGGCCATGGCCCCTTCGGACCTGACCGCCGCTTCAGCGGCTTGCCCCACCTCCACCCCCACCCCGGGTGGGAAACCATGTGCGACGAGCGTAGTCTCGAGTGCGACGACCGGGCGGTTTGCGTCGAGCGCTTGTTGCACTTCCGGCGCAATGCGTAGGAGCTTCGTCACGATGGCACGGCTCCGAGCCGGCCCACGCAGCGGGCTGCCGCCTCGAGCCCGAGCTCGATCCCGCCGACGAGGAACCCCGCCGCGAGGGCGTCGCCGGCGCCGGTCGTGTCCACGACTTCGGCTGTCGAAGGCGGGTACTCCTCGACGCCGCCGGCGCTCCGCAGCTCGACCCCACGAGAGCCGCGCTTGACGACCGCCGTCTCCGCGAGCGCGTACGCGCCGCCGACCATCTCCCACTCGGGCTCGTTCGCGAAGACGACATCGGGCGCCATGGCGTCCAGGTTCGCACGGAAGCGTTCCGGCCCGTAGGCGCGGATCGCGCTCCAGGACGAGAGGTCGACCGCGATCCGCGCCTCCCGCGAACGCGCCAGCCGGGCCGCGGCGAGCGCGGCCTCCGCAATCGGCTCGGCCAGCAGCGCATAGCCGGAGAGGTGCAACCAGGCGCAGCCGTCCAGCCAACGAGCGTCGAGCTCGTCCTCGCGCAGCTCGGGGGAGACGCCGCGGTCGGTCGCCATCGTCCGCTCGCCGTCCTCCGCCACCATCGCGACGACGACACCGGTCGAGCCCTCCACCTGAGGCCCGACGAGCTCGACGCCCCGCGCCTGCAGCAGCCCACGGGCCAGCTCGCCCGCCGGGTCGTCGGCGCTCTTCGCGATGCAGCGCGCGGAACCGCCGAGCTCCACGACCCAGGCGGCGACGTTCGCGGCCTGGCCGCCCGTCGCGAGCCGCGTCTCGACCGGGCTGTCGGCGCCCGCGGCGAGCGGCTCGGCCGTGCGGACGATCACGTCGAGGAGAACGTCGCCGAGAGTGCAGATCACGAGGCCATCCCTACAATCGTGGCATGGACCGGGAGTCGCAATCGGGGAGGCTGCGCTCGTTCGTGATCGGCGGCCTGCTCGGCGCCTCGGCCGTCCTCGCCGCGGTGCGTCGCAAGCGCCCGCGACCGCGCCCGGCCCAGCCCGGCCTCGCCGCCTTCGAGGACGCGCCGTGCTATCGCGAGACCCTCGAGCGCGAGCGGGAGTCGTAATACCACCCCGCTAAGCTTCGAGCGGATGCCGATCTACGAGTACCGCTGCCCGAACGGGCACCTGTTCGAGCTGTTTCAGCGCATCGGCGACGCACAACCCGAGGTCTGCGAAGTCTGCGGCGAAGGCCCCGTCGAGCGCGTGCTCTATCCGGTCGCCGTCCACTTCAAGGGCTCAGGGTTCTACTCGACCGACTACGGCCGCGGGTCCGGGAACAAGGAGACGTCGAAGGACGGGGGCGGCGAGGGCGGTGAGCCGAAGAAGAAGGAAGAGAAGAAGGAGCCGAAAGAGCCGAAGAAGGCTGCCGAGGCCTAGCGCTTCCCGCTCAGGCAGCCCGGCGGGTACGTGTCGCCGGTCGGAGCCGGTGGCTGGGGAGCCGACTTCCCGAGCACCATCAGGATCACCTTGGCGTTGTCCTCGCTGGGCGTGATGTCGCCTCCGGTCGAGGTGCCGCCGAGCCGGCAGTGCAGGGTGTGGTTCGCGCGGAACTTCGCCCAGCCGAGCCCGACGAAGTCGTTCGCGGATAGGTCGGTCGCGAGTGGCTTCATCAGGCTCTTGCCGATCAGCGGTAGGCGCATGAACGTCTTGAAGCTCGCGAGCTTGCTCATCAGCGCCTGCAGCACGACCTGGTTCCGCTCGCCGCGCGTTATGTCGCTCTCGGCGGGGTTGAGCGCGTTCTTGCGGACGCGGGAGTAGATCAACGCGCGCTGGCCGTTCATGTGCTGCTTGCCGGCCTTGAAGCGCCAGCCGGGCCAGCGGGCACACCGCGCCGTGGTGCCGTATGGACAGTCGAACTTCGACTGGATCCGGCCTGGGACGACGATGTCGAGCCCGCCGACGGCGTCGATCAGGTCCTTGAACTGGGCGAAGTTGACGACCACGAGGTGGTTGACGGGGATCGACGTATAGGCCGCGACCGTCCGCGCCGCCAGGCGTGGCCCGCCGAGCTGGAAGGCGGTGTTGATCTTGGCGGCGCCGTAACCGGGGATGTCGACCCGCAGGTCGCGAGGGATCGAGAGGTAGTAGAGCCGCCCGCGGCCCGGGTCGGTGTGCAACAACGTGATCGAGTCCGAGTGGCGGTCGCCGGCCCGAGCCGCCGCGGCGGAGTGGTCGGTGCCCAGGAGCAGGATCGTGCTCGGGCTCGAGAGCAGGCTCCCCGTATCCGGCGTGAGCGCGCGTCTGGCCGATTGCGGCAGCCGCTTGTTCGCGTCGGAGACGCCACTGCGGAAGACCAGGTAGCCGAGCGCGGCCCAGACGATGAAGAAGAGGACGATCAGGACGAGCGCGATCGAGATCTCGCGGGTCCAGCGAATCTGCCGTGGCTTTCGCGCGGTCGGCTTCGGCCCCGGTCCGCGGTAGCGGCTGCGCCCGTCGCGCTCCGGCCTGGCCTTCGGCGCCGCCTTCTCCGGGCGCCCAACGCCCGGGACGCGGCCCTTCTGGCGCCCGCCGCGGTAGAGGCGGTAGGGCTTCTCTCCGCCGGGGGTCGCCATCCGGCGGCGTATGGTACCGCCGCAGTTTTGGAGCGGTCGCGGGTCATCGGCGTGGACGTCGGCGGGACGAAGATCCTCGCCGCTGTCGTCACGCGCGCGGGCGCGCTCGAGGCGCGAGTCGAGGTGCCAACCGAGCGCTCCTCGCAGGACGCGCTGCTGGCCGCGCTCGACGGGATGGTCGACGAGCTGCGGGCGGGCGAGCCCGAGGTTGCGGCGCTCGGTTTCGGGATCCCGTCGCGGATCGACCAGCGCTCCGGGCGCGCGGTCGCCTCGGTGAACATCCCGCTTGCCGGGCTGGACTTCCGCGACCGCATGCGCGAGCGCCACGGCCTGCCGGTCGGGATCGACAACGACGGGAACGCCGCCGCGATCGCCGAATGGCACGCGGGTGCGGCCAAGGGCGCGACTGATGTCGTGATGCTCACGTTGGGGACCGGCGTCGGCGGCGGCCTGATTCTCGACGGCAAGCCGTACCGGGGCGCGACCGGAAGCGGCGCCGAGCTCGGCCACATCGTCCTCGAGCTCGACGGTCCGCCGTGCGGCTGCGGCGGGCGCGGGCACCTCGAGTCGTTCGCGTCGGGGAAAGCCGCCGGACTCGTCGCCAAGGAGCTCTACGGCCCGAGCTCGGATGCCCACGACCTCGTCAGCCGCGGCCGTCGAGAGGAGCCCGAGGCGGTCGAGGCCCTCGCTGGGATCGGCCGCTACCTCGGAGCCGGAATCGCGACCTTCGTGAACGTGTTCGAGCCGCAGGTTGTCGTGATCGGCGGCGGCTTCGGGCGCGCCGGCGACCTGCTGCTCGACGCTGCGCGGCAAGTGCTTGCACAGGACGGTCTGACGCCGGGACGCGACACCGTGCGGATCGTCCAGGCGCAGCTCGGCCCGGACGCCGGCGCGATCGGCGCGGGAATGATCGCGTTCGAGGCACTCGCCGCGGGCGGCTAGATGCCGCTCGCGGTCTGCGCAACGCCGATCGGCAACCTCGAAGACGTGACCCTGCGCGTCCTTCGTGAGCTCGGGGAGGCGGACGTCGTCCTGGCGGAGGACACACGTCACACGCGGCAGCTGCTCGAGCGCCACGGGATCCGCGCCAAGCTGCTCTCGTACCACGAGCACAACGAGGCGAAGCGCACCGCGGAGCTGCTGCCGCGGCTCGAGGCCGGCGAGCGAGTCGCGCTCGTGAGCGACGCGGGGCTGCCGGGGATCAACGATCCGGGCCCGCGGCTCGTGCGGGCGGCGCTCGAGGCCGGGGTGGCGGTGACCGTTCTCCCGGGGCCCTCGGCGGTCGAGACCGCGCTCGTCGCGAGCGGTCTCGTGGGCGAGCGCTACCAGTTCGTCGGCTACTTGCCTCGCGGTGAGCGGGCGCTGCTCGCGCTGGCGGGCGAGCTCGTGCCCTGGACCTGGCCGGTGGTCGCGTTCGAGTCGCCGCAGCGTCTTCCGCGGACGCTCGACGTCCTCGCGCGGATGGTCCCCGATCGGCCGGCCGCGGTCTGCCGCGAGCTGACGAAGCGGTTCGAGGAGGTCGCCCGCGGCAGCGTTGCGGAGCTCGCGGAGCGGTTTTCAGAGCCGGTCAAGGGCGAGGTCACGTTCGTGCTCGGTCCTGCGCCCGCGGTCGAGGTGGACGACGACGCGGGGGTTGCCGCTGTCGCGGAGCTGGTGAGCGCCGGGCTGCCGCGGCGGCAGGCCGCGGACATCGTGTCGCGACTCACCGGTGCGGCGCGGAACCGGCTCTATCGCTCGTCGCTGTAATCATATTTGACAACGCGGTCGATCGCCTGCTAGCGTGGGTCGCGGTTTGCAAGACTGGCAACAGATCGGCTCACTCCTCGCGCGTTTGGCAGCGTGTGCGGCCGCCGCGGCTCTCGTCGCACCGGCGAGTGCGAGCGGCTGGACGTGGCCCGTTCAGGGCCCGGTGCTGCGGGCGTTCAACTTCGGCTCCGATCCGTACGCGGCAGGGTTGCACCGGGGCGTCGACATCGGCGCGCCTTCGGGAGCGGCGGTCGTGGCACCGGCGACTGGGATCGTCTCCTTCGCCGGGACCGTGCCGACGGGCGGCAGGACGCTGGCGATCGAGACGCCTGGCGGCTACTCGGTGACGCTGCTGCATCTTGGCTCGCTGGCCGTGTCACGAGGGGCGTCGGTGTCGGAGGGCGAGGTCGTGGCGACGGTCGGGCCGAGCGGCGTGCGGGAGCTCTCGGTCCCATACGTGTATCTCGGCATTCGCTGGGCGGCCGATCCGCAGGGGTACCTCGATCCGTTGCTAGTTCTGCCGCAGCTCGCGCCGCCTCCCGCTCCCGCGCAGCCGCCGCAACCCGAGCCCGCACCGTCGCCGTCGCCGGCTCCTACGCCCTCGCCACCGGCCGTCGTGGCGCCACCCGCACCGCCGGCTGCCGATCCGCCGGCGCCCGATCCCGTCAGGGCCGGACAGCCGCAGGCGCTACCCCCACGCGCGCAAGTGCCAGAGTCACCGCGGCTGCTCGCGCGGAGCGCTGCTCCGCCGGTTGCTCAGACGCAGGTGGTCGCGACCACGCAGGCAGCTACCCGTCCGACGGCTGCGCCGACAACGGCAAGCTCACGAGTCCGTAACGAGCCCCGTGACGTGCGGACCCGAGTGCCTACCGCGGAGACGAGCTCGCCGGTCCGACCGCTGACGAAGCCGTCGTCGGTGCGGTCTGCGACGGTCCTTCCTCTGCACCTTCGTGGGCCGGATCGGGTCCCGGCCACCCGCGTGTCCTCGTCCGAAGCATCTCGAAGTCTGCCCGTCGCTCCCGCAGCTGCACTGGCCGCGCTCGCCGCCGCTGTGGCGATCGCCTGCTCTTGGCGCCGAAGAAGCCGAGGTAGGGGCGTTCGTATCATTGGCGTCGATGCGCTACTACCTGACCACACCGATCTACTACGTGAACGCAGCCCCGCACATCGGGCACGCGTACACGACGATTGCCGCCGACGTACTCGTGCGGCATCACCGCCAGCGCGGCGAGGAGACCTTCTTCCTCACCGGCACGGACGAGAACGCCTCGAAGGTCTACCGCGTCGCCGAGGAGCAGGGACTCGATCCGAAGGCGTACGTCGACGAGATCGTCGAGCAGTGGCGCGAGCTGCCTAAGCGGGTCAATGCGGAGTACGACTTCTTCATCCGTACGACCGACGAGGGCCACCACTGCTTCGTGCAGGAGTTCCTCCAGCGCATCTACGAC
>JAWVDY010000145.1:0-25222 GCA_033856995.1 Gaiellaceae bacterium
CACCGAGCAGGACGACGACCTCCGCGTCCTCCTGCTTCATGTCGTAGTCCTCGACCATCGCGGGCGCGACGCCGCGCTTCTCGAGGATCCGCAGGAGCCGCAACGCGATGTTCGCGACGATCTGGATGTGAACCCAGGAGTGGTCGTTGATCCCAAGCCGCTTGACGGCGTTCACGTTCGCGACGTGCCACCACGCCTTCAGCCCGTGGTCGGCGTTCACGCGCTCGAGCAGCGTGCGCAGCTTGCGGCTCCGCTGCGCCGGCACCTTGATTCGCATCTGCGCGACGGCGTCGGCAGGCGAGAGCCGGGCTTCGCGCTCGGCCTCGTCGGAGGCCGGCTCGTCGATGCGCTCCCGGAGCTCCTTGTCGAGCTGCGACATCTACGGCGACCGTATCAGGGTCGTTGCGGAACGGCGGCGAGCGTACCGGTTACGATTCGTCCCGATGCGCACGATGAACCCGATCCACGACTCGACGTGCTCGGTGGCCGCGTGCGCCGAGATCCTGGGCGCGAAATGGACGGCAGTGCTGGTCCACGACCTCTCCGAGGGCGCGCGCCGCTTCACCCAGCTCGAGACCTCGTGCAAGGGGATCAGCCCGCGCACGCTTTCCGAGCGGTTGCGCGCGCTCGAGCACGAGGGGATCGTCCTGCGCCACAGCTACCCGGAGTCGCCGCCGCGGGTCGAGTACGAGCTGACCGACAAGGGCGAGGCGCTCCTGCCGATCATCGACGAGATGCGCCGCTTCGGGCATGCCTGGCTCGTCGACTGCGAGCTACACGTCTAGCGCGGCAAAGCTGCGGTAGAGCTCCTTCGCCGTCTCGATCCCGAGCGGCATGTACTCCGCCAGCAGCCGCTCGTTCGGCGCGTGGATGTTGCTCTCCGGCGTTCCCAAGCCGGTGACGATCGTGGGGATGCCCTTGTCCACGAGTGCCGGCACGATCGGCAGCGTGCCGCCGGACCGGACGAGCAGCGGACGCTTGCCCATCGTGCGCTCGAAGGCGTCCTGGGCGAGCTGCACCGCCTGGGCATCGGGCGTGACGAGGCCCGCCGCGGCGGAGGAGAGGCGTTGGATGTCGAGCTCGGCGCCCTCGGGAGCGGCTTCGCGCAGCAGTCGCTCGACCGCGGCTGCGATCGTCTCGACGTCCTGGCCCGGTGCGAGCCGGATCGAGAGGTTCGCTTCCGCGAGGATCGGCAGCACCGTCTTCTGCAGGGTCGGCGAGCCACCGGAGACGCCGTTGACGTCGAGCGCCGGCTCGGCGGTCGTGCGCAGGTAGAACTCCTCGGCGCTCTTCGCGTCGATCGGCTGCGCGCCCCCTTCCGCGAGCATCTGCGACCCCGGCACGAGCTCGGCCCACGCAGCCCGCTCCTCGTCGGTGGGCGCCGCGATCCCCTGGCGTAGCGGCTCGGGCAGGCGACCGTCCTGCCGTTGCACCGCCGAGAGGATTTCGGTCAAGGCGTGCACCGCGTTCAGCGCCGCACCGCCGAAGAGCCCCGAGTGCAGGTCGCGCTCGCCCGTCCGCACGGTGACGTGGAAGTAGACGAGCCCGCGCGTCGCGACCGCGAACTCGGGCACGCCGCGCGTGGTCATGCCGCTGTCGAAGATCACCGCCGCATCCGCGCTTCGCTCGTCGGCGGCGAGAAAGTCGACGATCTGGTGCCCGCCCGTCTCCTCCTCGCTGTCGCAGGCGAAGCGGACGTTGACCGGGAGCTCGCCCGCGGCTGCGAGGTCGGCGGCCGCCTTCGCCAGCATGTAGAGCTGGCCCTTGTCGTCGACCACGCCGCGCGCGTACAGCCACTCGTCGCGCTGCTCGAGCGTGTACGGCTCGGACTCCCAGAGCTCGAGCGGATCGGGCGGCTGGACGTCGACGTGCCCGTAGACGAGCACCGTTGGCGCGGAGCCGTTCGAGGCTGCGAGGTCGCCGACGATCAGTGGATGCGTGTCGGTCGCGACGACCTCAGCCGAGCCACCGGCGTCGCGGATGAACGCAGCCAGCCATTCGGCCGCAGCCTCGACGTCACCGGCGCGCGCGGGATCCGCGCTGACGCTCGGGATGCGCAGGAGCTCGGAAAGCTCGTCGAACCAGGGCTCGGCCACGGCCGGCGAGTCTACGCGACCGCCTTTGAAAACCCCGAGAGGAGCCGCCCGGAGGCGACTCCCCTCATGCCCCCTCGTTAAGCGACGTCGCGCAGTGCGACCGAGTCGCTCAGCGCGCGCAGCTTCTTCAGGCTCTGGTTCTCGATCTGCCGGATCCGCTCGCGCGTGACGTTGAACGTCTTGCCGACCTCGTCCAGCGTGCGCGGGTGCTCGCCGTTCAGGCCGTAGCGCAGCTCGAGCACGCGGCGCTCGCGGGCGCTGAGCGTCTCCAGCACGCGCGACAGCGTCGCCTTGCGGAGCTCCACCTCGGCGACCTCCTCAGGCAACGGGTCGCTCTCGTCGGTGAGGAAGTGGCCGAACTCCGACTCCTCCTCGTCGCCGACGGGCTTCTCGAGCGAGACCGGCGCCTGCGAGCTGCGGCGGATCTGCTCGACCTCGTCGGTCGTCAGCTCCACGTCGCGGGCGATTTCGAACGACATCGGCTCGCGACCGAGCTCGGCACGCAGCTTCCGCTCCGAGCGCACGATCTTGTTCAGCTTCTCGACGATGTGCACAGGCATGCGGATCGTCCGCGCCTTGTCGGCGAGCGCGCGGGCGACCGCCTGGCGGATCCACCACGTCGCGTAGGTCGAGAACTTGAACCCCTTGCGGTGGTCGAACTTCTCGGCGGCGCGGACGAGGCCGATCGTTCCCTCCTGGATCAGGTCGAGGAAGGGCAGGCCCTGGTTCCGGTACTTCTTCGCGATCGAGACGACGAGACGGAGATTGGCCTCGACCATCTCCTGCTTCGCGCGGTGCTCTCCGCGCTCGATCCGCTTGGCCAGCTCGACCTCCTGAGCGGCGGTCAGCAGCTCGACCTTGCCGATGTCCTTCAGGAACAGCTGCAGCGAGTCGGTCGTGACCTCACGCGTCGTCTCCTTGACCGGCGCCCGCTCGGGCTCCTCGCCGCTGTCGACGACCTCGATGTGCAGCTCCTCGAGCGCGTGGTAGACGTCGTCGATCTGACCTGCGTCCAGCTCCAGCTCCCCGAGCGCCAACGCGATGTCGTCCGTGCTCAGCGACCCCGCCTCGCGCCCTGCCTCGAGCAACCCCTTGGCCTCGTCCGTCTCGAGCACCTCGGCGATGCTCGACGGCCTGGCCTTTACCCCCTGCTCGCTCAACTGCGGCCTCCCTCGGCTTTGTGACGTTCCGCACGCGGCCCTGCGGATGCGGCACTCTTTCATCTGGGCCGGACGGACGCCATAGGCCGAACGGCCCTAATTTCGGTCAGGGGGTCCCAACGCTGCGAAGAGCCGCGAGGTACTTCGTCGCCTGCTTGCCGAGCAGCGTGCTCGGGCCTTCGTTGCGAGCCTCCGTCAGCTGCTTCCTTGCCGCCTGGACCTGCGCCGACCAGAGCAGCAGCAGGCCGAGGTGGAAGCGAACGGTCTGCGCGTGCGGGAAGACTCGCGTGAGCGGGCCGAGCGTCCCGAAAGCTCGGGCCGGCTTCGCCTTGTCGAAGAGGCCGACGGCCGCGGCGACGCGCGCGTCGGGATCGTCCGGCGCGAGACGAGCCGCGGCGATGAACTGCCGGTCCGCCGAGACCGGCCGGCCGAGCTGCTGTAGCGCCGTGCCGTAGAGAAGCCTGGCGTGCGCGCCTCCACCCCGCGCGGCCCGCCGCAGCGCGGCCAGCTGCTGTGCCGGCGGCAGGATTCGGATCGGGAGCGGCCGCGGGAACGAGGGCACGAAGCTCGGTAAGCCGGGGAAGTACTGCGGGTGGAGGAAGTCCGCGGCGCGCACCGCGTAGGGCGTGTCCGGCTGGGTTTGCGCAGCGGTCCGCCAGGCCGCCAGCGCCTCGCTGTCGCGGCGGGACCAGTAGAGGGCGAGTGCGAGGTGGAGCTCGACCAGCGAGCTGCGCGGGTGGTCGCTCGAGAGCTGCTCGAGGCGCGCGAGCGTCCCGTTCGGCCAGGCCGCTACCGCGGAGGCGACCTGCGCCTCGAGCGAGTGGTAGCGATCGAAGATCTGCGCGGCCTGCTTGACCCGCTTGGCTGCGTAGAGCTGCTGCGCGCGATCGAGGGCCTGCGCCTCCGGATCCGTGCGGACGCCGAAATAGAGCGTGATCGGCGGTCGCCCGGCGCGCGGCTTCGGCGCACCCGGCACATGCCCGCGCGTCGCGAGCACGCCGACCACGACCACGCCCGACGCGACGACGGCGGCCAGCGCGACGAGTGCGAAGACACGGCCTCGAGCGCTCATGCGGCGACCATAGCCGCCGGGCCCGCGGCGACTCGCAGTGCCCGCTATACAATCGAAAGCATGCCGACCTACCGTGAGCTGCTGCAGGCCGCGAAGGCCTCGATCGAAGAGGTGGACCCGCGCGCCGCGCGCGAGCTGCTTGACGCCGAGGACGCGCCGCTGCTCGTCGACGTGCGCGAGCGCGAGGAGTGGGAGCAGGGTCGCATCCCCGGCGCCGTCCACGTGCCACGCGGGAACCTCGAGTCGCGGATCGAAGGCGCCGCGCCGGACCGCTCACGGCCCGTGCTCATCTACTGCTCCCAGGGCAACCGCTCAGCCTTTGCCGCGAAGACGCTGACCGAGCTCGGCTACGAGCGCGCGATCTCGCTCTCCGGCGGCTACACGGAGTGGCAGCGCAGCGGCTTCCCGACCGACCTGCCGCGCTCGCTCGGCCCAGAGCGCGCGACGCGCTATAGCCGCCACCTGCTGATCCCCGAGGTCGGCGAGGAAGGCCAGCTCCGGCTGCTCGACTCGCGCATCCTGCTGATCGGCGCCGGCGGTCTCGGCTCGCCCGCCGCGCTCTACCTCGCCGCCGCGGGAGTCGGCAAGCTCGGGATCGTCGACGCGGATGTCGTCGACGAGACGAACCTGCAGCGCCAGATCGCGCACTCGACGAACTCACTCGGCGAGCCCAAGACGGACTCCGCCCGCCGCACGATCGAGGCGCTCAACCCCGACGTCGAGGTGGTCCCGTTCCGCGAGCGGCTGACCTCCGAGAACGTCGACCGGATCCTCGAGCCCGGCTGGGACGTGATCGTCGACGGCGCGGACAACTTCCCGACGCGCTACCTCGTCAACGACGCGTCCGTCTGGCACGACATCCCCGTCGTGCACGGCTCGATCTTCCGCTTCGAGGGCCAGGTGACCGTGTTCAAGCCCGGCGCCGGCCCGTGCTACCGCTGCCTGTTCCCGCAGCCGCCGCCGCCGGAGCTCGCCCCCAGCTGCGCCGAGGGCGGCGTGCTCGGCGTCTTGCCCGGCGTGATCGGCTCGATCCAGGCGGCCGAGGCGCTCAAGCTCGCGCTCGGGATCGGCGACTCGCTCGTCGGCCGGCTGCTCCTCTACGACGCGCTCTCGGGCGAGTTCCAGGAGATGAAGCTGCGTCGCGATCCCTCGTGCCCGGTCTGCGGCGAGAGCCCCACGATCACGGACTACGTCGACTACGTCGAGTTCTGCGCGGGAGTCGGACACTGAGCCGCGTCCGCATCCCACCCACGCTGCGCGGCGAGACCGCCGGCGCGCGCGAGGTCGAGGCGAGCGGCCGCACCGTGCGCGAGCTGCTCGACGACCTGATGGGTCGCTTCCCCGCCCTGCGCGGCCAACTGCTCGAGGAGGATGAGCTCGCGCCGTTCGTGAACGTCTACGTCGAGGGCGAGGACGTGCGCACCCGCGACGGCCTCGAGACCGCGGTCGACGACGGCTCGACCGTGATCCTGCTACCGGCAATGGCCGGTGGCTAGCCCGGTCGCCCGCTCGCTCCTCGACCTCGTCGGCAACACCCCGCTCGTCGAGCTGCCGCGCCTCTCGCCCAAGCCCGCGGTCAGGCTCTACGCGAAGCTCGAAGGCCAGAACCCGACCGGCTCGATCAAGGACCGGGTAGCGCTCGCGATGGTCGAGGCCGCGGAGCTCGAGCCGGGGCAGGAGCTGCTCGAGCCCACGAGCGGCAACACGGGCATCTCGCTCGCCCTCGTCGCGCGCCTGAAGGGCTACCGACTGACCTGCGTGATGCCCGACAACGTGACGGAGGAGCGCCGTCGCCTGCTGCGGCTCTACGGCGCGCAGATCGTCGAGTCGCCCGGCGCCGAGGGCTCGAACGGCGCCGTCCGCCTGGCGCTCGAGCTCGCCCAGCGCGAGCCGCGGTACCACCTGCTCTTCCAGTACGCGAACGAGGCGAACCCGCGCGCGCACCACGACGGCACCGGCGCGGAGATCGCAGAGGCGCTCGACCGCGTCGACGTGCTCGTCGCGGGCCTCGGCACCGGCGGCACGCTGATGGGCGCCGGCGCGCGCCTGCGCGAGTCGTTTCCGGAGGTGACGATCGCCGCAGCCGAGCCGCTGCCCGGCGACCCGGTGATGGGCCTCCGCTCACTCGCCGACGGCTACGTGCCGCCGGTGCTCGACGTGGCGAAGCTCGACCGCAAGGTGCTCGTCTCGAACGCCGACGCCGTGACGGGCCTGCGCGCGCTGCTCGCGGAAGAGGGCGTGTTCGCGGGTGTCTCCTCGGGCGCGGTCGTCCACGTCGCGCGCAAGCTCGCGGCCGAGCTCGAGGAGGGCGTGGTCGTCGCGATCCTCGCCGACGCGGGCTGGAAGTACCTCTCGGCGCCGTTCTGGGACGCAGCCGACCCGGAGCGGGAGATGGAGGAGGCGGTCTGGTGGTGATCGGCGCGAAGGTGCGGAAAGCGCTGGAGCAGCACGCGCGCGCAGAGGAGCCGAACGAGGCCTGTGGCCTGGTCGCGCTCAGGGACGGCATCGCCGAGCGCTACCTCCCCGCCCGCAACGCGGCGGCGAGCCCGTATCGCTTCGAGCTCGACACCGAACCGGAGAACTGGTTCCTGGAAGACGAGGGCTACGACCTCGCCGTCTTCCACTCACACGTCTCCTCGCCACCGCGGCCGTCGCGCACCGACGTCGAGAACATCGGCCTCTGGGAGGGCCGGCCCTACCTGATCTTGTCGCTGGGAACGGGCGAGCTCGCCGCCTGGCACATTGCCGGCGGCGAGGTTTCGCCCGTCACTCTCGAAGCGACCTAGGTGGCCTTGAAGCTGCCCTTCATGCCGGCGGCCGCATGCCCCGGCACGGTGCAGATGTACTGGTACTTCTTGCCCTTCTTGAGGGTGACCGTGATCGACTTGGTCTGACCCTTCTTCAGGAGCGGCGTCTTCTTGCCGGCGATCTTGAAGTCGTGCTTGATCGAGCTCTTGTTCGTCACCTTGAAGGTGACCTTCCCGTGCGGCGCGCTGTGCCGGGAGAGCTGGAACTTGAACCCCTTGATCGTGACCTTCACCGACGTTGCGGTCGAGTGCGCCTGGCCGGCGTAGGCGACGACGGCGAAGAGTGTTGCGGCGGCCACGGCGAACGCCGCGGCCAGGGAGAGAATTCGCTTCATGAGACTCCTCACAGGTTGGTGACCCCGTCTTGGTCAGGGTACTACGAGGCTTCTTCCAGCCGGTGCTCTTCAGGAGGTTCCGGCGTAAGCTCCACCTCGAGCCGCTCGATGCGGGAGCCCTCGACCTCGAGCACCTTGAAGTGACAGCCGTCGTGCTCGACCTCGTCGCCCGGCTCCGGCGCGCGGCCGAGCATCCCGAAGACGAAGCCGCCGACGGTGTGGAAGTCCTCGATCGGGAGAGACTGGCCGAACTGCTCGTTGAAGTCGTCGATCGGGAAGGTGCCGTGGACGCGCATGCGGCCGTCGTCGAGCTTCTCGATCGACTCGTCGGGGAGGTCGAACTCGTCTTCGATCTCGCCGACGATCTCCTCGAGCAAATCCTCGAGCGTGACGATTCCCTCCAGCTCGCCGTACTCGTCGACGACGATCGCCATGTGCTGGTTCGTGCGGCGGAACTCGGCCAGCAGCGCGGCGAGGTCTTTCGTCTCCGGGACGATGTGGATCGGGCGCAGGATCTGGTCGATCCGCACGGCGTTCAGGCCGCGGTCGTTCAGCGCCGAGAAGAGGTCGCGCACGTGCAGGATGCCGAGGACGTCGTCGAGCGAGCCGCGGTAGACCGGGTAGCGCGTGTACGGCGACGCGATCACGGCGGCGAGCGCCTCCTCGGGCGGCAGGTCGATCGAGAGCGCCACCACCTCCGGGCGCGGAACCATCACCGCCGAGACCTCCTTGTCGGCGAAGTCGAAGACCTTGTAGAGCATCTCCTGCTCCTGCTGCTCGAGCTCGCCTTCCTCCGTCGAGCGCGAGAGCAGCATCTTCAGCTCGGCCTCGGAGTAGACCTCCATCTCGCCGCCCGGCGGCGTGAGGCCGAGCGAGCGCAGGATCACGTCGCTCGATCGCTGCAGGATCCAGATCAGCGGCTTCATCGCCACGAAGAACCCGCGCACCGGCGCCGAGACCGCGAGCGCGGTCGTCTCCGCGTGCCCGAGCGCGAGGCCCTTCGGCACGAGCTCGCCGATCACCACGTGCAGGAACGTGATGATCAGGAACGCGAGGCCGAGCGCGATCACCGACGCGAGGATCGGGTCGAAGACCTTTGCGAGTGCGTGCTCGCCGATCGCGCCGATCGCCAGGCTCGTGGCGGTCACGCCGAGCTGCATCGCCGCGATGAAGCGCGGCGGGTCGGCGACGATCAGCAGCACCGCGCGAGCCCTGCGGTTGCCGCGCTGCACGAGCTCCTGGATCCGGGTCTTGCGCGCGGTCACGAGCGCGTACTCGGCCGCGACGAAGAAGCCGTTCAGCAGGATGATCAGCCCGACGGCGAGGAGTTCGAGGAAGAGGGTCACGTCTTCGCCCCGTCGGGCGGACGTCTAGGAATGACTTCGTCGTCCAACCGGATCTACGCCGCAGTATAGGAGACGTCTCTGTCGTCGCCGGTACGCGCGGCGCGACCCTCCTGGACAAGCCGTTCCAGGTGCGCAAGCGTCTCCGCGAGGGCGAAACGGCGGCCGCTCGCGTCGAGGTTCGTGCCGAAGAGCGCGAGCGAGACGTCGTACGCACTGCGGGGCTCGGAGCCGAGTGCGGCGGCGGCCTCGTCGAGCCGGCGACGGTGGTGGTCGAGGATCTCCTTCGCGCGTGACCCAGGATCGAAGACCAGGTCGCCGTGGCCGGGCAGCGCCAGCGTCGGCGCGAGCTCGACCGTGCGCTCGAGCGAGGCCTGGTAGTCCGCGAGCGGGTCGGCTCGCGACTCGGGGTAGAGCCCGACGGTCGGCGTGATCGCGCCGAGGATGTGGTCGCCGGCGACGAGCACGCCGTCGCGCAGCAGGCAGATGTGCCCGTCGGCGTGACCGGGAAGCTCGAGCACGCGCCAGCCGTCGACCTCGTCGCCCTCGCGGAGCGGCTCGGGATCGCGCGCGAAGCGGATGAAGGGCGCGAAGGTGCGCGACTCGTGCCGCAGTTCGGCGGCCACCGTTTCGGGCAGGCCGTGCCGGCTGAGGAAGTCGGCGAGCCGCTCCGACCAGTCGTCGCTACCCCAGACACGGAGGCACTGCTCGTAGTCGCGGTCGCCCTGGAACACGTTCGCCCCCGTGAACGCCTGCGCGTCCTCGCCGCCGCCTGCGTGGTCGGGATGGAAGTGCGTGACGACGACCCGTGTCACCGGCGCGTCAAGGCCGGCGAGCACCTGCTCCCAACGCTCGGCCGCGTCCGGCAAGCCGAGCCCGGTGTCGACGAGCGTCCAGCCGTCAGCGCCCGGGAGCAGGTAGCAGTGCACGTGCCGGATCCCCATCGGCAGCGGAAAGGTCAGGCGGCGGATCCCGCCCGGGAGCTCGTCCATCCCGGTATCCAACTCTCTGGCGAATACGAACAGGTGTTCTATACTCCCTGCATGCGGGCGGAGTACCGGGAGGAGCCCTGCAAGGTCGCGCTCAACCGCGTCAAGGGGATGGGGTTCAAGTGGTCGCTGAACCCGTACATGGGCTGCGTCCACCGCTGCACCTTCTGTTACGTCCGCGCCTTCGAGCTGCGCGCCGACCGGCCGTCCGACGACCGCTATGGGCGCTCGATCCGGGTCAAGACGAACATCGCCGAGGTGCTCCGGGCGCAGCTGGCGCGTCCGTCGTGGGCGCGCGAGTCGATCGCGATCGGCGCGGCGACCGACCCGTACCAGCCGGCGGAGGGCCGCTACCGCCTGACGCGCGCGTGTCTCGAGGCGCTGCGTGACGCCTCGAACCCGTTCAGCATCATCACGCGCGGCCCGCTGATCGTCCGTGACGTGGACGTCCTCGCCGAAGCCGCGCGGCGGGCGCAGGTCTCGGTCACGTTCTCGGTTCCGACCCTCGACGACGAGATCTGGAAGCGCACCGAGCCCGGCACGGCGCACCCGCGCCAGCGGCTGCGGGCGCTGAAGACGCTGGTCGACGCAGGTATTCGCGCCTGCGTCGGCATGGCGCCGATCCTGCCGGGGATCTCGGACCTGCCTGAGTCGCTGGAGCAGGTCGTGCGCGAGGCCCGCGAGGCCGGCGCCTGCGGCGTCTGGGCGAATCTCGTCAACCTGAGGCCTGGGACACGTGAGCACTTCCTCGAGTCGCTGGCCGAGGACTTCCCCGAGCAGCTGCCGGCCTACGAGCGTCTCTACGCGCGGCGGGCCTACCTCGGCGCAGCGCAGACGAAGCCGATCCGAGCACTGGTCTCGGAGCTGGCGCGCAAGCACGGCATCCGCGACCGCCGCGGCACGAGGCTCGCACCCGATCCCGAGCCGGAGCAGCTCGCGCTGCTCTAGACGTCGGCGACGCGAATCGCGACCCAGATGCCGGCGATCGCGCCGACGACGCTGAACAGCACCGAGGCGAGGGAGAGCGACGAGGAGCCCCAGAGCTCGGGCAGGAACCCGCCCGCCGTCATCCCGACGAAGGCGCCGAAGCCGATCACGGAGCGACCCATCCGATGCTCATCGGGCTCGCCGGCCCACAGCTTGAGAAACCTCGCGCTGTAGGCGTTCGCCGACTCGCGGCCTACAATCCCCGTGCGTTGGCGGAGCAGGCCGTAACCGAGGAGCAGAACACCGACAGGAAGGAGATCACCTGTTTGATCGTCGACGACCACGAGGTCGTCCGCGAGGGTCTTCGCCTGTCGCTCTCCCGTGCGCCGCACATCCGCGTCGTCGGCGAGGCCTCCGACGGAGCGAGCGCAGTCGCGATGGCCGAGCGGCGCCGGCCGGACGTCGTGATCATGGACGTCCGCATGCCCGGCATGGACGGGCTCGAGGCGACCAAGATCCTGACGCAGAAAGTCCCCGAGACCGCGGTCCTGATCTTCACCGCCTACAGCGAGCGCAGCCTCCTCGGACGCGGCCTCGAGTCGGGCGCGAAGGGCTACATCCTCAAAGAGGCTCCGCACCAGACGCTGCTGAAGGCGATCGACAAGGTCGTCGCCGGCGAGGGCTTCGTCGACCCGGCGTTGATGCCGGCCTTCCTGTCGGGCGACCGTGAGGGGATGCTCACCGCCCGCGAGCGCGAGATCCTGCAGCTGCTGGCCGACGGGATGTCGAACGCCGACGTGGCCGGACGGCTCTTCATCAGCCAGGAGACCGTGAAGAGCCACGTGCGCCACATCCTCACGAAGCTCGAGGCCGACACGCGCACGCACGCCGTCGCCATCGCCCTTCGTGACGCCGTCATCGACTAAGGCGTCGCTTGCGATGCCGACTCAGGACGCGCGGGCTTGCCCGTGTGTCCGTCTGAAATGACCGGTCGACACGATCGAAATCGTCTCGGGAGCACCACCAAAGCTGCTTTTCTCGTTGCGGTCGTGGCGGCCGCTGCGATCGTCTCGCTCGCGGGGCTCGCGATCGGGTCGAGCTGGCTGGCGTTCGCCGGGCTCGGCGCGGCGATCCTCGGAGCCGCCGGGTTCGCGTTGCACCTGATCGTCACCGAGCGCCGGCGGCACGAGGTCGTCGAGGAGGAGCTTTCGGCGCAGTCGACCTTTCTCGAGTCGCTGATCGAGTCGATGGGCTCGATCGCGGCCACGCTCGAGCCACAGCAGGTGCTGGAGCAGACGCGCCGCGAGGCGAAGGAGCTCTTCGGCGCCAAGGTGACCCTGCTCGCGCCCAACGAGGCCGCGGCGGCCGGAGCGGTCCTGGTGCCGTTGCGGATCCGGGGCGAGCAGCTCGGCTCGCTCCAGCTGATGCGTTCCCGGCCGCTCGACCGCGAGGAGCTCGCGCGGGCGACGCTGCTCGCCGACTTCGCCTGCCATGCGGTGGAGAACGCGGGCCTCCTGGCCGAAGCGCAGGTGCGCGAGGCGGAGCGGGCGCGACTCTCGGACCAGCTGATCATCGCCGAGCAGGAGGAGCGCCGCCGCCTCGCGCTCTTCCTCCACGACGGGCCGGTGCAGTCGCTGGCGGGAATCAGCCTGATGCTCGACGCCGTGATCGACTATCTCGAGGAGAGCCGCGTCGAGGAGGCGAGCGGGATTCTCAAGTCGGCGCTCGAGCGGCATCGGGACACGATCCGGTCGCTACGCGACCTCTCCTTCAACATCGAGCCAGTCGTACTGCGCGACCAGGGGTTCGGTCCGGCGGTCCGCGCGTTCGCCGAGCAGGTCGGTCTCTCGCACCGCATCCAGATCGACCTCGACGTGGAGGCCGCCGACGGCCTCGCCGAGAACGCGCGGGTCGCGATCTACCAGATGATCCGAGACGCGGTGAACCAGGCGATCCGGCGCGGGCCGCCCACGCGGATCTCGATCAGCGTCGCGGAAGCGGACGACGGCAGCGTCGAGACCGTGATCGCCGACGACGGCGCGGGCGAGCGGCGGCGGGCGAGCTTCGACGACATCGAGGAGCGCGCGCGCACGCTGAGCGGCCGGCTCGACGTCGAGGCGGGCGCGGACGGCGGCACCGCTGTTCGCGTCGTGCTACCCCCGTACGTCGCGCACGGCTAGCATCCAGCTTATGGAGAACGGGCAGCGGCCGACTCACCTGCGCTTCGTCTGGACGACGAACGGCTACGAGCTGCGCGAGCGCGAGGGCGACGTGCCCGGCGTGGGCGACCAGGTCGAAGAGGCCGATGCGCGGCTGTACGTGACGAAGGTCGCGCCCTCCCCGCTTCCCGGCGACCTGCGCCGCTGCGCGTACCTCCAGCCGGTCAGCTGAGCGCGGTCTCGGCGGCGATCCTTCCGAGCACGAGCGCGGAGGCAAGACCGCTCGCGTAGCCCCCGGTCGAGATGCCGCCGACGTCGGCTCCGGCCGCGAACAGGCCGTCGACCGGCTCGTTGCTCCCGTTCAGGACACGCGCATGCTCGTCCACGGGCACGCCGCCGATCGTGTGCGTGATCGCGGCCGCGACGCGCACGGCTACGACGGCCTGCGATGGAGGCGTGAACGGGAGCTCGGAGGGCCCCGTGCGGGTCGGGGCCTCGGCGACGAGGTCGCGCACTGTGCCGTAGCGGACCCGCTCGTCCAATGCCTGCTCATCGAGGACGTACCACGCGCGCGCCCCCGGCTGGCGCGCCGTCGCCTGGACGAGGTCGAGCTCCGACCACGAGACGTCGTTGCGGTCGAAGAACTCCTCGCCGTCGTCGTTGAAGATCCGCGCGTAACGGCCGTACACCTGGGCGTGGCTGACGAACTCGTGCTCGCCGAAGTCGACGTCGGCCATGTTGCGCCCGTAGAACTCGTCCAGGCCGTTCGAAAGCCCGGCGCCCCGTGCGAACGCGAGCCGCAGCCCGTCTCCGGCGCTCCAGGGGTTCGCCCGGACCCGCAAAGGCGCGGCCGGCTTCACATACCGCTCCACGAGCTCCGGATCGCCCTGAAAGCCGCCGGCCGCGAGCACGAGCGGATCCCCGGTGACAGTCACTGTGACTGTCACCGGTTGTTCGAAACGGACGTCTCCGGCGGCTCGGGTCAGGGCTTCGGTGAGGCCGGCGGTGTCGAACCGGACACCGGTCGTCAGTGGGTTCCCGGTCTCACGCTCGACGACCGGCGCGCCGAGCGACTCGAGCCATTCGAGCCCCTCGTCGAGATGCTCGAACACGAGTCGCTGCAGCCGCTCGTCCCCGCCCGGGCACTGCGTGCGGAACTCCTCGAACGAGCGGTAGCGCCAGACGACGCCGCTCGAGAGCAGCATCGACCCGCCCGCCCGCGAGCCCTTCTCGAGCACGACCGGCGAGCCGCCGAGCTCGCGCGCCCGCGCGGCGGCGCAGAGGCCGGCCATCCCAGCGCCGGCGACGATCACGTGTCTAGGTCAGTGAGAACGTGGGCTTGTGCTCGACGTACTCGACCTTCACGCGCTCAGGGCCCCAGACGAAGACCGCGTATGTGTTCGCCGCGTCCACGATGTCCGCGATCTCGATCCCGCGCTCGCGCGCCTCCTCGATGTGCTCGTCGGCGGAGTCGACCTTGACCGCGAGGTGGTTCAGCAGCGGCCGCTCCGGATCACCGGGATCACCCTCGTAGAAGTCGACGAACGCGCCGCCCACCTCGACCCGTGGCGACCCCGACGGCGCGGTCCCCGCCGGCGTGAAGCCGAGCCCGTCGTACGCATCCGCGGTCCCCTGCGGCGAGCGGGACCAGAGCGCAACGTGGTCGAGGTCGTACTCGACCTCCGTCGGCGCCTCGACGAGCCCGAGCCGCAACCCTTCGTGGACGTCGAAGTACGCCTCGCCGTCCAGCCGCTCGATCTCGACTCCTTCGAGCCCGGCAAGGGCGTCCTCGAGAGACGAGACACGGAGCGCCACGTGCTTGAGCGCGCCCTGCTCGCGCGGCCCCTCGGCCTCGAACAGGGTCAGCTTGCCGCGTCGCGCGTCCGAGCCGACGAGCGTGAACTTGTCGGTCCGGTCGACGACGTGCATGCCCACGCGCGAGGTGACGAAGTCCGCAATCGGGTCACGGTCCGCCACCCACAGGGCGACGTGATCGAGTGTCTCGGGAGTCACGGGCCGGAGCATAGCCAGCGGCCTACTTCCTGCGGTCGACCGCGCGTTGGAGCTGCTGCTTGTTCATCCGCGATCGCCCGGCGATGTTCAGCTGCTTGGCCTCGTTGTAGAGCTGTTCCTTGGTGCGGCCCTTCGGCCGGTTCGTGCCCGACCGCAGCCCGCCGCGCCGGCCCGACGAGATGCCGCGCGTCGACGTCCGCGACGACTCCTTCGCCTCGCCGCTGCGGGCACGCTCCTTGTTGACCGTCCGCGCCGCGATCTCCTTGGCGCGCTTGGTCGGGCGGCCTTGATCTTTCTCGCTCTCCACGATGTGCTCGTACTGCCGCTCGCGCTTGGCGCTCCATGCCTTCTGTGGCATCTCGTTCCTCCTCGGTCGGTTCGAGGAGACGGTGCCCACGCGTGCCGTTTTTATTCGAGCGGCGGGTTCTGGACGTTGTGCTCGGTCGCGTACTCGTCGACGAGGTTGTTGATCACGTCCGCATCGCCATACGCGTAGTTGATCTTCACGAACGGCTCCCACTTCTGCGGCAGCGCGTCCTCGGGGAAGATCGCCTCGACCGGGCACTCCGGCTCGCAGGCACCGCAATCGATGCACTCCTCGGGGTCGATGATCAGGATTCGGTTGAACTCGTGGATGCAGTCGACAGGGCAGACGTCGACGCACGAGAGGTCTTTGATGTCGATGCAGGGCTCGGCGATGATGTACGTCATCAGCGGCCGGTCAGTCTACTGGCGCTGTCAGCTGGTCGACGAGGTCCTTCGCCCGCTCGTCCAGGGCCGATTTCGCCACCACCTGATCGAACCCCGCGGCGTGCGCGCGGCGCAGGCCCTCGGTGTCCGTGTGATTCGTGTAGCCGAGGATCGGGACGTCCGGCCAGGCGTCCGCGACCTCGTCGGGATCGATGCGCGCGATGTCCGCGATCACGCAGTCGGGCGGGTCGACGTTGTCGACCGTGATCAGGTGATGGCCCGGCAACAGACCCTCCAGCTTCCCTCGGAAGAAGAGATCGACCCCCACCAGCAGGATCGTCGCCACAGAGGCAACGTAGCACCCTGCCGCCTAGGCTCCAACACCGTGAGCCAGCTTGAAACCGGCCTCGAGCTGATTCGGAGCGGCGAGTACTTCGCGGCGCACGAGCAGCTTGAGGATGCGTGGCTCGCCGCGGCTCCCGCAGAGCGGGACTTCTACCAGGGCCTCGTGCACGTCACGGTCGCGTGGTACCAGGCAGGCCGCGGCAATCTCGTCGGCTGCGAGCGGCAGCTCGAGAAGGCGGCGCGGCGGCTGGCGGCGTACGCGCCCGAGCACCTCGGCGTGGACGTGGCATCGATCCTGGAGCAGGTCGATACGGCCGCGGCGCTCGTCGTGAGCGGCTCCCTGGAGCTCCCTCCGCCGCGGCTCTAGACGCTGCCAAGGCCGATGGCCTCGAGCGCACGGTTTAGCAGTACCTGTAACCACCAGTCGCGGTTGAAGAACAGCAGCAGGCCGAGCGCGACGAGGATCGTGCCGCTGCCGAGGCGGATCAAGACGTAGTGGTCCCGTACCCAGCGGAACGCGGCCATCACTCGCGTGAACGCGATGCCGATCGCGACGAACGCGACCGTGATCCCGAGTGAGTACGCGGCGAGCAGGGTGCAGCCGCGAACGACGGTGCGCGAGTCGGCTGCCAGCGCGAGGATGGCGCCGAGCACGACGCCGACGCACGGCGCGGCACAGATCGCGAAGGCGGCGCCGAGCAGCGCCCGCGAGCCGCTCGCGCGCGCCCGCGTGAGCGCGCCCGGCGCGACCATCCGCTCCGGCCAGGGCAAGAGGCCCGCGAAGGCGAGGCCGAGCACGACGAGCACGAACCCCGCGATCTTCGTCCGCGTCTCCAGGTCGACCCAGTGGCCGAGCGCGGCCGCGGCCGCGCCGAGGACGACGAAGACGACCGTGAAGCCGAACGCGAACGGCATGCTTGCCGAGATGACACGCCGCGCAGAGCCGCGTTCGCCGAGACGGTCGACCTCGACCGACGAGATCGCCGAGAGGTAGCCGGGAACGAGCGGCAGCACGCAAGGGAAAGCGATCGAGACGAGGCCTGCGCCGAAGGCCGCGGCGATTCTTTCAGCCATGCTACGCGTTCTTACTTGACGACGAACTCATCGACGAGAAGGTTCGCACGCGGCGCCGCGCTCGGGCGACCGCTAGCCGTCAAAGCGGGCTAGCTCTTCATCGAGCCGGCGCTCTTCGTCCCGCTCGAGCGGGTGCCCGTTCAGCGACCAGCGCTGCGCTGCCGGCTCGGGCTCGCGAGCGCGCGTCCAGCCCCAGGCAAGGACACCCAGCACCAATGCCCCGCCGAGCACGCCGACGATCGGCAGCAGCCACGCGAGCAGGTCGAAGCCCTGCCGCGGCGGCGCAGCGAGGATCCGCTTGCCCCACTCTGAGGCGAGCCTGCGCTTGATCTCGCTGCGTGTGTCACCGGCTGCGATGCGCTGGCGGATCTCCACCTTGATCCTCTGCGCGGCAGGGGTATCCGACTGCGCCAGCGTCTCGCCCGCGCAGATCGGGCACATCAGCTGGCCCTCGAGCTCCGGCAGCGTCGGGTGCTGCTCGCTCGCGACGGCCGGAGCTGCGAAGACGAGCGCGACGAGCCCGACCGCGAGTAGCCTCACGAGCGCAGCGCCCGCTCCACCCCGTCGCGAAGCTCCGCCGTGCTCACTTCGCTGATCACGTGAGCCACGAGCTTGCCGCGCCGGTCGATGAAGAACGTCTCGGGGAGGCCCGTGAGCCCGTACACAGGTGACGTGACGTTGTGGTTGTCGTGGACGAGTGGGTAGCGCAGTCCGTACTTGTGGGCGAACCTGCGAGCGTCGCCGGCGGGATCGTTCACGTCGACGCCGAGCACGACGACGCGTCCGGCCCACCGCTTGGCCGCCGCGGCCAACGCGGGGGCCTCCTGCTTGCATGGAAAGCACCACGAGGCCCAGAAGTTGAGCACCACGACCTTGCCGCGCAGGGACGCTAGCTGGAGTGTCCCCGGCTGGTCGATTCGGCGGAGCGCGAAGTTCGGCGCCGGCTTGCCGATCTCGGCCTTCTTCCCCGAGCCCTGAACGAGCTTCCAGACGAGCAGGGCGAGCAGCAAGGCCACGAGCCCAACCGCCATGGCCTGCGCGCCGAGCTTCAGCCGAGAGGTCATCTCACTGAGGGACGATGAAGACCGTCGTCCCGACCGTCACGTGGTTGAAGAGCCACTCCGCGTCCGGGATGTGCATGCGGATACAGCCGTGCGACGCCGAGTAGCCGATCGACGCGTCATCGGGGGTGCCGTGAATGCCGACGCCGGAGGCAGAGAGACCCATCCAGCGAGTCCCGAGAGGGTTCCCGGGCCCGGGCGGGACCGGCTTCTCGCCCTTCGCCCAGGCCGAGTTCGGCGGGTACCACCACGGGTTGCGCCACTTGACGACGACGTGCCAGGTCCCGAGCGGGGTCGGGTACTGCGACTGGCCGGTCGCGACGCCGAAGACGCGCTGGAACTGCGCGCCCTTGTACAGGTAGAGCCGGTTCGAGCCGCGGCGGATCACGATCACGGGGCCGAAGGAGCCGCGTGTGACCCGCGGCGCGAGCGCTGCGAATTGCAGCTTCACGTCGGGCCGCGTGTTCGTGACGAGCGCGGTGAAGATGGCGCCCACCGCGCGCACCTGGCGCAGCGCGCGGCCCTGCTGCTGGCGGGTGACGACCGGGCGCAGGTTGCGCAGCAGGAGTTGCGCGTCGACGGGGTGGCGGTCGAAGCGCTTCGCGACCGACGTGAGGTAGCGCTGCGTCCCACGGCGGCTGAGGATCACGCGCAGCTTCAGCTCCGTCCCGACGGGAGCGGTAAGTGAGCGCTCCACGGCCGCACGAACGGCGGCCATCGCGCCGATCCGGCCCGGGGCGACGGCAAGGCGGTGGCGGGGCACGGTAAGGATGAGCGGCCGCGCGAACGAGGCCGTGACCGCCGTGAACGCCTCGTCGGAGGTCATGTTGCCCACGTCGACCCCCGAGATCGTCACGCCGGCAGCGATCACCTGTGGCGTGGTCGTCGTCGTGCCGGTCGTCGTGGTCGCGGCGACGACGCCCGCGGACAGGCCGCCGGCTGCGGCCAGACCGAGCACGAACAGAAGGAGCAGACCCGCTTTCCGCATCCGCAGGGAGTCTAGCCAGCGAATATGCGCGGGTCGTTCGTGATCACCGCGTCGACGCCCAGATCGTCGAGCCAGGGCAGTAGCTCCGGGTCGTCCACCGTCCAGACGAGCACCGGCGCACCGAGCGCGTGGCAGCGCTCTACGGTCGCCTCGCTCACGACCTCCCAGTAGAGAACCGCCGCGGTCGCGGAGGAGGCGGCGAGCAGCCCGGCGATCCTGCGCGGGAGCGCGCGTCGCAGCCCGCGGATGATCAGGCGAGCCGGCGGCTGAAGCAGCCGTCTCTGGACGAGGCCCGTGCGGTCCTGCGGGTACGTCCTGCCCAGGCGCACCGACGGCTCGACCGCGTGCAGCGCCAGCAACGTCGCCGGGTGGAACGAGCTCACGAGTGTCCGCTCGACGAGCTCATGACGCCGCAGCGCAGCGGCGACGGCCGCCTCGGCGCCGTGGGACTTGAGGTCGAGATGGACGCCGGCGCGGCTCGACGCGAGAAACGCGAGCGCCTCGTCGAGGGTCGGGAGCCCACTGGCGCCGGCCGGCCGGTCGTGCGCGAGCACGAGCGCCCCGTCCACGGCGTGCACGTCGAACTCGACGAGATCGCAGCCGAGCTCCACGGCCAGTGCGATCGACTCGAGCGTGTTCTCAGGCGCCAGCGCGGCTGCGCCTCGATGCCCGATCCGCAGCGCACGGCCTTCGCGCCGCGCGAGCTCGATCACGTGCGCTTGACGACGACGACCGCGCAGTCGTCCGCAAGGTCGCCTGCGAACGCGCGACAGTCTTCGACGAGCGCCTGCGCGAGCTTCTCCGCGGAGAGCCCCGCGTTGGCCGCGAGCGCCTCGTCGAGCCGCTCCTCGCCGTAGAGCTCGCCGTCACGCCGCGCCTCGAGCAAGCCGTCGGTGAAGAGCACGGCCGCATCGCCCGGCTCGAGCCGGACACTCTCCACCCCGTACGCTTGCCGGTCCGCGATTCCGAGCGCGAGACCGCGCACGTCCAGCGGTGCGGGTGCGGCGCTCGTCCGGACGATGCGCGGCGGCGGATGGCCGGCGCTCGCGCAGGCGAGCTCGCCGTCGGCCCCGTCGGCGGTCAGGTAGAGCATCGTGATGAACTTTCCCTCGCCGATCTCCTCGACCACGACCTCGTTCGCGGCGGCGAGGAAGTCGCCCGGGTCCGGGTGCTCGCGGGCGAGCGAGCGGAAGACGAACTTCGCCATCGCCATGTCTGCCGCCGCGTCGACCCCATGGCCGGTCACGTCTCCGAGCACGACCGCGAGACGGCCGTCTGCGAGCCGGAGGAAGTCGAAGACGTCGCCGCCGACGTCCATTCGCGCGGAGGACGCGTAGACCGCGCCCACGTCGAGCCCTTCGGCCTGCGGCTGCGTTCGAGGCAACAGCGACCGCTGCATCGAGTCCGCGAACTGCTTCTGCTGCTGGTAGAGGCGCGCGTTGTCGAGGGCGAGCGCTGCCTGTCCTGCGATCGAGGTCGCTGCCTCGAGCACCTCGCCGGCGACCGGACGGTCCGGGTCGAGCGAGACGAGCGTCAGCGTCCCGAGGATCTCGGCCTGCGTGGCGAGCGGGATCACCGCCGCCGTCGAGCCCTTCTCGAGGAACGGCAGCAACGGCTCGTGTGCGGGGCCGAGCAGCTTGATCGTCCGCGCGTCGAGCACGACCGGCTGCCCGCTGCGGAAGGCGCCCGGGCGCAGCGGAGAGAGCGGCTGCGGTAGCGAGAGGATCGCGCGCATCGACTCCTTCATCCGCTCGTCTCGCACGTGCATCGCGACCGGCACCAGCGCGGTCCCACGCGCGTCGGGCATGCGCAGCGAGGCGGCGTCGACCTCGAGCGTCTCGACGATCGTGCGCGTCACCGCCTCGAGCGTCCGGTCCAGCGAGAGGCTCTCCGAGAACGTGCGTGAGATCTCGTACAGCGCGCGCAGGCGGCGCGAGGCCTCGCGCTCGGCTTCGAGTGCCACTTTCCGCTCCTCGTCCGCCAGCTTCGTCTGCTCGTGCAGGCTCGCGTTCTGGACAGCGACCGCGAGCTGGGCGGCGAGGGCGAGCAGGAGCGCCTCCTCGTTCTCGGTCAGCTCCCGGCCCGCGCTCGGGTACACCGCGAGCAGGCCGATCAAGTCGGCGCGCACGCGCAGGGGCACGGCGACCGCGGCCTCGATCCCGATCTCCTCGAGCACGTCGAGCACGCCCGCGAGGCGTGGGTCGCTCACCGCGTACGGGATGCAGAGGAGCCCGCGGCCGCGGACCGGGCCGAGCAGGAGCTCGAGCAGCCGTTCGGCGACGCGGGTGTGCGGACCGGTCAGCTCGCGCTCTGCGGCGGGCTCGAGGCGGGCCTCCCCGTCATCGGTCAGGTACACGGCCAGCCGCTCCGCGCCGAGCAGCTCGGAGACGTGCTCGATCGCAGTGTCGAGCGTGTGCGTGAGGGAGAGTTGCGCGATCGCCTGACCGACGATCGTCAGGAGGGCGCGCGTCCGTTCGAGCTCGACCGAGAGCGTCTGCCTTCGCTCGCCGGCACGCAGCGCGTGGGCCGCGCGCACGGCGAACGTGCTGAGCCGCTCGAGCAACGGATCGCCCGCGCGGATGTCCTCCGCAAGGCGGAGCTGCAGCGCGCCCTGCGGGGGCTCGCCGAGCTGCAGGGTGACGATCGCGCCGCCGGCTTCGACCTCCTCGAGCGTGATCGACGCCGGGGCGGCGCGCGCGCGGCCGACTGCCTCGAGCGCAGCCGCGGTCTCGAGAGCGGTCCCGGAGAGGGCCGCCAGGACAGCGCCCCGGGGTTCGTAGCGCCAGACGAGGCAGGCGCGCGCGCCCGTCGCCTCTGCCGCGAGCGTCGCGACCTGCTCGGCTGCACGCGACTCGTCGGAGCCGGCGGCGAGCGCGTCTCCGGCGAGGCCGAGCAGGTCGGGCGCGACCGTCGAGCCGTCGCCGTCTCCGAGCGCTCGGCGCGCGAGGGCAACCTCCTCGGCGGCAGCGGTGGCCAGCCGCCGCTCGCGGTCGTCGAAGTCGCCCCGCTGCCGCAACAGCTCCAGCGAGCCGACGACTCCGTCCCCGTCGAGCACGGGCAGCTGCAACACGGCCGTGGCGCCAAGCTGCTCGGCCACCCGCCGCAGGGGGGGCGGGAGCTGGAGCAGCTCGTCGCGCGGCTCGAGCGGAACGGCTCCGGGGCCGAGCCGGGCGCCCTCGAGCTCGGCGCGCAGCGCAGCCGACGCCGCGTGGACGGCGCGGGCGGTCAGGCCGCCGGAGTCGTCGCGCAGGCGGGCCACGACGACATCCGCGCCCGCGTTCTCGGCCACGCGCCGGACGATCGACGCGAGCGCCGTGTCGAGCGCTCCGACCCCGGTTGTGTCCCTGGCAACGGCCATGTTCTGCCCCCGCCCAAGTATGGCGCTACTAGACTCCCCGCGTGGCCCTGCCGGAGCGACAGCCCGTCGAGGAGGAGCTGCTCGACCCGACGGCGATCCAGCGTAACTACCGCCGCCAGCGAATCAAGCGCCGCGTCCGCGAGGAGCGGGCTCGCGAGCGCAACCTGGCACGCCTGCGCTTCTGGCTTGCGCTGACGGCCGTGGTCGCGACGAGCATCGGGCTCGCGATCGTGATCTGGAACCAGATCCAGCGGCTCTTCGGGCTCTAGCGGTACCGGAGACGCTCGGCCCGGGTGAACGGGCTCCAAGCTGTCTGCTCCCACGAGCTTCCGGAGCACATCGGGCACACGGGCAACGTGCGATGAACGGTCACGCCGTAGAAGCACTCGGAGCAGCGGTAATCGCCCTTGCCGTTGTCGCCCGCGGCCCAGAACTGCACGAAGCCGTCTCCACCCGTGTTCGTGCCGTCGAGAGACTGTGGCGCCATGACCGACCCCTTCTCCTGAACTCGTCCGCCGAAAAATGCCCATACTGCGCCCGTGCAAACTCCCGAGCCCTTTCCCCCGGAGGCGCCGGACGAGCCGTACTACGAGCCGGACGAAAACGCGTTCGTCCGCCCGGGTACAGGCCTGTGGGCGCTCGGCGGGCGGCTGACCTGGGTCGCGGCGCTCGCTCTCGCCCTCTCGTCCTTCACCGGCTGGTACGCCGGCTCGAGCCAGTCCGGTCCGACGCTGTCGGTGATCGGGTGGCACACGGGCCTGCTCGGCAAGCTCGTCTTCTTCGTCGGGCTGGCGCTGCTCGCGCTGGCGGCGCTGCGGGAGTTCGGCTTCGAGCTGCCGCCGGCGATCCCGGAGAGCCTCGTCGTGATCGCGTTGGGCTCGCTCGCGACGATCTTCGTCCTGATCCGGTTGATCTCGATCCCCGACACGATCGTGGCGGCCGGCCGTGGGATCGGGATCTGGATCAGCCTGCTCGCGGCTCTGGCCGTAATCGTCGCCGGCCTGCTACGAGCTTCAGAAGAGCTGTAGCCACGAGCGTGCCGAGCACGGCGCCGCCGACGATGTCGAGCGGCCAGTGGACACCGACGTAGACGCGCGACCAGGCGATCGCCGCGGCCAGCACGAAGGCCGGCCAGGCGAGCCGCGGCGAGGCCCACGCGATCACGGTCGCCGACGCGAACGCCGCCGACGCGTGGCCGGACGGAAACGCTCCCGAGTGCGGTGTGTGCACGAGCGGCCTCGGCTCCGGGTAGACGAGCGGCGGGCGCTCTCGGCCGATCAGCTGGCGCAACAGCAGCGACAGCCCGTCGGCGGCGAGGTCGGCGCCGACCAGCACGGCGAGGAACCACGGGCGGCGCCAGAGCAGTGCGAGCACGATGCCGGCGACGACGAACACGAGGCCGTCGGTACCGATCCGCGTCAGCCAGAGGAACGCCCAGTTCAGCCAGTCGACGCGGTGGTGGACGACCCAGCGCTCGAGGTGTCGGTCTAGCGCGATCAGGAGGACAGGAGCTGCTTGGTCTGCTCGATCAGCTGCTTCGGCTCGAACGGCTTGCCGATGAAGCCTTGCGCCCCGCGCGAGGCAGCCTCGTCGGCCCCGCGCTCGTCGACCTTGCCGCTGAACATGACCACCGGGATGGCCCCCACGCCGTGCCGCTCGTGCAGGCGGCGCAGCATCTCCCAGCCGTCGACCTGCGGCATCATCACGTCGAGGAGCACGAGGTCGGGCGTGGACTCCTCGAGCACTCGCAGCCCCTCTTCGGCGTTGCCGGCCTCGCGGACCGTGTAGCCCTCGACCTCGAGGTTGACGCGCACGTACTCGCGCACCTGCTCGTCGTCGTCGACGATCAGGACGAGCGGGCCGCCGCCTCCTCCGGGGCCTGAGTTCTCGAGGAAGGCGTCGAGATCGCCGCGCCGGTAACGGCGGTGCCGCCCGGGCGTGTAGAAGGCGCGGACTCGGCCGCTGTCAGACCATTTCCGGATCGTGCTCTGGGCGACTCCGAGGTAGCGCGCGGCCTGCCCGAGCGTGAGCCAGTCAGGCTCGACCGCAGGCGCTTCGTGGCTCATGCTCTGGCGTGCCATGCGGCGGCGAATCTACCCAAAGCTTTCGGTTCTTAGACACGCAACTCAGGGTGAGGTGACGGTCACGGTCACCGACTCCGTCGGGAACATGAATGTGCGGTCGTTCGTCACCGTCGACGCAGGGCGCGGATTGTCCTGAAGCGCCTGGCCGAACGCGATGCCGACGGCGAAGACCAGCCCGAGCGCAAGCACCCAGACCACACGCCGGAGGGTCGAGCTCTTCCGTCGCCTGCGGTCGAGCACGCTCACGGGATGTAGTCGACGGCGCCGCGGGAGTAGAGGTAGAACGCGGCGTCCTGGACGGTCGTCGTGCGGGCCGGCCAGCCGGGTGCGGGCGCGGCCTCGATCAGCGTCTCCTGCACCCAGCGATCGGATTCTCGGTAGGCCGCGGCGAGCTCGCCGAGCGTGAACGTCTGCCCGACGCGGCGGCGGAGCTGATCGAGGATCAGGTCGACCTCCGCGAGCAAACGCTCGTAGAGCGTGCGGTCGGTCGCAGCCGCCTGCAGGCGGCGGTTGCCCTCCTCCCACTCGCGGCGGGTCGTCTCGAGCGCGCTCACCATTGCGCGCGATGCTAGTCGGAGCAGCAGCGCGAGGGCCAGAGCGGCTCCACCTCGGCGAGAATCCGCTCGCCGAGCTCGTAGCCGGGTCGCGCCAGCGCGAAGGCCGCGTGTGCGTGCAGGCATTTCAGACCGCCGGTCCGGGTCTGGCCGCCGATCCCGCCCGC
>JAWVDY010000146.1:0-9161 GCA_033856995.1 Gaiellaceae bacterium
CCGAAGGTGACGACCGATTACCGCATCTCCTCCGGGATCTTCCGCAGCGGCGTCGTCCGGCTCGCAGTCGCACCGGCGGTGCAGATCTCGCCCGCGACCGACCGCACGTCGCTCACGGGTCTCGTCAAGCCGGTCCTCGAAGGCGCGCCCGTGCAGATCCAACGGCAGGCGATCGGGACCTGGAAGACCGTCGCGAGCACGACTGTGACCTCCTACGGCGCCTTCAGCGCGTCGCTCGACCTCACTCCCGGCACCTACCGCGCCCGCGTGGTGGCCGGCAAGGGCTACGCGGTCGGTCTCTCCCCGATCCTCACGGTGGTGCCGGCATGAAGCGCGTCCTCGCGCTCGGGGCGGTCGTGGCAGCGCTCGTCGGCCCGGCCGCCGCTGCTGCGGCTGCGATCTCTCCGCCGAACGACCCGCTGGCGCAACGGCAGTGGTACCTCGGCCGCGACCACGCGCTCGACGTGTTCGACGCCGCCAAGCAGCTGTTCTCGGTACGCGTCGCTGTGATCGACTCGGGGATCGACGCAGGGCACCCGGAGCTGCGCGGTCGCATCTGGGCGTCCCGCAGCTTCGTCGGCGGTACGGTCGCCGACGAGCTCGGGCACGGCACCTTCGTCGCCGGCGAGATCGCTGCGATCGCCGACAACGGGGTCGGCATTGCCGGCCTCGCACCGCCTGCGCGGCTGATCGTGGCCAAGGTGGTGGGCGACGACGGGACGATCTCCCCGTTGGCCGAGGCTCGTGCGATCCGCTGGGCGGTCCGCTCGGGCGCGCGCGTGATCAACCTCAGCTTCGGCAGCACGCGCGATCCGAGCGATCCGAGCCAGGACGGCTTCTCGTACCCGGAGCGGCGCGCGATCGAGTTCGCCGTGCGGCATGGGGCACTGGTCGTGGCCGCAGCCGGGAACGGCAACGACGCGCCGCAGAAGCCGTGGCCGTACGCGAGCTACCCGGCTGCGTTCCCGCACGTCCTCGGCGTCGGGGCGTACGGCCGCTCGGGCAGCGTCCCGAGCTTCTCCAATCGCGACGACCAGTTCGTCGATCTGGCCGCGCCCGGGATGGACATCTTCTCGCTCTTCCCGCGGTTCTTGACGCAGCGCTTCACCTCGTGCGACGAGCAGGGCTACTCGAGCTGTGGGACGAAGGAGTACCGCCACGCGGACGGCACGTCGTTCTCCTCGCCGCAGGTCGCCGCCGCCGCGGCGCTCCTGCTCGGTGAGATGCCGGTGCTGCGGCCCGACCAGGTGAGCGCGATCCTGAAGGAGACCGCCGTCGACGCCACGCCCGCCAACGGCTGCGACGCCTGCACGCCCGGGCCGGATCCGCTGACCGGCTTCGGCCGGCTCGACGTCAGCGCCGCGCTCGACGCGCTCGCGGCCCCGCTGCCGCCGGCCGACAGGCTCGAGCCGAACGACGACACGGGCGTCCACGCGGCAGCCGTGTACCGAAAGCTGAGCACGCGCGCGACGCTCGACTGGTGGGACGACCCGACCGACGTCTACCGCGTTCACCTGCGCCACGGCCAGGGGATCTCCGTGCTCGTTCGCGCGGGCTCGAAGCTCGACCCGTCGCTGATCCTCTGGAAGCCGGGCCTGCAGTCGCTCGCCCAGGCGCGCTCCGACTTCCGCGCACGCCGCTCGATCCACGGGCCGGGCGTGGCCGAGCGAATCTCGTACCGGGCGCACCGGAGCGGCTGGTACTACGTGCAGGTGAAGCTCGCGCGGCCGGGCTCCGGGCCCTACCGCATCAAGCTAGTTTTCTAGCAACTCTTCGTCAGGCACTTCGCGGATCTGCCGCGCCGGGCTCCCGACCATCAGCGCGCGCGGCGGCACGTCGTGGAGCACGACCGCGCCCGCGCCGATGAACGCCTCCTCGCCGATCTCGATCCCGGGGAGCAGCACCGCGCCGCCGCCCACGCGCGCCCCACGCCGGATCGTGGGTCCCTTCACCAGGCCGTGCCGCTTCTCGGTGCGCCCCATGAAGTTGTCGTTGGTCGTGATCACGCAGGGCGCGATGAAGACGTTGTCCTCGAGCAGCGAGTAGGCGGTGATGTACGCGTGCGCCTGGATCTTCGTCAGCGCGCCGATCGAGGTGTCGTTCTCGACGAGCGAGCCCCGGCCGATGACGACGTCGTCGCCGATCGTGCAGCGCTCCCGAACGCAGGCCTGGTCGCCGACGATCGCCCGCTCGCCGACCGTCGTCCCGGCGAAGACGACCGCGCCGGTCGAGACGATCGTCCCCGCGCCGAGCTCGAGCGGCGGCAGCTCCTCGCGCTTCGCGGTCGAGCGTGGCGAGAGCGTCGGCTGCTTGCCGACGACCGCGTAGTCGAGGATCTTGCAGCCCTCGCCGACCACCGTCCCGGGGTGAACGATCGCGGTGTCGGCGATCTCGGTCACGCGGGAGCGGCGACCAGCGAGGCCTGCAGCTGCTCCAGCACGCGCACGACCGCGAGCCCGTCTTGTGCGACCCCTGTGGAATCGCCCTCGCCCGCGACCAGCGAGAGGAAGTGTCGGCCTTCGAGCCGCAGCGGCTCGTCGTTCGCGATCTTCGGGCTGTAGATATCACCCGTCCGCGTCTGCCACTCGCCCCAGGTCTCGGACGGCTGCCACGGGCCTTTCTCGTAGATCGTCACCTTGCGCTCGAGCTCCATGTCATCGAAGACCACCATCTTCTCCTTCCCGACGACGGTGATCTTCCGCATCTTGTGCGGGTCGAGCCACGAGAGGTGCATGTGCGCGATCTTCCCCGAAGGGAAGCGGAGGTAGCAGAAGACGATGTCCTCCACGCCCTCGGTCAGGAACGCGTTCCCGTGCGCCTGCACCTCCGACGGCTCCTCGTCGAGCAGATAGAGGATCACGGAGAGGTCGTGGACGCCGAGCGAGAGCAGCGCGTTCTCGTGCTTGCGGATCACGCCGAGGTTCTGACGGTTCGAGTACACGCAGAGCACGTCGCCGAGGTCACCGGATTGCACGAGCGACTTGAGTGTGTTGACGGCCGGGTGGTAGAGGAGCAGGTGCCCGGGCATCAGGACGACGCCCTGCTGCTCTGCCAGCTCGCAGAGCTCCTCCATCTCCTGAGCGCGCATCGCGGGCGGCTTTTCCACGAACACGTGCTTGCCGGCCTCGAGGGCGAGTTTCGTGAGCTCGTAGTGCGTCACGACGGGCGTCGCGATCGCAACCGCCTCGAGCTCGGGGTCGGCGAGCATCTCCTCGAAGTCACCCGTGAGCCGCGCCTTCGGATAACGGACGGCGAACTCCGCGAGCCTCGACTCGTCCGCGTCGCACAACCACACGAGGTCGGCGAGCTCGTCGAAGTTTCGAGCGAGATTCTTGCCCCAGGCTCCGACCCCGGCCTGGCCGAGACGGGTCACAGCTTCCAGACCTTCCCGTCGACCCGGCCGGTCCTGCCGGTGGCGTTGCGGAAGTCGACGACCAACGGCGCCTCCTCGACGAGCCGTTCGTAGTCGATCGACGAGTGCGCCGTCACGATGGTGACGCAGTCGTACGCGCCGGGGTCGAGCGGCTGGGACGAGAGCCCGTGCTTCGGCAGCTCCGGCACATGGGGATCGTGGTAGGAGACGTCGGCCCCCGCCGTCCGCATGAGCTCGATCAGCTTCAGCGCCGGCGACTCGCGCGTGTCGTTGACATCGGCCTTGTAGCTGACCCCGAGCACGAGCACCTTCGAGCCGCTGAGCGCCTTCTGCGCGCCGTGGTTCAGTGCTTGCGAGATCAGCGAGCGGCAGAAATACGGCATGTTCTGGTTGACCTTGCCCGCCAGCTCGATGAACTCCGTGTAGAAGTCGAACTGACGGGCCTTCCACGAGAGGTAGAACGGGTCGACGGGCAGGCAGTGGCCGCCGAGCCCCGGCCCGGGCTCGAAGCGCATGAAGCCGAACGGCTTGGTCGCGGCGGCGTCCACGATCTCCCAGACGTCGAGGCCCATCCGGTCGCAGAGCTGGGCGAGCTCGTTCATGAGCGCGATGTTGACCGAGCGGAAGATGTTCTCGAGCAGCTTCGTGAGCTCGGCTGCCTCGGGCGTCGAGACCGGCACCACGGTGTCGAGGGCGCTCTCGTAGAGCGCGACGGCGCGCGACGTGCACGCTTCGGTGATCCCGCCCACGACCTTGGGGGTCGTCTTCGTCGTCCAGTCCTCGCGGCCCGGGTCGACGCGCTCGGGCGAGAAGGCGAGGTGAAAGTCCTCGCCGGCCTTGAGGCCGCTCTCCTCGAGTAACGGCTGCAGCCGCTCGCGTGTGGTACCCGGGTAGGTGGTCGATTCGAGCACCACGAGCTGGCCGTTGCGCAGGCGCTTGGCGATCTCCCGCGTCGAGGCGAGCACGATCGAAAGGTCGGGCTCGCGCTGGGGGGAGAGCGGGGTCGGGAGCGCGATCAGGATCGCGTCGGCCTCGCGCAGCGCGTCGTAGTCGGAGGTCGCCCTGATCGTGCCGGCGTCGACGAGCTCCCTGAGCGACTCGGAGCTGACGTCCTCGATGTAGCTCTCGCCCCGGTTCAGCATCTCGACGCGTTCTTCGACGACGTCCACGAGCAGGATCGAATGCCCCGCCCGGCCGAAGACCTCGGCGAGCGGCAGGCCGACGTAGCCGGCGCCGATGATCGCGATGGTGCTGCTCACGGGGCGCTAAGGGTATAGAGGGCATCCGCGATCCTCGCGGCGGAGTGCCCGTCGCCGTAGAGCTCCGGCGCGTCCGCCGGAAAGCGGGCCTCCATGAGGGCTGACCCTAGCTTCGTGAGGTTGGCCGGGTCGACGAGGGTGTTTCCGCCGGCGAGGACCGTGTCGACCCACTCGGTCGAGGGCCGCAGCGTGATGCACGGGACCCGTAGCCAGTAGGCCTCCTTCTGCAGCCCGCCCGAGTCGGTGACGACCCGTGTGGCGCCCGCGACCAGGGCCAGCATCTCGAGGTAGCCGACGGGGTCGATCGTGTGCAGCCGCGGGGGCAGCTCGATCCCGTGCTCGTCGAGCACCTTGCGCGTCCGCGGATGCACGGGGAAGAGGAAGGTCCAGTCAGTCGCGCCCAGCGCTGCGATCAGGCGGCGGAGCCTCTCTGGCTCCGTGTTCGCCTCGCGGTGGATCGTGAGGACCGCGTACCGCTCGGCCGGCGTCGCGAGCCGCGCACGCTTCAGCGCGATCGGGGCGAAGACTCGCGTGGCGTCGGCCATCACGTCCCCGACCACCTCCGCGCGACCGGCAACCCCTTCGGCGGCGAGCGTCTCGCGGGAGCGTTCGTCGGGACAGAACAGGAGGTGGGCGACTCGATCGGTCTCGATCCGGTTGCGCTCCTCCGGCATCGAGAGGTCGCCGCTGCGAAGGCCCGCCTCGACGTGCGCGAGCGGCACGCCGGCCTCGGCCGCCGCCTGCGCGCCCGCGAGGGTCGAGTTGGTGTCGCCGTAGACGAGCACCCAGTCGGGCCGCTCCTCGCGCAACGGTTTCATGATCGCCGCGCGCATCGCCACGGTGTCGGCGGTGCGCAGATCGAGGGCGTAGCGCGGCTCGTCGAGGCCGAGCTCCTCGAAGAAGACCTGCGAGAGCTCGGGGTCCCAGTGCTGGCCGGTGTGGAGCACGACCTCATCGATCCCGCGCTCGCGCAGCGCCACGGAGGTGGGCGCCGCCTTGATGAACTGCGGGCGGTTTCCGACAACGGAGAAGACCTTCATGCGGCGGCTACACTATGCGCCGCTTCGGGCCGTTAGCTCAGCTGGTAGAGCAGGGGACTCTTAATCCCAAGGTCGAAGGTTCGATCCCTTCACGGCCCACTGCCTTTCCCGATCGGAGCCGCGCCCGCCCATGTCGGTCGCGGCGCTGGATTCAGCTCAGCATTCTCGATTACCTGAGCGGTCTCACACCGGGGGTAGAGTTCGCCCTCTTCGAGCCCATGGTCGATCGGCACATCCCTGAGCCAGGCAGGGTGCGGCTCGCGGCATTCGCGGCGGCTGCAAGGTGATCGCGCGCGAGATCACGGCCGACGAGGGGGTGCGGTTCCTCGCCGAGGCCGGTGAGATGCTGGCGAAGTCCCTCGACTGGGAGGAGACGCTCGTCCAGGTCGCGAGGCTCGCCGTGCCGGCGCTCGCGGACTGGTGCATCGTGGACGTGCTCGAGGAGGACGGCGTGACGATCAAGCAGGTCGCCGTCTTCGCGGCCGACGCGCAGAAGGAGGACCTGCTCCGCGAGATGCGGATGCTCTATACGCCGACGATCGACTCGCCGCAGCCGGCCGCGCGGTCGCTTCGCTCGGGCGAGGTCGTCGTGTTCCCCGAGTTCGACCCAGAGTCGCTGCGGACCACGGTCCGCGACGAGCGACATCTCGAGCTGATGACGAGGCTCGACCCCAGAGCCGCCATGGCCGTGCCGCTCATCGCGCGGACGCGGATCATCGGCGCGCTGACGCTGGCGATGTCGGAGTCCGGTCGCCGCTACGGCGAGGCCGAGATCGCGGTGGCGGTAGGTCTCGCCGGCCGGGCGGCGCTCGCGGTCGACAACGCCGTCCTCTTCTCGCGCGAGCGCGATGCGAGGGCAGCCGCCGAGGACGCTGCGGAACGCCTGCGCGACCTCGAGGTGATCTCTCAGGCGGCGCTGACGCACCTCGACCTCGACCGCCTGCTCGAGAACCTGCTCGACGGGATCCGCAAGGTGATGCGCAGCGACACCGCGGTCGCCCTGCTGCTCGAGGAGACGGGCGAAGAGCTCGTCGCGTCCTGGGCCCGCGGGCTGGAGGAAGAGGTCGAGGCGGGCGTGCGCATCCCGGTCGGCCGCGGATTCGCGGGCCGCGTGGCCGCGACCCGGAGCCCTGTGTTCATCCCGGACGTCGAGAAGGCAGAGCTCGTGAACCCCCTACTCTCGAAGCGCGGCCTGAAGTCGCTGCTCGGGGTGCCCCTGCTCACCGAGGGGCGGCTTCTCGGGGTGCTCCACGTCGGGTCGCTCGAGCCGCGCGTCTTCACCAAGGACGACGAGCGGACGCTGCAGCTGCTCGCCGACCGCGTGGCGCTCGCTATCCAGCAGTCGCGGCTGTACGAGGGCGAGCGGGCCGCCAGTCGGCGGCTCGAGTTCTTGGCGGAGGCGAGCGAGCTGCTCGGCTCGACGCTCGAGCACGACACCGCGCTTCAGCGCCTGAGCGTGCTCGCCGTGCCGTACCTCGGCGACTGGTGCGTGATCGACCTGTTGCGGGCCGACGATCGCCTCGAGCGCGTCGCGGTTGCGCACGCGGACCCGGAGCTCCGGGCTGCCGCGTACGAATTCCAGCTCAAGTTCCCCCTCGAGCCGAGCTCCCCGCACGGCCCGGCCGCCGCGATCGCGACCGGCAGTCCGGAGCTGATCCGTGAGGTCACGGACCAGCACCTGCGCGAGGCGAGCCGTGGCGACGAGAAGCTGCTGAAAGCACTCCGCGCGATCGGGATGACCTCCCTGATCACGGTGCCGTTGAGCGCTCGCGGGCGCGTGCTCGGCGCGCTCACGGTGCTCTCCACCACGACCGAGCGCCTGTTCGGCGATGACGACCTTGCGACGGTCGTCGAGCTGGCAAGGCGGGCCGCGGTCGCAGTCGACAACGCCCTGCTCTTCGACGAGGCCGAGCGGCGGGCCGACGCGGCACGCGTGCTCGAGCACATCGGCGACGGGGTCTTCATGCTCGATCTCGAGGGGGTCGTTCGTCTCTGGAACCGCGCAGCGGAGGCAGTCACGCAGCTCCGCGCCGAGGATGTGGTGGGCCGTTCGGCGGTCGAGGCGATCCCCGGCTGGGCCGCAATCGCCGCCCGCGTGCCGGTCGCGAGTACCCCGAGCGCGGCGCGCGGGGCCGAGACGCTGCCGCTCGAGGTTCCGGGCCGGGAGCTCTGGCTCTCGATCGCGGCGGTCGAGTTCGCCGAAGGCACGGTCTACGCGTTTCGCGACCTGACGGCCGACCGTGTGCTGGAAGAGCTCCGCAGCGACTTCGTCTCGACGGTCTCGCACGAGCTGCGCACGCCGCTCGCGGCGATCTACGGGGCGGCGCTGACCCTCCAGCGCGAGGACCTCCCGCTCGACGAGACGCAGCGCGGGAACCTGCTCGGCGTGATCGCGACCGAGTCCGAGCGGCTCGCGCGCACGGTCAACGACATCCTCTGGGCCAGCCGGCTCGACGCCGACCGCATCCACCTGGACGTCGGCACGCACGACCCGCGCGACCTGACGCGGACGGTGGTCGAGGCGGCAAGGGTGCACCTACCTGCGGAGGTCGAGCTCTCGTTCTCGTGTGAGCCGGGGCTGCCCGCGATCGTGGCGGACCCCGACAAGGTGCGGCAGGTGCTGACGAACCTCGTCGACAACGCGGTCAAGTACTCGCCCGACGGCGGCCCCGTCGACGTGGAGATCTCGAGGCGCGAGCACGCCGTGCGCTTCAGTGTCGCCGACCGCGGCCTCGGGATCCCGCCGAGCGACCAGCGGCGGATCTTCGACAAGTTCTACCGGGTCGACCCGAACCTCACGCGCGGCGTCGGCGGCACCGGGCTCGGCCTCTACATCTGCCGCGAGCTCGTGCGCCGGATGAACGGCTCGATCTGGGTCGAGTCCCGCGACGGCGAGGGCTCGCGCTTCAGCTTCGAGCTGCCGGTAGCCGCAGCGTGAAGCGAGCGCCGTGGGGCTGCGCCTCCTCGTATTCGAGGCTCCCGCCCATCGCGCCCGCATAGGCACACGCGATCGAGAGGCCGAGCCCGGCTCCCGCCGACCCGGCGCGCCTGGTGTCGTCGCTGCGGCTGAAGCGCTCGAACAGGTGCGGTACGAACTCCCGCGGCACGCCTGCGCCGTGATCCTCGACCACGAGGCTGAAGTCCGTGCCTTCGGCGACCCGCACCTCGACCGGGGGTGCGCCGTAGCGCAGGGCGTTGAGGATCAGGTTCGCCGCCACACGCTCGAACGCGATCGGGTCGGCGACGATCGCGCAATCCGGGTCGGCGATCACGCGCACCTCCGCCACTCGCTCGCCGGCGATCCGCGGCAGCAGCTCGCCGAGCCGTTCCCGCGGATCGATGGGCTCGGGCCGAAGTCCCGTGCTCCCGGACTCGAGGCGCGAGAGGTCGAGCAGCTGGTCGGCGAGGTCGCGCAGTCGGTCCGTCTGTTGCACGAGCGTTCCCAGCAGAGCGCTCACCTGGGCCTCTTCGAGCTCGTCGATGCGCGCG
>JAWVDY010000147.1:0-3976 GCA_033856995.1 Gaiellaceae bacterium
GCAGCAGGTGCAGGCGCTCGTCTACTCGCTCAACCGGCAGCTCCAGCGCGCCTACATCGCCAACAACCTCCGCTACGTCACGCTGATCCTGCACGGCGGCGACGGCAGTTTCCTCGGCGCGCCGATCACCGTGCTCGGGATTGAGAAGGCGCAGGCGCTGCTGCGCCGGATGCCGCCGACGGCGAGGACGCGCACACTCCTCGACTTCCTCCACGACGCCCGCCTGGCGCTCGCGCACACCGGCGACGCGCTCCGGTCGACTGCGCACCCGATCGAGCTCGTGCGCGCGCCTGGACGTGGCCGCAGCCAGCTGCTCTCGGCCTCGGTCGAGGCCTATGCGCTGGGCCTGACGATCACCTTTCTCGCGCTGATGATCGCCGCGGGGTCGCTTGCGGCCGAGCGCGACGAGAACGTGGTCGGTCGGCTCGGCCGCGGGCTGGTCGGCCTCGGGCAGCTCGTCTGGTCGAAGGTCGCGCTGGCGGCGGCAGTTGCGCTCGCGCTCGGCCTTGCGATCGCGCTCTCGTTCGGGCTGATCATCCAGATCGGCGGCGTGACCGGCGGCGAGCCGTGGCGGAGGCTGCCGCTGCTCCTCGTCGGGCTTGCGCTCGCGGGTGGCTCGCTCGGCGCGCTCGGGGCCCTGCTCGGCGCGCTCGCGCGTGAGGCTCGCTCGGCGTCGCTCGTCGCGCTGCTCGTGGTCATGCCGATCGTCTTCCTCGGCCTGATCCCCGCCGAGGTCGTGCCACCCGCGGGCTGGGCGAGCGACGCGCTCCCGTTTGCCCACTCGGTCCGCTTCTTCCGCTCGTCGCTCTACGACCTGAGCCCGTGGGGCGAGCTCGCGCGGCAGGGGCTCTGGCTGCTCGTGCTCGGCGGGATCTTCGGCGGGCTCGCCCGGGTGGGAGCGCGTAGATTGCTGGTGTGAGCGCCTTTCCGTTGACGCGCATGCGGCGGCTACGCCGGAGTGACCGGCTGCGCTCGCTCGTTCGCGAGACTCGGCTTGACCTCGACGACTTCGTCCTGCCGCTCTTCGTCGGGCCGGCGACCGAGCCGAATCCCGACCTGCCCGCGCTCGGCCGCTTCTCGGTCGAGGACCTGGTCGCCGAGGCCGGTGAGGCTGAGCGGCTGGGCGTGCGCGCCGTCCTGCTCTTCGGGATCCCGGACGAGAAGGACGCCGAGGGCTCGGGTGCCTGGGACGACGACGGCGTCATCCAGCGCGCGCTGCGAGCGCTGCGCGAGTCGAGCCCCGGGCTCGTGCTCCTCACCGACGTCTGTCTCTGCGAGTACACCTCGCATGGCCACTGCGGCGTGCTCGAGGGCGAGGAGGTCGACAACGACGCGACGCTCGAGCTGCTGGCGCGCACCTCGGTCAGCCACGCGGCGGCCGGCGCGGACGCGGTCTGCCCGAGCGACATGATGGACGGGCGCGTCGCGGCGATCCGCTCGGCCCTCGACGAGGAGGGTCACGGCGAGACGCCGATCGTCTCCTACGCGGCCAAGTACGCCTCCGCCTTCTACGGTCCCTTCCGCGAGGCCGCGGACTCGACTCCGGCCTTCGGCGACCGGCACGGGTACCAGATGGATCCCGCGAACGTGCGCGAAGCCCTGCGCGAGTGCGAGCTCGACGTGGCCGAGGGCGCCGATGCGCTGCTCGTGAAGCCGGCGCTGCCGAACCTCGACGTCCTGCGCGCCGTGCGCGAGCGCTTCGACCTCCCGGTCGGCGCCTACAACGTCTCCGGCGAGTACGCGATGCTGAAGGCTGCGGGCGCGCGCGGCTGGATCGACGAGCGCCAGGCGGCACTCGAGTCGCTGACCGCGATCGTGCGCGCGGGAGCCGACCTCGTCGTCTCCTACTGGACGAAGGACCTGGCGCGCTGGCTGTAACCCTGGACGTCTGGGAGACGATCGCGCACGAGGCCGCGCTCGAGAGCCCGCTCTGGGCCGAGGCGCTGCGCGCCCCGGCCGCGCGCGAGCACGGCGCGGTCTTCTCGCCGCTCGGCGAGCAGCGGTACGCCCTCGGCCTCGAGACGATCTACGAGGGCTACCTGCTCCATTACGGCAGCTCGCGCCTCTTCGATCCGCGTGACGCCGACACCGCGCTCCTGCTCGGCGACTACCTCTACGCGCACGGGCTGGTCCATGTCGCCGAGGCGGGCCCGGTCGACGCCGTGACCGACCTCGCGGCGTTGATCTCGCTGTGTGCGCAGCTGCGCGCGGACGGTCTGCCCGGGGACGGCGAGGCCTGGGCGGCGACCGCGGCGACGCTGGGCCGGGGTGAGGACGCGAGGCTGACCTGGCAGCCGGGCCCCGAGGCCGCGACGGCCCTCGAGAGCCACGCGCGGCTGGTCGGGTAGCATCGCGCCGATGGCTGCGCTCGGATCGCTCCTGCCGCTTGCGAAAACCGCTGCCGAGGAAGGCAAGTCCGTGATCGAGGGGATGCTGATCGTCGGCCTCATCTTCCTGAGCGTGATCGTGCTCGGCGAGCTCACGCACTGGCTCCGGCACCGGCGTCACTAGCGACGTGGCGCCCCCGGGCGACCTTCGTGAGTGGATCGCGCTGCTCGAGCGCGAGGGCGAGCTCACCCGCGTGTCGGCCGAGGTCGACCCGCACCTCGAGATCACCGAGATCGTCGACCGCGTCGTCAGGGCCGGCGGGCCGGCGCTCTTGTTCGAGAACCCGAAGGGCTCCGAGCACCCGCTGCTGATCAACCAGTTCGGCACCGAGCGGCGCATGTGTCTCGCGTTCGGCGCCGACTCCCTCGACGATGTCGGCCGCCGCCTCGGCGACGTGCTCGAGATGCAGCCGCCGCAGGGCCTGGCCGAGAAGGTGCGCGGCCTGAAGAAGCTGAAGTCGATCGCGGACACGCAGCCGAAGAGCGTGCGCGGCGGCCCGGTGCAGGAGCTCGTGCTCGAGGGCGACGACGTCGATCTCGGGCTCCTGCCCGTCCAGACCTGCTGGCCCGGAGACGCGGCGCCGTTCATCACGCTCCCGGCGGTGATCACGAAGGACCCGCGCACGGGCGGGCGCAACGTCGGCATGTACCGGCTCCAGGTGCTCGACCAGCGGACGACCGCGATGCACTGGCAGATCCACAAGGACGGGCGCGCCGACTACCTGCTCGCCGACGGGAAGCTCGAGGTCGCCGTCGCGCTCGGCCTCGACCCGGTGACCGCGTACGCCGCGAGCGCGCCGCTCCCGAAGCACGTCGACGAGCTCATGCTCGCGGGCTTTCTGCGCGGCGAGCCGGTCGAGCTGGTGCGCGCGAAGACCGTCGACCTCGAGGTTCCCGCGAACGCGGAGATCGTCCTCGAGGGCTACATCGCGAAGGACGAGCTCACCGAGGAGGGCCCGTTCGGCGACCACACCGGCTACTACACGCCGCCGGAGCCGTTCCCCGTCTTCCACGTCACGGCGATGACGATGCGGCGGGACGCGATCTACCCGTCGATCGTGGTCGGCAAGCCGCCGCAGGAGGACGCCTGGCTCGGCAAGGCGACCGAGCGGATCTTCCTGCCGGCGATCCGGATGAGCGTCCCGGAGATCGTCGACTACGACCTGCCGGTCGCGGGCGCGTTCCACAACTGCTGCATCGTCTCGATCCGCAAGAGCTACCCCGGCCATGCGCAGAAGGCGATGCACGCGATCTGGGGGCTCGGCCTCTTGAGCCTGACGAAGTCGGTCGTGGTCGTGGACGAGTGGGTGGACGTGCACGACTACGAGGAGGTCTTCTTCCGCGTCGGCGCCAACGTCGACCCGAAGCGCGACGTGCTGATCAGCGAAGGCCCGCTCGACCACCTCGACCACGCGCCGACGCTCCAGTTCTACGGCGGGAAGCTCGGCATCGACGCGACCGCAAAGGGGCCCGAGGAGGGCACGCGGCCGTGGCCGGCGGAGATCGAGATGACCGCCGAGGTGCGCGAGCTCGTCGACCGCCGCTGGGCCGACTACGGCATCGAGGCGGGTCATTCAACGCAGCGCGGC
>JAWVDY010000148.1:0-3399 GCA_033856995.1 Gaiellaceae bacterium
CCCAGAGCGGGAAGAACGCGTACTCCTGCCCGACCCGGTGCGCGGGGTAGCCGTAGTCGGCGATCAGCCGGTAGAGGTTGTAGTCCCAGGCGAAGAGCGGGTAGATCCCGTGCTGCAGGTACCACCCCGGGCTCCAGTGATAGACGCCCGCGACGAGGCCGATCGCGAGGGTGACCAGGATCGCGCCGAGCCAGGCGACCCAGATGAGGGCTATGCCGAGAGCGTCGCGCCGCGCCACGGCGCGAGCTTAAGGCGCCGGCTCGCGCCGCCGACCAGAGAGGGCGTGCGGGCTTGGCCCGTACGCCCGTCTTGACCTAGGCGGCCGAGACCTCTTCGGTGCCGAGCTGCTTCTGCCACCACTCGGATTCGCGCCGCTGGATCTCCGTCTGCGCGTTGGCGACGTACGCGGCGAGCTCCCGCTCCTGGTTGGCGAGCCGCCCTTCGAGCTCCGCGAGCTCCTGCTCGCGCTGCTCGAGCTTGTCGGTCCGGATCTCGACGTCGGCCTGGAGCACGGCCTCGCGCTGCTCGAGCTCGCCTTCGCGGTCGTCGAGCTCCTTGAGGCGGTCGTGCAGGGTCTGCTCGAGATCGCCGAGGCGCTGCTCGCGCTTGTCGCTGCGCTTCTTGTGCGATTCCGAGAGCGATTCGAAGTTCGAGACCTCCGACTCGCGGGCTGCGAGCTCGCGCTCCCGCGCCTCGAGCCGTGCGGCGACCTCTTCGAGGTCACGGCCGCGGTTCGCGTCGCGCTCGGCATGCGCGATCGATGCCTGCAACCGGTTCAGCTCGGCCTCGCGCGCGGTCAGGTCGAGCTCGCGGCGGTCGAGCTCCGCGCCCCGAGCGACTGCTTCCTGCGCCACGCGGCCCTTGTCGGCGAGCTCCCGCTCGAAGCGGTCCGCGTCGTCGCGCAGCTTCTCGTGCTTCAGCAGGAGGTCGCCCTCGCGCTCGCCGATCACCTCGTCACGGGCGGCCAGGCGGGCGCCCTCCTTCTTCAGGTCGCTTTCGCGCACGGCCAGCTTGCGCTCGCGCTCCGAGAGCTCCTTGTCCCGGGCGCGCCACTCGTTCTCACGCTTCGTGAGCCCGCGCTCGCGCCCGTCGAGGCGCGCCGTCGCGGCCTGCTCGCGGGTGGCAAGCTCGCTCTCCTTCTTCACGAGCTTGCGTTCGCGCTCGTCGAGCGCCGCGCGGGCCTTCGTCACTTCCGCAGCCGCCTTGTCGCGCTGGCGGTCGGCGCCCTGAAGCTCGCGCAACCTGGCCTCGGCGGCCTCCTGCTGCTCGGCTGCGAGGGACTGGTCGGCGGCGAGCTCGGCCTGCAGGTTCGCGACGCGCGCATGCTCGGCCTCGATCACCTCGCGCTGATCACGGACGCGCCGCTCGCGCTCCTCGAGCTCGACCTCGAACTCGGCGAGCTTCGCCTCGCGCTCGTCGAGCGTCACTGCCCGGTGCGCGAGCTCCTTCTCGGAGCCGACGTTCTGCTCGTAGGCATGCGAGCGCTCCTGCAGCTGGTCGCGCAGCGTCGCCTCGCGCGAGTGCGCCGCCTCGAGCTCGGCCCTGAGCGCCTGGACGTCCGGCCCGACGACGGCCTCGAGCGTGTCGCCCGCCGGCCGCGCCGTCAGCTCGAAGCGCAGCTCGACGTTCGTCGGGCCCTGCGCCTCGCCCTGAACCTCGTCACCCTCCCTGCGGCGCTGCAGCTGAGCGCGCAGGCCGGTGCCGAACCCCTTTTCGGTCTCAGCCCCCTGGTTCGCGGGTGTGTCGGGCATCGTCGCCTCCGATTCCGGTTAGAAGATCTTGGAGAGGTTGAGGAACGCCGGCCCGAGGATCACCAGGAACATGGCCGGGAAGATGAACATCACGGTCGGGAAGAGCATCTTGATCGGCGCCTTCATCGCCTTCTCCTCGGCGGCGGCCTGGCGCTTGAGCCGGCTGTCGGTCGCCTGCACGCGCAGGATCCGGCCGAGAGAGATGCCGAGCTGGTCGGCCTGGATGATCGAGCGCACGAAGCTGGAGAGCTCCGGCGTTCCCGTGCGGTCGGCGAGCTTCTTGAGCGCGTCCTGACGGGTCTCGCCGATCCGGATCTCGCTCAGCGTGAGCGCGAACTCGTCTGCGAGCGGGCCGTCCATGTGCTCGGTCAGCTTCGAGATCGCGCCGTCGAAGCCCATGCCCGCCTCGACGCTGACCGCCATCAGGTCGAGCGCGTCCGGCAGCTCTGCGCGGAGCCGGTCCTTGCGGGAACGCGCCTTGCCCGAGACGACGAAGTCCGGTGCGATGAAGCCGACGCCGCCGAGGGCGATGGAGAACAGGAGCACGCCGCCGGGGCCGGTCAAGGCGCCGCCGAAGACGGCCCCGAGCACGACGCCGCCGATTGCGAGCGCGGACTTGAACGCTAGGAAGGTCGTCGCCGAGATCGAGCGCCCGAGGCCGGCGGCCATCAGCCGTGCGCTGACGCCCTCGACGGTCGTCCGTGGATGCAGCTTCAGCGTCCAGCCCGCGAGGCGGTCACCGAGCGGCGAGAGCACGCGCTGGCTGAACGGCAGCTGTCGTGTGCCGAGGACGGCACGCACCTTGCCGTAGGTGGCGGCGCGGTCGACCGAGCTGCGACGCTCGCGCGCCGGCAGCGTGACGGCCTCGCCGACGAGGAACGCGGCCCCTGCGAGGCAGAGGGCTCCGAGCACGATGAGCATGATCATCTGGCGACTACCCCCGGAATGAGACGAGCTTTTTCAGGATCAGGGACCCGATCGCCATCATCACGAGGCCGACCATGATCAGCGTGTGACCGGTGGACGTGCTGTAGAGCGGGTCCATGTACGTCGGGTTCAGCAGGGTGAGGGCGAACGCGATGAAGAAGGGCAGCCCGATCAGGACGTAAGCGGATGCGCGGCCCATGGCCGTCAGCCCCTTGATCTTGCGCGCGAACTGCTGCCTCTGCCGCACGGTGTCGGCGACCATGTCGAACAGGCCCGCGAGGCTGCCGCCGACCTGCCGCTGGATCTTCACCGCGGTGATCACAAAGCCGAAGTTCTTCGAGCCGATCCGGTCGGCCGTGTCGGCAAGCGCCTCGTCCATCGGCCGCCCCAGCCGCGTGTCGCTGATGACGCGGCCGAGCTCCTTGCTCGCCGGCTCCTGGCCCTCGTCGACGATGGTCTGGATCCCCTGCTTGAAGCTGTGGCCGGCCTTCAGCGACGCGGCCAGCGTGACGAGCAGGTCGGGCAGTTGGTTCTCGAAGGCCGCCATCCGCCGCTTGGCCTTGAACGAGACCCAGGCGTACGGGATGGCTGCGCCGACGGCGAACGCGATCATGATCCCGAGCCCGGAGCGGCCGGTCAGCGCCGCGAAGAAGGCGACCACGAAGGCGCAGCCGACGATCAGGTATGCGAACTCGACCGTGCGCAGCGGCAGGTCGGCGCG
>JAWVDY010000149.1:0-7578 GCA_033856995.1 Gaiellaceae bacterium
ACCGCGCCGTTCCGCTCGATCAGGCTGCCGTTCGCCTTGCCCGGGAAGGCGACCGCTGCAAAGCCGGTCATCAGCGCCGGATAGCCAAAGCCGAGCACGGCCGTGAAGAGCAGTGTGGCGGCGACGGAGGCCAGGAGCGCGCGCATCAGTGGGCCAACCCCTCGACGACCGGGCCGAGGGTCAGCGCCGGAAAGATCATCAGGCCGGCGGTCAGCACGATCACCCCGACGAGCAGGACGACGAACGTCGGCCCGTCGGTGCGGAAGGTCCCGGCGGAGACGGGCGCAGACTTCTTGGTCGCCAGTGAGCCGCCTAGCGCCAGCGCCGCGAGCAGCGGAACGAAGCGGCCGAGGTACATCGCGATCGTGCCGAGCTCAGCGGAGAAGTTCGTCGCGCCGTAGCCCGCGAACGCGCTGCCGTTGTTGTTCCCCTGCGAGTCGTAGGCGTACAGCGTCTCCGAGAACCCGTGTACGCCGGCGTTGTAGATCGATGCAAGCCCGGAGTGAGCGACGATTGCGATCGCCGTCAGCACCAGCACCATCGTCGGTACGAAGAGCGCCCCGAGCGCGGCGAGCTTGATCTCGCGCGCCTCGATCTTCTTGCCCAGCCATTCGGGCGTGCGACCGACCATCAGCCCGGCCACGAACACCGCGATCACGATGTAGAAGAACATCCCGTAGAGCCCCGACCCGACTCCGCCGAAGATCACCTCGCCGGTGAAGATGTTCACGATCGGGACAGCGCCGCCGGCTGCGGTGAGCGCATCGTGCCCGCCGTTGACCGAGCCGTTGGACGCGTTGGTCGTCGCGGTCGCCCAGAGCGCCGTGTCGGCGATTCCGAACCTGACCTCCTTGTCGGCCATGTTGCCGCCGCTCTGGCCGTGCCCCTGGGCGAGACTCACGCCGGAATTGCGCAGGACCTGCGAGCCGTGCTGCTCCGCGGGCAAGGCGATGCCGACCCCGATCGCGAACATGGCGAACATCGCGGCGAAGACGGCGATCCCGTGCCGCCTGGCGGCGACCATCCTCCCGAACATGAAGACCTGCGCCGCCGGGATCAACAGGATCGCCAGCAGCTCGAGGAAGTCGGTCAGCCCGTTCGGGTTCTCGAACGGAACCGCCGAGTTCGAGTTGTAGAAGCCGCCGCCGTTCGTGCCGACCTGCTTGATCGCGATCTGCGAGGCGGCCGGGCCGCGCGCGATCGTCTGGTGAGCGCCCTGGAGGGTGGTCGCGGTCGCATGACCGTGGAAGGTCTGGACGACGCCTTGCGAGATCAGGATCACGCCGAGGACGACGGTGAGCGGCACCAGGATGTACGCGATCGAGCGGTAGAGGTCGCGCCAGAAGTTGCCGAGGCCGCTCGCCGAGCGGCGCGAGAGCCCTCGGACGACGGCAGCCAGAACGGCCATGCCGACGCCGGCCGAGACGAAGTTCTGCACGGCGAGCCCGGCCATCTGAGTCAGGTACGACATCGTGAACTCGCCGCCGTAGTACTGCCAGTTGGTGTTCGTGACGAAGCTCGCGGTCGTGTTCAGCGCGATGTCTGACGGCACTCCGGACAGATGGTCGGGGTTGAGGAAGAGGTGGCCTTGCAGCCGCTGCAGCACGTAGAGCAGGCCCGAAACGACGACGCTGAACACGAGCACGGTCTTCGCGTAACGCTTCCAATCCTGCTCCTCCGCCGCGCGGGGGCCGAGCAGGCGCAGGAAGGCGCGCTCGACGACGTCGCCGCGTTCGCGCGAGTAGACCCGCGCCATCCAGAGGCCGAGCGGGTAGGCGAGCACGACCAGCACACCCGCGTAGACGAGGATCTGGCCGATGCCCTGGCCGCTCACCTAGAGCCGCTCCCCTCGAAAGAGTGCGTAGAGGAGATAGGCCAGGACGAGGATCGAGACGGCGAGCCCGAACGCGTCGGCGGCCGACATCAGACCCGCTCCAGCGCCCAGAGGAGCGCGAAGCAAGCGGCGAAGGAGGCGAGGGCGATGGCGGTCGCGGCGAGGTCGTACATGACCCTCTGAACCTAGGGCGGCCGCGCTGAGCGCCGCCTGAAGGTTCCGGCGCCCGGCCTGAAGAATTCCTGAGGGCTAGCGATCGGCGGGATCGACGAGCCGGTAGCCCGCGCCCGCCTCGGTGAGCAGGTAGCGCGGCCGCGCGGGGTCCGGCTCGATCTTCCGCCGCAGCTGCGAGACGTGGACGTGAAGCAGGTTCGACTCGGTCCCGTAGCCCGGGCCCCAGACCTCCTGCAGGATCGCGCGGTGGGTGAGCAGCTTGCCCTCGTTGCGGGCGAGCACGCGCAGGAGCTCGAACTGGTGCGGCGTCAGGTGCACGGCCTTGCCGCTCACGCGCAGCTCGCGCTTGTCGAGGTCGAGCTCGAGCTCGCCGATCGTGAGCACAGGCTCGCCCGACGGAACCGCACGCCGTAGTACCGCCCGTAGGCGTGCGATCAGCTCGTCGATGCCGACCGGCTTCGTGACGTAATCGTCGGCGCCCGCGTCGAGCGCCGCGACCTTCTCGCGCTCGTCGCCGACGGCCGAGAGGACGATCACCGGCGCCGAGCTCCAGGTTCGCAGCTCGCGGACGACGTCCGTGCCCGTCCCGTCGGGGAGGACGAGGTCGAGGATGACGGCCTCTGGCGGGCGCATCGCCGCCGCGGCGAGGGCGGCCTCGGCTGTTTCGGCCGTCTCGACCTCGAACCCGGCCCCGCGCAGGCTCGTCTGCAGCGCGCGCAGGATCTGCCGCTCGTCGTCGACGACGAGGATCCGCGCGCCGCTCACAGCTCGCCGGCCGAGGGCATGGCGAGAACGAAAGTGGCTCCCTGGCCGGGACGAGATTCGGCCCATACCCTCGCGTCGTTCGCCTCCGCGAAACCGCGCGCGATCGCAAGCCCGAGCCCGGCTCCGCGGCTCCCGCCGGTGCCACGCTGGAAGGGCTCGAAGATCCGCTCACGGTCCTGGGAGGGGACACCGGGGCCGTGGTCGACGATCCGGACAAGAACGCGGCTCGCGGTCTGCGCCATCTGGACGCGCACCGGCTCGGTCGAGGGGGAGTACCTGAGCGCGTTCTCGAGCAGGTTCACGAGCACGCACTCGATCTGCTGCGCGTCCACCCGCGCTGCGAGCGGCTCCTCCGGAAGCTCCACCTCGACCCTGCTGCCGGCCTCGCCCAGCTCGCCGAGCGCCTGGGCGACGAGCTCGTCGACCGGCCAGACTTCGGGCTCCGGCTGCGCTGCGCCGGCCTCGAGGCGCGACAGGTCGAGCAGGTTGCCGATCAGGCGGTCGAGCCGGTCCGCTTCGGCGAGGATCGTCGTCACGAGCTCGCGCACGTCGTCGCGGTCGAGCTCGAGATCGGAGCGAGCAAGGGCGCTGGCCGAGGTGAGGATCGCCATCAGCGGGCTGCGGAGGTCGTGGCTGACTGCGCGTAGGACGGCGGTCTTCATCGTGTCGCTGCGGCGCAGTGCCTCGGCGTCCAACGCCTCTCGCGCCAACCGCTCGCGGTCGATCGCCACGCCGAGGAGCGACGCGAGCGCGGGGAGGAGGCGGCGCCGAGCCGCCATGCTGCCCTGGCGTGGGCGCTCGAGCGCAATCGTGCCAACCCTTCGGCCACCGGCGAACAGCGGGTGCAGCTCTCCGCCCGAGTCGGGCTCGTGGTCGCCGACGACGATGTTCGCCTTCTCGACCTGCAGTGCCTGCGCAGCCTCGGCAGCGATCCGGTCGAGCTCGCCCCCGAGCTCGCCGCGCTCGAGCAGCGAGGCAGCGATCCCGGCGAGCAGCGTCGACTCGTTGGCCCGCCGCCGCGAGCGGCCCGCCAGCTCGCTGACGACAATCGCCGTGACCAGAAAGACGGCGAGCGCGAACCAGTCGCTCGAGTCCTGCAGCGTGAACGTGTGCACAGGCGGCAGGAAGAAAAAGTTGAATGCGAGCATGCTCGCGACCGAGACGGGGACGGCGTACGCGAGTCCCCAAAAGACGGCCACCGGAAGCACCGCGAGCAGGTAGAGCACGACAAGCCCGAAGACGGGCACGTGCGGTTTCAAGAGAAGGATCATCCCGTTGACCCCCGCCACGAGGGACGCGCTGCCGAGGAGCTTCGCGGCGGGTTGCGCGGCCTCGACGCGGAGGCGCCCGACCGCCAGCGGCGCCGGCTGAGGTTGGACGGTCACGGGATCTGCAGCACGATCTTGCCGAACTGCTCGCCGACTTCCATCCGCTCGTGCGCGGCGCGCGCCTCCGCGAGCGGATAGACCGAGTCGATCACCGGCTTCGCCCGCCCGCTCTTGACCAGCTCGTATGCGGCCTCGAAGTCCTCGCGGGTCCCCATGGTCGAGCCATAGATCGTGAGCTGCTTCCACCAGATGCGGTGGAGTGCCGCCAGCGGGTTCGGCCCGCTCGTCGCGCCGCAGACCGCGATGCGACCCCCGGCGCGCGCTGCCTGGAGCGAGGCCTGCCAGGTCGCCTCGCCGACGTGCTCGAGCACGACCTCCGTGCCCGCGCCGTCCGTTGCCTCCGCGACCGCCGCTCTCACGTCTCCGGTCGCGTGGTTGACGACCGCGTCGGCTCCCAGCCCCCGCGCGCGCTCGAGCTTCTCGTCGCTCGAGGACGTGACGAGCGCCCGCGCCCCCAGCGCTTTGGCGATCGCGAGGCCGGCGCTCGCGACCCCGCTGCCGATCCCCCACAGCAGCACCCACTCGCCCTCCTGGAGCTGCGCCTTGGTGACCAGCAGTCGGTAGGCCGTCGCGAACACGAGCGGGAACGCCGCCGCCTCCTCGTACGAGAGCTCGTCCGGGAGGAAGTACACGTTCGCCTCGGGCACGGCCACGAGCTCGGCGTGCGTGCCGTCCATGTGCTCGCCGACGACTGTGATCCGGTCGCCGTGCTCGATCCCGGGATTGATCACCACCCGCTCGCCGGTGTCCTCGCGCGTGCCTGCCCCGTCGGCCCCGAGGATCCGCGGCTTGGGCACCGAAGGAAGCCCCTTGCGGATCCAGAGGTCGAGATGGTTGAGCGACGCGGCGCGTACACGTACGAGCACTTCGCCCGGGCCGGGCTCCGGATCGGGCGCGTTCTCGTAGCGCAGGACCTCGGGGCCGCCGTCTTCGTGGATCCGAATCGCCTTCATGCGGGCACAATCTCCCACATGCAGGAAGGAGAGCTGGCGCTGCTGGGCGAGGAGCTCGGGCTCGACGTGGTCGGGGCTGCTCCGGTCGCGCCCTACGTGGAGACCGAGCAGTACATCCGCGAGCGGCGCGAACGCGGCCTCTTCGCGGACATGCGCTTCACGATGGCGCGCCCCGAGGTCTCGTGCCATCCGGAGACGCTGCTCGACGGCGCGCGCTCGGTCGTCTCGGCCGCGCTCTGCTACTGGAGCGAGGGAGAGGAGCCGCCGCCGGGACACGGGCGGCTGCCGCGCTACACGTGGTCGGACGCGTACGAGGCGCTGCGCGAGCGGCTCGACGAGCTCGGCCGGCGGCTCGGCGGCGACTACCGCGTGCTCGTCGATGCCAACCAGCACGTCGACCGCGAGGCGGCCGCGCGCGCGGGAGTGGGCTTCTACGGCAAGAACACGATGCTGATCACGCGCCGCTTCGGCTCGTGGGTCGTACTCGGGACCCTGCTCACGACTGCCGAGCTGGCGCCGACTCCGCCGCTCGACGCCGGCTGCGGCTCCTGCACGCTCTGCATCGACGCATGTCCGACCGGTGCGCTCGACGAGCCGGGCGTGCTCGACGCGACGCGCTGCCTCTCCTACTGGACGCAATCCGCCGAGCCGTTCCCCGAGGAGTACCGCGAGGCGCTCGGCGATCGCGTCTACGGGTGCGACATCTGCCAGGACGTCTGCCCGTGGAACCGTGGGATCGAGAAGCGGCGAGCCGGTCACGCGGCGGACGGCGCCGAGCCGCACGTCTCGCTCGTCGACTGGCTCGAGGCCGGCGACGACGAGCTCGGCGCACGCTACGAGCGCCTGTTCGTGCCGCGCAACGAGCCCCGTTACCTGCGCCGCAACGCGCTCGTCGCGCTCGGAAACTCCGGCGATCCCAGAGCCCGTAGCCTGGCCGAGCGTTACGCAGCCGGCGACGACCCGCTCCTGGCCGAGCACGCCGAATGGGCTCTCGAGCGCCTGGGAGAGTCGACGTGAACGGCGAGCTCAAGCGCCTGCGCGACGTCGAGCGCTGGATCAGCTGGGTCCGTCTCGGCGCCGTGCCGTTCGCGATCTTCCAGGTCGCGATCGGGAGCAACTACCCCGACGGTTACCGCCTCTGGGCATGGTTCACGACCGCGGTCTTCGCAGCCGGAACCTTGCTCTTCTTCTGGCTCGCGCGCCGCGACTGGTCGAAGACCGCCCTCAAACGGCTCGGGCTCGTGGTGCTGAGCTTCGACCTTGCGATCGCCTCGGCATACACGTTGATCTACAGCTTCGAGGCAAGCTCGCCCATCCGCCAGCTGTTGTACCTGCCGCTCGTCGAGGCAGCCCTGCGCTATGGGACCCGGGGCGCTCTGATCGTCGTGGTCGCGAGCGCTCCGGTGATGGCTAGCTTCGAGTGGCTGCGCGAACGGCGCGTCGCTCCGCGGAGCTACCACCTCGACTACGTCACCCTGCAGCTCGGCCTCGAAGTGCTGCTGGGTTTGATCGTCGGCTGGCTGATGCTCCGCCTACTCGGCCAGAGCACCGTTGCCGAGTCTCGAGCAGCCGAGGCGGAGCGCCTGCGAGACCAGCTCGGGAGGCGGGCCGACGTGCTCGAGGCGGCGAACCGCTGTGCGCGAGCGCTCAGCTCGTCGCTCCAGCTCGACCAGGCCTTCGACGCGTTCATCCGCGAGGTCCGCGGGCTGATGCCGTTCGACCGCGTCGCGATCGTCCTCAGCGAGAACGGCGTCGCCCAGGTGATGGCCGTCGCCGGGGCGGGTGCCGACGACGTCCTCCCGCCGGGCTCGGGCCGGCCGATCCACGGCACGCTGCTCGAGGAGCTGCTGCGGACGAACCAGACCGTCTACCGCCGTGACATGGGCTCGGCCGACTACCCGGAGGAGGACGAGTTCCTCGCGCTCGGACTCCACTGCCGGCTGGCGACACCGCTGCTCCAGGGAGCGCGCTCGATCGGGATGCTGTCGCTCGTCCGCCGCGAGCCCGACGCGTTCACGACCGAGGAGATCGAGCTCGCGGGTCTCCTCGGCCGGCTTGTGGCGAGCGCCGTGCAGAACATCCGCGCCTACGAGACGGAGCGCAAGACCGTCGAGGAGCTGCGGCGGCTCTCGGCGCTCCGCGCGGACTTCGTCTCGCTCGTCTCGCACGAGCTGCGCACGCCGATGGCGGCCGTGATCGGGTCGGCGCGGACGCTCCAGCAGCGCTGGCGCGAGCTCTCGGCCGACCAGCGCGAGTCGTTCCTCGAGCTGATCGCCGGCGAGACGAACCGGCTCGCCGAACTGATCAGCGACGTGCTCGACACCTCCCGCATCGAGGCCGGGACCTTCAGCTTCCGCTTCCGCGACGTCGATCTCGGGCAACTCATCCGCGACGCCGTCGCCACGGCGCAGCTCGGCCAGGACGAGGTGGAGCTGCGCGCGGACGTCCACGACCTCCTGCCGGA
>JAWVDY010000150.1:0-3628 GCA_033856995.1 Gaiellaceae bacterium
TCGCGATCCGCAGCTGCAACTCGTCCTGCTCGCGGACCCAGTCGCGGATAGCGAGCGCCGCGCGAACGGCGCGCTCCGGATCGTCCTCGTGTGCGATGGGCGCGCCGAAGAGGGCCATCACCGCGTCGCCGATGAACTTCTCGACGCTGCCGCCGAACCGCTCCAGCTCCTCGCGCAGGTGCGCGTGGTAGGGCGCGAGCAGCGCGCGGACGTCTTCGGGATCGAGCTGCTCCGCCCGCGCGGTGAACCCGACGAGGTCGGCAAAGAGCACCGTGACGACCTTCCGCTCCTCGCGCGCGGCGGGCGCATCCTCGAGCGGCGCGCTACAGGCGTTGCAGAACCGAGCTCCGGCCGGGTTCTCTTGCCCGCACTTCGGACACGCGATCATGCGGAAAGCGTACGCCGGTCACGGTTGAACGGGAAGCAGCGACCGTGGTACCCCGTTGTCCTGCACAGGGGCCGCCGATATCACAGATCGGCAGCTTTAGGTGATCGAGTTGACTCCCTCTGCTTGACCCGGGCGGAAAGCAGGAGCCTTACGAGCCCCTCCAGCTCGCCACTTAGCAAATTGCCAGTACATCTTCGCATCGACGCGCAACGATCTCGTACATACGGCGGAGCTCTTCGGCAACCGGGACGTTTGACGCTCCCGCTTCGGGGTTCCTCGGATCGAGCAGCAGATGCGCAGTGCGAGATGGCAAGGTGAATAGGAATGGATTGCTCCCGCGATGCGTCACCTGACCGCGGTAGTTGTACATCCGGAAAACAAGGCCGTCCTCGCCGTATGGGTCAGGATGGAGCGGCTGGTGCCGAGCATTCGCGTAAAGGCTCCGGAGTTGCAGCTCCAGTGGCTCTCCCTCCACCGCCTTCGCAACACGCGTGATCGACACCGCCTCGGCGTCGATTCCAAGCTCACGGACTTCGTTCACCACCTGCGCGAGAACCTCGATCGCACCGACGACGTGGAAGAGGAATTCCTGGATTAGTTGTTGGCGCTCGGATGCGCTGGCGCCGGCGAGGTTTCCGTGATTGAGCGCCAGAAGCTCTTCACATCGTCTTCTAGCGAACTGAAGGCGCTCCCGCACCTGCGTTGCGTCCACTCTGAGATTGTCGCGGGTAGCGTCTACCGAGTGCTCACGAATCGAGGTTCAGGAGCGGCTAGAGCAGATTCACGACGGGGACAACGACGTCCTATTTCTCGCCGGGGTGACGCGGATGCGTAATCCTGGAGGTCCGAACTTCCACGAGTGTGGTCATACGCGAACCACGTCCCGGAAAGGTCCGGATCCGGGTAGGAACAAAGAGCGAGGTAAGTAGGCGCAGCTCTAAGCCGACGCCGCCACAGCTACGAGACGGGGGCGCTCCACATCCGGCCGGAGCCCTTCATACTCGCCGAGACGGTAATCGTCCGTCGCACCGACGAGGACTGCCTCAAAGGCAGCCACGACGGCGGTATCGAACTGGCTCTCCACTGCTTGCGCGAGTCGCATCCGCGCGACTGAAACCGGCATGGCGTCGCGGTACGGACGCTGCGAAGTCATCGCATTGTAGGCATCAGCCACGGCGATGATCCGGGAAATGAGGGGGATCTCTTCATCCGCCAGCTTGTCCGGATAGCCTCGTCCATCGATTCGTTCATGGTGATGACGGACGATGGTCGCGATCTCGCCGTAGTCCTCGATTTTGTCCAGGATTCGCTCACCAATTTCCGGATGCTGCTCCATCTGGCGCCGCTCTTCGAGCGTGAGCGGCCCCGGCTTCTCTAGAAGTCCAGGAGGAAGCCCGACCTTGCCGATGTCGTGGACAAGACCGGCGAGATGCGCGACCTGTTGCTCCTTCTCGCTCAGGCCGAGGCGCTCGGCGATATCTCGAGCGTAGACCGCCACGGCGGCCGAGTGTCCGGCGGTGTAACGGTCTCGAGCGTCAAGGGTTGCGACGAGACCGGCCGCGAATGACACCGACGCCTGCTCTAGCCGTTGATTTGCGTTCGCCAGCGCGTCGGTCGCGGCCCGTTGCTCCTGATAGAGGTGGACGAGACGCTGGAGTGCAAGTGCAGGCAAAAGGAACATCGCCGCCATCCAGAACGAGTAGTTTCGATAGCCGTAAACCATAAGCGCCACGACTGGCACGTAGAGAGGCAAGGAATGTACGAAGAACGGACCCGTTGCGGCCACAAAGGACCTTGCGGAAGCTGTTCGCCGCAACATAAGGGTCGTCACATTGACGACTGCGTCCACAATGACGTTGGCCAGGCCGGCCACCGTTGTCGCGATCACAATCGCGGCGAAGCCCCGGTGGTTCGCTGGGGCAACGAGGATCGCAGCGGAGCCCGTGAGGGCCCCGGAGATCGCCCGAGCCGGCGTGTAAACGGCCCACTGGAGGTACGGCCGCCGCAGGATCGCAAGGTTGGCGGCTGCACCTACTACGAATGCGGCAAGCGGCCCGAACGCAACAGCCGTGAAAACGAACGGCAAGAACGACACCGTCATCTCAACGTTCTTCGTAACGCGGACAGCCTGACGTTCTGCGAAGCCTGCAACTAGAGCAAGGGCTGCAAGCTTCCACCAGGAGGGCGTGGTGTCTCCGCGTAGAAGCAAGACACCGCATATGACGACCGCGGCAACATTAAGAAACGCGGCCCAGACAAGGATTCTGGGCGTAGCTTCCACTGAACGGAGCCAACCCTTGACAGTCACCCAAAAGGGGGAGACAATCCCTGCGCCGTTAGTTCCCCCCGAAGGGAGATGTTCGATGGGTTCGCTCCGCATTCGTGCGTTTAGCCTCCTCGGCACGCTGGTCACCGTCGCCGCAGTCGTCGGTAACGCCAGGTCCTGGTAGGCCCGAAGCTTCTGTTTTCCCCAGGTTGCCCACATCACCCTGTTGAGGGATTTCCACAGATGTGTGGAAATCCAGGCAGGGGCTGTGGACAGTTTCGTCGAAGTCGCTAGGTTCGGCTCGGCGCTCTAGGCGATCAGATTTCGCCTGAAGCCCACCGCTACTGCGTGGGCTCGCGACCTCGCCTGCAATTTTGCAAGTAGGTGTCGTACGTGCGACTTCACCGTCTCCTCGGACAGGAAGAGGCGGACGCCGATCTCGCGATTCACCAGGCCGTCGGAGATCAGCTGGAGGACTTCGATCTCACGGGCCGTCGGCTCCTGTTCGAGCTCCTGGAGCGGGCCGGAGAACGGAATGACCTCGGCGCCGCCGCCGCGACGCTTGGCCACCGCATCGAAGCGGCGACTGTGGTCGACATAGCGGGACAGGATCTCCTTGCGCTCGGCAGCATCCACGGTAATGGGCCTATCGGCCACGCCTGGAGCTCGCTTTAGCGCGACGGCCTACCCCGTTTCAGGGATGGCTTGGGCTCAGTCTTCGCACGCTGACGCGCTACTAGCGACGTGGCACAGGCCGCGATTCTTCCTTCCCGGGCTCCTTCGGCAACGCGGTCTCGTCGGCCGCCGCGGGCGTGTATGCGGGCGAGGCCTGAACCCGCGCAAGCGTCTCCTTGTCGACGTTCAGCGGGTGGTGACAGGCGGCTAGGTGGTTGTTGCCATAGTCGACCAGCGGAGGCTCGACCTGGGAGCAGATCTCGGTCGCGTAGCGGCAACGCGGATGAAAGCGGCACCCG
>JAWVDY010000151.1:0-4530 GCA_033856995.1 Gaiellaceae bacterium
TCGCTCGCGCGGCGGCAGACGGCCGCGATCGTGGTCGCGCTGATCTGGCTCCTGATCGGCGAGCCGTTGCTGGCCATTGCGGGGATCAACAGCTACGCGCCGGGCCATGTGATCGCGGCGGTCGTCGAGGGCGGGCACACAAGCGCCGAGCTGCTCGGGTTCTGGGCCGGCGTCGCGGCTGCGCTCGTCTATATCGGTGCCGCCGGCGTGCTCGGAGTCGTTTCGGTGAAGCGCGCCGACGTCAACTGAGAGCACTGCCAGGGACTGTCCCTGGCGGGTGGCCCGAAGGGCCCGCCTCGTGTGACGAAAGTGGGTCGAATCGTCCACGGTCCGTCACTTCGGGACACTGCGGGCGCCTCCAGCGCCGCTACCGTCGGCCGGTGTGAGAAGACCACGGCGGGAGCTTCCACCGGAAGGCATCTACCACGTCACGACGAGAGGCGTCGCGCGCACCGCGATCTATCTCGACGACGACGAACGCAGGCTCTTCCTCAGCCTCCTGGCTGACGTCGTCGGCCGTCACGGGTGGCGAGTCCACGCGTTCTGCCTGATGACGAATCACTACCACCTCGTCGTGGAGACGCAGCTCTGGCGCCTCTCGGACGGCCTCCAGCGGCTGAACGGCATCTACGCGCAGTCCTTCAACCGCCGCCACCACCGCACGGGCCACCTCTTCGGCGACCGCTTCGCCGCGTGGGTGATCGAGACCGAGGAGCACTTCCGCGCAGCGATCGAGTGCGTGCTCCAGAACCCGGTCCGGGCCGGACTCTGCGCAGACTCGACCGACTGGCGCTGGTCCGCCGCACGTGCTCTCAAACAGAACACTTGTTCGCGTCCACCGACCCGGCTAAACTGGCTCGGTTATGGCCCAGGAAGAACTGGTCGTCCATGGGGCGCGCGAGCACAACCTGAAGGACATCACCGTCCGGCTGCCGCGCCACGCGCTGATCTGCGTCACCGGCCTCAGCGGCTCAGGGAAGTCGAGCCTCGCGTTCGACACGATCTATGCCGAGGGCCAGCGCCGCTACGTCGAGAGCCTCTCTGCGTACGCGCGCCAGTTCCTCCAGATGATGGAGAAGCCTGACGTCGACTCGATCGACGGGCTCTCGCCGGCGATCTCGATCGACCAGAAGACCACCAGCCGCAACCCGCGCTCGACCGTCGGCACGGTGACCGAGATCTACGACTACCTGCGCCTGCTCTATGCGCGCATCGGCAGGCCGCACTGCCCGGTCTGCGGCCGGCCGATCGCGGGCCAGAGCCAGGAGGCGATCGTCGATCAGATCCTCCAGCTTCCGGAGGGAACGAAGTTCACCGTCAACGCGCCGGTCGTGCGCGACCGGAAGGGCGAGTACAAGGACGTGCTCGAGGAGCTGCGTGCCGAAGGGTTCACGCGCGTGAAGGTGGACGGCGAGGAGCGCCTGCTCGAGGACGAGATCGTCCTCGACAAGAAGTTCAAGCACACGATCGAGGTCGTGGTCGACCGGCTCGTGATGAAGGCCGACCTGCGGCAGCGGCTGGCGCAGTCGGTCGAGACCGCCGCGGCCCTCGCGGACGGCCTCGTCGTAATCGACGTGCTCGACCGCGAGGAGATGACCTTCAGCGAGAACTTCGCCTGCCCCGAGCACGGGGTCGGCCTCCCGGAGCTTGAGCCGCGCATCTTCTCCTTCAACTCGCCCCACGGCGCCTGCCCGCGCTGCACCGGCCTCGGCGCGCAGCAGGAGATCGACCCCGACCTGCTCGTCCCCGACCCTTCCCTCTCGATCAGCGAGGGCGCACTCGTGCCGTGGTCGCTCGGGAACTCGAGCTTCTACGAGTCGGTCATCCAGGCGATCGCCGACCGCTACGAGATCGACCTCGAGCTCCCGTGGCAAGAGCTCTCGGAGGAGCAGCAGAACCTCTTCCTGTTCGGGACGGACGGCGACAAGGTCTACGTCCAGTACCGCAACCGGATGGGCCGGCGCCGCTCGTACATGCTCGCCTTCGAGGGCATCGTCGCGAGCCTCGAGCGTCGCTACCGCGAGACCGACTCGAGCCAGCAGCGCGAGCGGATCGAGGAGTACATGAGCCTTCGCCCCTGCCCGGTCTGCGGCGGCGCCCGCCTCAAGCCCGAGGTGCTGGCCGTCACGGTCGGCGGCAAGAACATCCACGAGTTCACCCGCATGTCGGTGCAGCGGGCGATCGAATTCGTGGACGGGCTCGACCTGACCGAGACCGAGCAGCTGATCGCCCTGCGGATCCTGAAGGAGATCCGCGAGCGGCTGACCTTCCTCGAGAACGTCGGCGTCGGGTACCTCCAGCTCGACCGCGCGGCCTCCACGCTGAGCGGCGGCGAGGCGCAGCGGCTGCGGCTCGCAACCCAGATCGGGAGCCAGCTCGTGGGTGTGCTCTACATCCTCGACGAGCCCTCAATCGGGCTCCACCAGCGCGACAACGGCAAGCTGATCACTACCCTCGAGCGGCTGCGCGACCTCGGCAACACCGTGCTCGTCGTCGAGCACGACGAGCAGATGATGCGCTCGGCCGATCACCTTGTCGACATGGGCCCCGGAGCCGGCGAGCACGGCGGCCACGTCGTGGCGGAAGGCTCGGCGAAGGCCGTCGAGCGCAACCCGAAGTCGGTCACCGGGCAGTTTCTGTCCGGGAAGCGCGAGATCGCGATCCCGGAGCGGCGCGACGAGGATCTCGGCTCCTTCTGGATCCGCGGCGCGTCGATGCACAACCTGAAGGACATCGACGTCGAGTTCCCGGTCGGGAAGTTCGTCTGCGTGACCGGCGTCTCCGGCTCGGGGAAGTCGACCCTCGTGAACGAGATCGTCTACAAGGCGCTCGCGAACCGGCTGCACCGGATGCGGGTCAAGCCGGGCGACCATCTCGGTTGCGAGGGGATCGAGTGCTACGACAAGGTGATCGACATCGACCAGTCGCCGATCGGCCGCACGCCGCGCTCGAACCCGGCCACCTACACCGACATCTTCACGCCCATCCGCGAGCTCTACTCGCTGACGCCCGAGGCGAAGGTGCGCGGCTACAAGCCGGGCCGCTTCTCGTTCAACGTCCGCGGTGGACGCTGCGAGACCTGCAAGGGCGACGGCACGATCAAGATCGAGATGCACTTCCTGCCCGACGTCTACGTGCCTTGCGAGACCTGTGGCGGCAAGCGCTACAACCGCGAGACGCTCGAAGTGCGCTTCAAGGGGAAGTCGATCGCCGACGTGCTCGAGATGTCGGTCGAGGAGGCGCTGCGCTTCTTCGCCAAGATCCCGAAGCTGCGCCGGCGGCTGCAGACGCTGCACGACGTCGGGCTCGACTACGTGAAGCTCGGCCAGCCGGCGACGACGCTCTCGGGCGGCGAGGCGCAGCGCGTGAAGCTCGCCAAGGAGCTCGGCAAGATCGCGACGGGGCGAACGCTGTACATCCTCGACGAGCCGACCACCGGCCTCCACTTCGCCGACATCGAGAAGCTGCTCGAGGTCCTGCAGCGGCTCGTCGACAACGGCAACACCGTGCTCGTGATCGAGCACAACCTCGACGTGATCAAGCAGGCCGACTGGATCGTCGACCTCGGCCCGGAGGGCGGTGAGGCCGGCGGCGAGGTGATCGCCACGGGCACGCCTGAACAGGTCGCCGCTGTTACCGAGTCGTTCACGGGGAGCTTCCTGCGCGAGCTGCTCCCCGCGCACGAGCACGTCGCGGCCTAGCGCGCGGCGACGCCGGTGAAACGGTAGGAGAGGCGGGAGGTCTGTCCCTGCAGGTCGTTGCCCGCGACTCGCGGCAGGCTCAGTGTGAGGCGCAGGTGGTCAGTCCGGCCGGCACGGCGCGAGAGGTGTCTGAGCAGGAGCCTGCGCTTGCCGTTGACGCGCACCGTTCTCAGCACCATCCGGCGCTTTCCACGACACGCATACCGGCGGCTGCCGAGCCAGTTTGACCAGCGCCTGGAGCAACGCTCGATCTTCAGCCTGAGGGAGGAACCGAGGAGCGAGCTGCCCGAGTTCTTCGTCGTCAGCACGACGCGGGCGAATCGTCCCCTACCCCGGTAGCGGAGCTCGACGGTGCGCTCGGCCCGATCCCCGGGCGCGAGCGCCGCGACCCGTGCCACGCGGTGCGGTGCGACCGACAGCCGCGGGCGCTTCTTGCTCGTCGAGATGTGTCCGAGCGAGCTCGCGTCCGCGAAGGTGGCGAACAACCCGAGGGCGGCCAGCAATGCTGCGCTGAGGACGAGCCCGCCCGAAGCGTGCAGCCGTGTGGAGCTGATCCTCCGGCCGCTGTGATCGAGGAGACGCATCGTTCGCGCGGGGGTTTAGGTCTACTGGCTGGCGCCGGCGCGCTGGACGCCGGTGAACGTGTAGCCGACCGTGGAGGAGAGATTCTGGAGCGTGTTGCCCGCTGTGCTCGGAAGCGTGACCGTGACGCGCAGGTGATCCGTCGTCCCCGCGGTGAGCGTCAGGTTCGAGAGAGCCAGGTTGCTGCCGATCAGCGCCCGCGAGGCCAGCACCGACGACGTGGTCCCGCCGCAGGTGTAGGTGTAGG
>JAWVDY010000152.1:0-9567 GCA_033856995.1 Gaiellaceae bacterium
TCGCGAGCTTGCTCATGCTCGCCGACGGTAGCACTCGGCGTCACTGCTCCGTTGCCGCCCTGAGGCCGGCCTGAAGCAGCCACCGGCGCTCGAACACGACGGAGAGCCAGATCGACAGTTCGAAGAGCGCCATCAGCGGCAGCATCTCGAATGCCGTCGTGACCGGGTCGACGCCGGGCAGTGCGACCGCGAGAGCGGCCATCGCGGCGTACCCGGCCTTGCGGTTGCGGCGGAGCTTCGCGGACGAGAGCACCCGAAGCCGCACGAGCGCGAGCACGAAGATCGGAAGCTCGTAGACGAGGCCGACCGCGATCAGCGACAACAGGGCAAACGAGTAGTAGCTGCTCGCACGGATCTGGATGTCGTAGGTGCCCTTGTCGTAGTTGGTCAGGAAATGGACCGCCGCGGGCAGCGCGATCCTGTACGCGAAGCCGACCCCGATCACGAAGAGCCCGGTCGCGAAGACCACGAAGCCCAGGATCGTGCGCTGGGTGTGACGCTCGACCGCTGGGGCCAAAAAGCCCCAGAGCTGCCAGAGGATGACCGGAAGTGCGAGCGCGAAGCCGGCGTAGAGGCTGACCTTGATCGAGGTCGTGAACGGCTCTGCGACGCCGAAGGTGACCGGGTGCCTGCGCCCCGGCGGGAGCGGCTGATTGAGCCAGCTGATCAGCTCGTGGTGGAAGCCATAGGCGACCGCGAAGCCGCCCGCCAGCGCAAGCAAGACGATCACCAGGCGGGCGCGGAGCTCGCCGAGATGCTCGACGAGCTCCGCCGACTCACCCGGCTGCAGGCGCGTCGGAAGCCGCATCAGGCGGCGTTCTGCTTGCCCTCGACAGGCTCGAGGTGTTCGAAGCTGACCGGCTCGGCGATCGCCTGGGCGTCGTCGTCGAGCTGCTTGTCGTGGCTGCCTGTCACCGAGTCCTTGAACTCGCGAAAGCCGTGTCCGAGCGAGCGGCCCATCTCGGGCAGGCGCTTGGGGCCGAAGATCAGGAGCACGACGACTCCGAGCAGGAGGATCTCCGGGAAACCGATGAATCCGGGCATGAGGCTCCTTCGTTTTCTGGGTGGACGTGTCCCGGGGCGGCCGCAGTGGACCGCCCCGGGCAGCAGCACCTAGCCGATGATGAACTTGGTCGACTTGACGATCGCGAGGATCTGGCGCTTCGTGCGCGGCCCCTCGAACGCCTTCGGGGCGCCGTTGACCTTGTTGATGTTGCGGATCCAGCCGGCGTGACGAGCCTCGATCGGCAGGATCGAGCCGGCCGCGGCGAGGATCTTCTTCGACTTGATGTTTCCGACCTGGCCCAGGTAGGCGGAGACGCCGGTGTCCTCGAGCGCCTGCGCCGTCGCTTGGAACTTCGCCTTGTCGGTGGTGGTGCTCCTGAAGTCGAACTTCGGGCGCTTGACCGCGGCACTGCCGAGAGCTCCCTTCAGAAAGGCCACGTGAGCGACCTCGTGGGCCTTGACGACGCTCGCGAACTTGCCGAGCTCGCCGCCGAAGCGGCCCTTGGCGACGGCCTCGCTGTAGAACGCCGCTTCCAGGTACTCGAGCGTCAGCGCGAAGTTGAGAATTGCGACGTCGCTCTTTGCGACTCCGGCACCGGCGAGAGCCGGGAACGCGCCGAGAAACGCGCTCGAGCCGGCAATGGCCCCGGCGCCGAGGCCGGCCTTCTTCAGGAACGCAGCACGAGTGTCGCCGTCGACGTTCTCGGCCTGCTCACGAATCGCGCCGTCCAGATCCAGCTCTTCCAGCGTGGGAAGAAAAGACATTCAGACTCCCTCCTCGAGACGGCGTCACTCCGGCCGGGCTGGCCGAGTTAGGTGTGAACCGTCCGCAGGAGGCATTCGCCTGGGGGCGCTTCTCGGTTCATTTCCGTATGGCGACCCGCGTTGATGGCGGATGTTTAGGCGGGACTGAAGCGAACAGAACGGTCTGACTACTGGCGAGAGGATGGGTCTGAGTCCTCCGTTTCACCGCTTCACGAAGGAGGCACCAAATGGCAGCAACGGAAACCGCCGAGCGGATGCGCACTCCTGCGCCGTCGAGGGCGAGCATCGACTCGCTCGACGAAACCAAGCACGCGCTCAAGACGACCGAGTTCTTCGCGATGGTCGGCGTCATCGCCGCGATCCTGATCGCGTCGGCCGTGTCCGACTCGCTCAACGACGTCCGTGCCTGGACGCTCGTCGCCGCAGTCGCGATCGGCTACATGCTCAGCCGCGGGCTGGCCAAGTCGGGCAGCAAGTACATGGGCGGTCAAGATCCGCTCAACCGCTAAGCGCGGCACGGCGAATTTGCAGGACGGCTAGAGCCGGTAACCAACCAGCCCGCGACCCGCTCCCAGCCGAGCGGGTCGCGGGCGGCCTACGCGCTACACGTGGCAGAGTTGCAACCCGTGCCGGCAGAGACGCAGCAGCGCAAGGCCGAAGCGTTCCGGGCGCTCCACGAGGGCGAGCCGTTCGTGATCCCGAACCCGTGGGACGCCGGCTCGGCCCGCGTGCTCGAGGCGCTCGGGTTCCAAGCGCTCGCGACAACGAGCTCGGGTTTCGCGTTCACGCTGGGCCGGCTGGACGGTGACGTGACGCTCGACGACCTGGTCGCGCACGTCGAGTCCCTTGCCGCGGCCACCGAGCTGCCGGTCTCGGTCGACCTCGAGGACGGCTTCGGCCCGGAGCCGGAAGACGCGGCGCTCGCGATCACGCGCGCGGTCGAGGCCGGCGCCGCCGGCGGCTCGATCGAGGACTACGACCGCGGCGGGCGCCTCTACGAGCCCGGTCACGCGACGGAGCGGATCCGCGCGGCCGCCGAGGTCGCGCGCAGCCTCGGCTTCCCTTTCACGCTAACGGCGCGTGCCGAGAACCACATCCGCGGCAACCCCGACCTCGCCGACACGATCGCGCGGCTCACCGCCTACGACGAGGCGGGCGCCGACGTGCTCTACGCGCCGGGTCTTCAGAGCATCGAGGAGATCAGGGCGGTGTGCGACGCGGTCTCGAAGCCGGTGAACGTGCTCGCTGTTCCCGGGCTTTCCTTCTCGCAGCTCGCGGACGCCGGCGCGCAGCGCGTCAGCGTCGGCGGAGCGCTCACGTGGGTGGCGGCAAAGGCGTTCGCGGACGCAGCTACCGCGATCCGCGACGCCGGTGACTTCTCGGCGCTGGAGGCGAGGCTCCCGCTCGACGACTGGCTCAGCCGCGCGGCGTCCGGGTCCGGCTGAGGGCGGTCGAAGTCAGCCGGCCGTGGTTGCAGACGAGGCCGCCGAAGCGGATCGCGCGATGACTGTGCTCGTCGGGTGGTGTCACCTCGAGCCAGGTCGACGGCGTGCAGCGCTCGGTACCGACCTGCACGTCGCTCCACGCGAGGTTCGCGTAGGCGGCGCGGCCGGCCGGCAACACGACGTGGTGAGGCCGCGGATCGCGCCGGGCGAACGTGCTGCCCCAGACGACGAGGGTCGGCCTCGGTCGGTGGCGTGCATTCTCCAGCCCGAAGCCGGCGTAGCCGTAGACGAAGCACGCGTGGCCGGTGCGGTTCTTGAAAACGACATCGAGGGCAACGCTCCCGGCCGCAGCTCCGCCGCGGGTGAGATAGATCCTGAGGTCGCCGAGGTGACAGCGGGGCGCCGTCACCGCCGCCTTCGCGCTGGAGAGCCCGAGGGCGACCGGCACAAGCGCCAGCGCCGTGGCGAGCCCCTGCCGTCCGATCCTCGTGCCCATCGGAAGATGGTACGTCGAGGAGGGCGCGGCCGAAACCACGCCCTCCTCGATTGCGCTAGGAGTTGTTCGCCGTCAGCGACGGCGTCGACCAGCCGGCCGGGCGAATCAGGTACACGATCCCGCCGCTCGCCGGGATCCACGCCCGCTCGAACTGCTCGCGGTCGTAGAAGTGCTTGACGCTCGCGTCGTCGGGCGAGGCCGGGTCGTTGACGATCACCTTCGACCCGTCGGCGCTGAAGCCCTCGATGACGAGCAGGTGGCCGTTCGTGCTCTTGATGCCACCGTCGAGCTTGTTCGAGTTCCACGCGACTGACGCGACCAGCGGAATGTGCGCCCGGATGAACGGCTCGGCCTCACGCAGGCTGTGGAGCTGCGTGACGTCGGCGACGAGCCCCCGAGACGCTGCGTACGCCGCGTTGAACGGCCAGTTGCCGGCTCCGTTGTAGTGGTAGTCGTAGACGGCCCGGGCGGTGTAGTCGACCTGCGGGTCCGCGTACGGGACCCACGACATCTCGGCCGCCGTCGGGTCGTAGTTCGTGCCGGTGACCTGCGACCAGTACGAGACGACCATCGACGTCGACGTCGGGCTGCACCACGCCTCCCCGCCGTTGTCGTACTGCGGGAACTCGCCGTGATGGGTCTCCTGCGAGTACTTCGGCACCTGGAGGTCGATCGCGCTCGTCATCGTCGATGAGCTCGGGAAGGTCATCTTCTGATTGGTCAGGCCGGAGGCGATTGCGCTCAGGCGCCTAAGCGTCGGGCTTCTGCTCGACGTGGCCAGGCGGTAGAGCGTCGCCCGCAGCCGATACGCGATCGCGAGGTGATCCTTCGCGAAGAAGGTGTCGATCGAGACGTACCCGTCGGCGTCTCCCTGACCGCCGACCGAGGTGCGGTGGAAGGTCGAGTCGCTGGAGGACCAGCGACCGAGGATGTACCACTTCGCCCAGTGGCCGTCGTCGATCTGCGGCTGCACCTCGACCTGGATCCAGGTGCCTGCCGGGGTGTTCGCGTTCCAGGACGAGACGAGCTCGTTGAACGGGAAGAGCGTGGTGACCCCGGAAGTCCACGTTCCGTAGACGTAGTTGCCCGAGCCGTCGACTCCGTCATTCGAGTAGTTCGCGAACGGGTCGGCGTACGCGATCGGGCTGGCGAGGCCGCTCGAGGCGAGTGTCAGCGAGCTGCCCGAAAGGGCGGTGCCGCTCCGCGTCGAGTCGGCGGCATTGAACGAGAACGTCTTGAAGTTGAGCGGATACGGCTGTGCGGCGAAGGCGGGAGCGCTGGCGGCAAGCGCGAGCCCGGCAGCCGCTACGAGTGTGAGTAGCGCACGAGTAATCATGCTTGCGATCCTAACCCTGTTCCTCGGAAACGCTAAATCGCGGGCCCTGAAGCGGACGGTAAGATCAGCGGCATGTGCCGGAACATCCACACGCTCTTCAACTTCGAGCCGCCCGCTACCCAGGACGAGGTGCAGGGGGCCGCGCTGCAATACGTGCGCAAGATCAGCGGCTTCACCAAGCCGTCGCAGGCGAACGAAGCCGCCTTCGAGCGCGCGGTCGCCGAGGTGGCGGCCGCGTCGAGCCGACTGCTCGGGGAGCTCGTGACGAACGCACCGCCGAAGGACCGCGAGGTCGAGGCGGAGCGGAAGCGCGAGCGATCCGCGAAGCGCTACGCGGCGGCCTAGCAATCCGCGGAACCTGTCGTAGGGTGGAGCAGTGCGTCCTGCCCTGCGACCGCTCGTCCTCGCCGGCGTTGTCACCGCGGCGCTGCTGCTCGGCCTGACCCATGACTGGATCTCGGCGATCCGCGGCGTCAGCTGCCGGCGAAGGTAACGCGGGGCGCGATGCGCCTCACGCGCTACGACGACGCCGAGTCGTTTCTCGCGCACGCAGGCGACTTTCTCGTCGCGCGTGAGGCCGAGCACAACCTGATCCTCGGGCTCAGCTCTCGCCTGCGCGTGGCGCCGCGCATCTACGGCGAGGCTCCGTACTTCGCGGTGGTCGACGACGGTGGCACGACCGTGGGCGCGGCGATGCGCACGCCGCCGCACAACCACATCCTTTCCGAGCTCGACGACGACGCTGCGCTCGAGCCGCTCCTCGACGACGCGCGATCGGCGTTCGGGTCGCTGCCCGGCGTGTCCGGTCCGAAGGAGTGGGTGGCCCGGTTCGCGGCCGCGTGGGGCGCGGCGACAGGTGCGACCGTCCGGCTCGAGATCGCCCAGCGCGTCTTCTCCGCCGACCACGTCGACCCGCCGCAGGGCGTGTCGGGCGCGATGCGCGACTACGAGCGTCGCGACCGCGAGCTCGGGAGCCGCTTGATGGACGCCTTCGTGGCCGAGGCGCTGCACGCGCCGCCGCCTGAGTCGAGCGGGGAGTTCATCGACCGCCGCGAGGAGGACCCCGACGGCGGGATCGTCTTCTGGGACGACGAAGGTCGCGCGGTGTCGATGGCCGGCTTCGGTGGTCTCACGCCGAACGGGATTCGCATCGGGCCCGTCTACACGCCCCCGGAGCTGCGCGGCCGCGGCTACGCGAGCGCGCTGACGGCGGCACTGACCCAGCGGTTACTCGACTGCGGCCGGCGGTTCTGCTTCCTCTTCACCGACCTTGCCAACCCGACCTCGAACAGGATCTACCAGCGCATCGGCTACGAGGGCGTGGCCGATCTAGACCTCTGGACGTTCTCGGGCTAGGCTGCGCCTGGAAGTTCGAGGCAGGGTCGTACAACAGGGAGGGCAGATGCGAAAGGGTTTCTTCGCGCTCGTTCCGCTTGCCGCCGCGCTCGTCTTCGCGGCAGCGGGAAGCGCGATCACGAACGGCGTTCCCGATGGGAACGCGCACCCCGAGGTGGGCGCACTGCTCGCGCAGCAAGCCTTCTCAGACGGAACCTGGGAGGAGTGCACCGGCACGCTCATCTCGCCGACGGTCTTCCTGACGGCCGAGCACTGTGACCTGGGTGTGAGTCACGTCGAGGTCACGTTCGCCTCGGTCTTCACCCGTGGTCAGAGCACCACCTACTGGGGCACCTGGCACGGAGACCCGGCCTACAACCAGACCGCAAGCGACCCGAACGATCTCGCAGTCGTCGTGCTGGACCATGCGATCCGAGGGATCGCGCCTGCGCGGTTGCCGGCGGCAGACTCGCTCTCCAACCTTCCGAGCGACCAGCAGTTCACCCCGGTCGGCTACGGCGCGCAGTCGGTCACCAGCGGCCCGGGTGGCAAGACGTTCCATTACCAGGACGTCCGCTACCAGACCGTCGGCACGCTCAATACGATCACGCAGGCGTGGCTGAAGCTGTCCATGAACCCGTCGCATGGCGACGGCGGCACCTGCTACGGCGACTCGGGCGGCCCGAACTTCCTCGGCGCCGGCGCGTCGGAGACGAACATCATCGCCGGGACGACGATCACGGGCGACACGCCGTGCCGGTCCACGAACGTCGACTACCGGCTCGACACGGAGTCGGCGCGATCGTTTCTCGGGCAGTTCGTCACGCTGCCCTAGACGGTCACGCGGTTGCGCCGGGGCTCCTCCGTGAGGAGAGCCCCGGCGCCCGCTCCACCAGCGCGCCCAGGCTCGCCTCGAGCTCGCTCCGTGCGAGCGCCGCGCCGATGTGGGTCGTCGAGAAAAGCCACGCGGCGGTCGGGTCGAATCCGGTCAGGTCGTCGCGGTGATCGTGATGCCGCCGCGGGCCTTTTGCCGCAGCGTCACCTCGACGTGCTCGGCCGCCAGCTCGAGCGCGGCGGCGACGTCGTCCCGGATCCGGACGGCCAGCGCCTCGCAGAACGCGCCCTCGTTGCGAAAGGACGCGAGGTAGAGCTTGAGCGACTTCGACTCGATGCACAGGCCCTCCGGCTGGTAGGCGATCGTGACCACGTACATGTCGGGCTGGCTCGTGATCGGGCACATCGCGACGAGCTCGTCACTCGTCATCTCCACGCGTGCGACGCCCGGGTTCGGGAAGGTCTCGAGCCCGGCGTAGTGCTCGGAGCCGGCGTGACCGAGGGCGACGAACTCGTTCGTGCGCTCGTTCATGGGGCGTACTGTACGCAGACGTGAGGCGCGTCTACCTCGCCGGGCCGCCGTTCGCGGAGGAGTACCGCCGCCGGGCCACCGAGCTGCTGCAGGCTCGCGGCTGCGAGCCCGTCGACCCGATGCGCCGCGACTTCCGCGGGCAGACGGAGGGCAACGAGGCCGAGATCGTGGAAGGCGACCTCCAGGAGATCGAGTCCTGCGACGCCGTGCTCGCGGCGTTCACCTCGCCGGACGAGGGGACGGCGATGGAGGCCTGGCACGCCCACACGCGCGGGATTCCGGTGGTCGCCTACACCGGCGGGACGCCTGCGCACCCGTGGACGGTCTTCGTGGCCGATCACGTCTGCGGGGACCTCGGCGAAGCCGTCGACGCTGTGGGCGGGTAGTCGTTGAGGATACCGATAAGTATCTCACTAGACTACTAAATGGTATCCTGCGGGACTGATGATCACCGACGTCAACCCGTTCGTCTACTCGCGCCCGATCGCTCCCGAACAGATCGTCGACCGCGACGAGGAGACGAGGCTGCTGCTCAAGAACGCGGTTGGCGGCCACTACGTCCGCCTCTACGCGCCGCGCAAGTACGGCAAGACGAGCCTGCTGCGCCGCGCGCTCGCCGATGGCGAGCGGCAGGAGGGTCTCGTGCCGGTGCTCGTCGACCTCTACGGCATCGTCTCGCTCGCCGACGTGGCCGTTCGGTTCGAGCGTGCGTACGCGAAGGAGCTGCGCGGCGCGATCCGCGGTCGCGTCGAGGAGTTCCTGCAAAAGACCGGCCTGGGCCTCTCGCTCGGGGCTTTCGGGATCAGCGCAAGGCTCCAGCTCGAGCCGAAGAGCGACCCGTTGCCGGCGCTCCACGCCCTGCTCGACCTGCCGTTGCGGCTCGAGGAGTCCGGCGGCTTCCGGGCGTACATCGCCCTCGACGAGTTCCAGGACGTGCGCAAGGTCCCGAGCCTCGACGGAATCCTGCGCAGCCATATCCAGTTCCAGGGCGACGTGGCCTCGTACGTGTTCGCCGGCTCGGAGCCCGGGCTGATGAAGCAGCTCTTCGAGCACAAGGAGGCGCCGCTGTACGGCTCGGCCGTGCCGGTTCGGCTCGGCCGGCTGCGCGACGAGGATCTCGCGGGCTACGTCGCCGACCGCTTCCGCGAGAGCAAGCGCAACGTCGGCGAGGCGCTCAACCCGCTGCTGGCCTCGGCCAAGGGCCATCCGCAGCGGGCGATGCTGCTCGCGCACAGGCTGTGGGAGGAGGTCGAGCGGAAGGGAGCCGCGACGCTCGAGGACTGGGAACGGGCGCACGCGGCGGCGCTCGACGAGCTGCAACCGGAGTTCGAGGCTCAGTGGCGCAGCCTCGACACCTCCGAGCAACGAACGCTGCGCGCGATCATCGCCGGCGACGGCTCGCCCTATCGAGCCGCGGTGCTGGAGCGGGTCGCTCTGACGAAGACGAGCGCGCAGAAGGCGTTGCAGCGGCTGGGCGCGCGCGCGGAGATCGAGGCGGACGGACGCAGGCAGGCGATCGTCGACCCGCTCTTCGCGGAGTGGATCGCGGCGCTTGCCTGATCATCAGCTCGCGGCGGAGACGGGCTCCACGGCTGCGGCGGCCGCCACGACGCTGTAGGCATCGCTGCCGGCGACTAGCCGGTCGGCGTGCTCGTGCCCTGCCACGACGAGGAAACGGTCGGGGCTCACGCGCACCTTCTCGTACACCTCGCGCGGAACGTCCATGCGCGTCATGCAGTCACAGGTGTCGCACTCGCACACCAGCTCGTACGTCGCCGGCCCGAGGCTGAACGCCTCGTTGACGTCTCGGATGCGCTCG
>JAWVDY010000153.1:0-3570 GCA_033856995.1 Gaiellaceae bacterium
GTAATCGAGCAGCTCGCAGCGTCCGGCTTCAACGACGTCGTCATCTCAGTCGGGCATCTCGCGCATCTCATTCGCGCTGTGTTCGACCATGGCCACATTCCCATGCCGAAGCCGCACCAGAGCCGCATCTCATACGTCTACGAGGAGGAGCCGCTGGGGACCGCCGGCTCGCTGCGACTGGTTACCGGCCTCGACAACACGTTCCTCGTGATGAATGGAGATCTGCTGACCACCCTGGACTATGCCGACCTGCTCCGCGAGCACAAGGCATCCGGCAACCTCGTCACCATCGCATCGAAGCGGCGGGGGATCAAAGTCGACTATGGCGTGCTGCACCTCGACGGGGCGACGTCGCGGATATCGGCAGTCACCCGGTACGAGGAGAAACCGGAATTCGTCTCCACGGTCAGTATGGGCGTCTATGCACTCGAACCAAGGGCACTCGAGTTCATTCCCGCGGACCGCGCCTTCGACTTCCCGGAGCTCGTCGACGAGCTGTTGAAGGCCGGCGAGGCGGTCGGAGCTTACGTCTACGACGGTCTCTGGTTCGACATCGGTCGCAGGGACGACTACGAACGCGCCGCCTCCGCATGGGAGAGCGGCGCATTTGAAGCGTCGAGGTCGTAAGGCGCTTGCTACTGCTGCTTCTGAGCGGCGCGCCGCAATGTCCAGCCCGTCGCCATCAGCGCCAGCGCGCCGAACGCGATCAGCGCGAGATCGAGCCCGGTGAACGGAAGCGTACCCGTCGACCGCACCGCGCCCGCGCCGAGCACCTGACCCGCAGCGAGCTTGTTCTGCGTCTGGCCGCCTAGGCCGCCGTACTCCATCAGCAGCGCCGAGGACGACCCGGCAAACGCGACCCCCGCAACGACGAGTGAGACGATCGCCGCCGCGACTCCCACAATTGTCTTCCGCACGTTGCCTCCCCTAGTTGAAACGTTGTTTCGCGTATCCCCAGTGACCGCGAAAGTAATCCCTCGCTCTGGAGCATAGTTGCGGAAATACGCCTTGTCCATCCCTTCTCCTAGCGCTGCTGCGCACCTGTCAGGTTAACCGTTCGTGCCTCGAACAGATGGTCGATCTGCGCCTGCGAGAGGCGCCCTCCTCCCACGATCTTGTCTCGAACGAACGGGAGCAGCGGCTCGCGCGGGTTCAGGCGCCGCGCCTCGTTCAACCAGCGGAGCGCTCGTGCTTTTTTCCCCGCCTGCGCTTCTACGATCGCCAGCTCGAAAGCCGCATACCAATTGTGCGGATTCCGTACGAGGACACGTTGGAAGGCGGCGCGCTCACGGCGGGGGTCGTGGAGTCGATCCGCGATCGCTCCCTCGATCAGATCGGGGCGATCGCTCAGCGGGTTCAACCTGCGTGCGTGGTCGAGGCTGCGATACGCCGCGGCCGAGTCCACGGCCCACACGGCCGAGGCCCGGTCGATCTCCTTCGCGGCGAGCCAGGGAAAGACGAGACCGGCAGCCGCGGCCGTCGCGAGGAGAACGAGGGGCACGACGCCGTACAGCGGCAGTCGCAGCGGGCGCCTCCGCGGCTCGTTCGAAACCGTCTGCCCGGCCAACGCGAGCCATGCGATCGCCGGTGCACCGAGGGCCGGGATCTCCCAGAACCAGTCGACCGAGCCATGGATCGACCAGTACGCGAATGCCGCCAGTGCGGCAGCGGCGAGGCCGGCGACTTCGTCCCGGTGACGGCGCAGCGTGCGCCCGACCGCCAGCAGGGCGAACGCGAGGAAGCCACCGAACAACACGGCGCCGACGAGGCCTGTTTGGGCAAGGACGCGCAACTCGAGGCTGTGCTGGTTTATCGGCTCGTCCTTCGTCCGGCGCAGGCGAAGGTAGTCCACCGCGAAGTTCTCGACGCCGACACCGGCGATAGGTGCCGACTTGACCTCGTGGATTGCGACGCGCCAGAGATCGTAGCGAGGGCTCGAGAAACCACTTGTGAGGTGGTTCGTGGTAGCCGTGCTCTTCTCGCTCTTGAACTGCCGCCAGTCGGAACGTGCGCGACTGACCGGATTGCCGTATCGATCGACGAACGCGAGGGAGCCGCCAACGACGGCGACGACTGCGGCGATGACGACTGCCCAGCCGATCACCCTCGTCACCGATGCGGAGAGGCGGACGCTCCTGTCGGCTAGAGCCATTGCGGCGCCAACCACGAGCAAGGCGAGCCCACTCCAGGCGAGCGCCGAGCGTGCGTCGGCGAGCGTCGCGTGCACGGCTCGCTCGTCGGCGACCGCGGGGTAGACGTCGAGCAGCGTTCGGGTGACCAAGATCGCCGGAACAGCGACAGCGGCGAGCGCAAGCAGCACGCGGAGGCGGCCGGGCCCGATGGCCAGAAAGCCGAGCACGACGAGCGGGAGCGCGACGAGACTAGCGCGGCTCTGGCACATGATCGCGAGCTCCAGGAGGAGGCCCGCGGCTGCCAGCATCACCGCGCGCACCACGACCGGGACGCTCCGCCGGGATGCAAAGAAGACCGCCGGTACGAACGGTGCGAGGAAGAGCGCAGCAGTCGCATTCGGATAGCTGATCGGGGAGCTCAACCGCCCGGAGATGAAGAAGTCCGCAGGCCTCGTGGCGTCGACCGCGCGCAAGAACTCGGTGCTGCCGATCGCGGCAGTCGCCACCGCGAACAGGCCGAGCAGCACGCCGGCGACGCGTGCGGGAACAGCCCGCCAGGCGAACAGCAGGAACACGCAGAGGTAGAGCAGAGTCCGATTCGCCCCGTCCCAGGCGTCGCCCTTCACGTCGGCCCACGAGATGCTCAGGAAGGACCACGCCGTATAAGCGGCGAACAAGGACGCCGCAATTGCGAGGTCGCGACGACCGGCGAACGGCGGTGCTTCGGCCACGGCGACTGCCACGGCAAGCCCGAGGATGAAGAGGGTGCCGGGAAGCCAGCGCACCGGCGCGTAGCCACCATCCTGCGCGGCCCAGATCAGGAACACCGTGAGAGCGAGCGCAAGAGGCAACCACCGCAGTACGACGATCGCGTCAGGCGTTGAGCGCTTCGACACGCCCTCCGTCGGCTGCGACTCGACTTCGCTGCTCCGGACGGTGCTGCCCGTTGAGTCGACGCGCGTCAAGGCCGAGCAAGGCTAGCCGCGGGACCGCTAGGTTCGCTGCCTGAATGCCCGAGCGCTCGCTCACCCAACCTCCCATGTCTGCGACGTACGCGCTCTCGCCGCTTTGGGAGAACGTCGACCAGATCCTCGACCGCCTCACGGTCGAGGCGGCCAGAGCGCACGGCGTCATACCCTTGTTCACCGAGCGACTGCGCGCGCGTGGCGAGGAGGTGCCTCCCGAATTGCTGCAAGAGGAACGCGCCGCAAGGATGGCGAATGCGCTCGCGCCGTCGGTCCTGCTTCGAGCACGCGAAGCCTATGGCGGGCGCATGATGCTCCTGAAGGGCCCGGAGGTATCCGCGCTCTACCCCGGGCGCGCGCGCATGCTCGCCGATCTCGACCTCCTCGTCGACGACGCTCCGAGGGCGCGAAAAGCCTTTCTCGAAGCTGGTTTCGTCTCCGCCGATCGACTGAAGCCTGTCTCCGACACCTTC
>JAWVDY010000154.1:0-2844 GCA_033856995.1 Gaiellaceae bacterium
GGGCCGGACGGGATCGTGAGGCTGCTGCGCCGCCTCGACCTCGAGCACATGGGCGGCGAGCTCGAGCTCGTCGGCAGCGGCGTCGCCGAGGCGGCGCCCGAGGCCAGCCGGCGCACCCTCGCCGCCACCTGGCAGGCCGCGATCGACGCGCTGCCGACCGACTGGAGCGACGTCTACGCCGAGGTCGAGCTGACCTCGACCGACTATCTCGAGCGCGCGGCGTTGCTGCTCTCGCCGGTCAACCCGGCCCGCTTCGGCGGCAAGCCCGGCTTCCGTTTCCGCGCCGCGAATCGGTACGGCTACGGGGTGTCCGCGGCGATGGCACGCCGGTGCTTCGAGCGTGTCGACAGCGAGGGGATCACCGGCGAGGTGCGCATCCTGCACGCGCTTTCCGACGTCCATCCCGTCGCGACGCAGGGCCCGGTCTGGTACGTCGGAGGCAAGTCCGTCTGATGTCGGGGCCGGCGCGCGATCCCGTCTCCTGGCTCGTAATCGAGCGCGGCTGGGAGGTCAAGGGGCCAGGCGGCGACGAGATCGGCCGCGTCGACGAGGTGATCGGCGACAAGAACGCGGACATCTTCAACGGGCTCGCTCTCTCGGAAGGGCTCTTCAAGGGCAGGCGCTACGTCCCGGCCGAGCGCGTGCACGGGATCTACGAGGGCCTCGTCGAGGTCGATCTGACCTCGGAGCAGGTGGACGCCCTCGAGCACTACGACGGCGAGACCGTCTCGTAGCCCAGTACTAGCCCTCGATCGCAGCGCTGAGCTCGCGCGCGACCGTGCGGGCGTCGGCCGGCCCTGCGGTGATCACGAGCACCGTGTCGTCGCCGGCGAGCGTGCCGATCACGCGCGCGTGTTCCGTCCGGTCGAGTGCGCGCGCGATCGCGGGCGCCGAGCCGAGCTCCGAATGGACGACGACCAGGTTCTGCGCGACCAAGGCGCGCCGGCCGAATTGCCGCAGGATCCCGTCGAGCGTCTCGCGCGGATCCGTGCGGCGGCGATCGTGCGGCAACGCGTAGCGTGGACGGCCGAGCGCGTCGTGCGCCTTCTCGAGCCCGAGCTCGCGGATGTCGCGCGAGACGGTCGCCTGCGTCACGCGGCAGCCGGCATCGGCGAGCGCGTCGAGCAGCGCGAACTGCGTGCCGATTCGCTTTCGCGCAACGAGGCTCCCGATCAGCCGCTGCCGCTCCGCCTTCGGGAGCGCCCTCCCGTCGTGAATGCTCATGCAACGAGTATTCAAGGTTTGACGTTGCCGCGTATGGCAAGGTATGCCCCGTGTTGCGCAAGCTGCTCTGGACAGGGCTGTACGCAAGCCTGGGCGCGGCCGCCACAATGGCGGCCCGCCGCGTGGCTTCCCAGGTCTGGCGCCTCACCACCGGCGAGGACCCGCCGACCAAGAAATGAACGCGCTCGACGAGAAGATCGAGCGCGCCGCCGACTGGCTCCAGGCTCAGGCCGACCAGTTTGCCGCGCAGGACGGTCCCGCCGCAAAGCTCGCGCAGCCGCTGGCAGACGATGCCGCGTTTTTGCGCAAGCTCAAGCCGAGCCTGATCGCTGCTCGCGCCCGCGGCGAGGCGCCGGTCGACCAGGAGCCGGGCCAGGGAACCGTCGCGCCGTCCGGCCCGCAGCTCGGCGCGCGCCCGGCGAAGAAGCGCGGCGGAGGCGGAGGCGGCCCGAACCCGTTCCTGGTGATCGGGGCTGCGTTCGTCGTCGGCATCGTCGCGGCCAAGGTGATCGACTGGAGGGGTCATGCCCACCCAGACCACTGAGCCCGGTCGGCAGCAGTCGCTCGGGGGCGCCGTCAAGGAGGTCAGCGAGCACGCGAGCGCGCTCCTCCGCCTGGAGATCGAGCTCGCGAAGACCGAGCTCGCGAACAAGGTCAAGGCGCTCGGAATCGGCATCGGCCTCGGTCTGGGCGCGCTGCTCATCCTCCTCTACGCGATCGGCTTCGGCTTCGCGACGGCCGCCGCGGCCCTCGCCACGGTCGTGTCGACGTGGCTCGCGCTCCTGATCGTGTTCGGCGGCCTGCTCCTCCTCGCCGGCCTGCTCGGTGCGCTCGCGCTCGGCTCGATCAAGAAGGGCTCCCCGCCCATTCCCAACCAGGCGATCCAGGAGGCAAAGGTGACGGCGGAGGCGCTGAGGAGCGATGGCGGCGGGAGCTGACAAGCGCACGCCGGAGTCGATCCGGCGCGAGATCGAGACGGAGCGCGAGGAGCTCGCGAGCGCCGTCGACTCGCTGCGCGAGGAGGTCGGCGCGGCGGCGAACATCTCCGGGAAGCTGCAGGCGAAGCTCCCCGTCGTCGCGGCTGGCGCGCTCGGCGCAGGCTTTGTCCTCTCCGGCGGAATCGGCGCGACCGTGCGGCTCCTGTTCCGCAAGGGCCGCGAGGGCTCGGAGAAGGCGCGCGTCGGCCGCTTCTCCTTCGTCGACCGCGATTAGCTCCGCTCCTCGTTTCGCGGCGCCCCTCGCCGGTTAGCACCACCTCGTGCAGAACGTGGCGACCGACGACGACGTGACCGTCGGCCGCACGCCCAGCGGACCTCAGCGTCTCGGCAGCGGGGAATGGATCGCCGTCTTCAAGCGCACCTTCGGCGAGTTCCTCAAGGACGACTGCATGGGGCTGAGCCAGCAGATCGCGTACAGCTCGCTGCTCGCCTTCTTCCCCGCGGTCGCGTTCATCGTCGGCGCGCTCGGCATCTTCCACCTCTTCGACGACGTCAAGAGCCTCCTCGACCCGATCGCCCCGAGCGGGGTGATCAAGTTCGTCACGACGCTGCAGAAGGACTCGCAAGGCGGGACGAAGGTGACGGCGGAGGCGCTGAGGAGCGATGGCGGCGGGAGCTGACA
>JAWVDY010000155.1:0-24359 GCA_033856995.1 Gaiellaceae bacterium
TCGCGCGGCGCGGAGAACGCACGGTCGCCCTCGACCCTCACCTGGACTCCACCGAGACGCGCCGGCGCGACGACTCCGGGTCGCTGAGCAGCTCCCAGACCCGGTGGTAGGGGTTGCAGCTGTCGTAGACGATCGCGTTCCCGTGCGAGCGGAGGGCGTCCTGGAGCGCCGCGCAGACCGCGTGGATGCCGGCGCCGCCGCCCTCGCCCATCCCCTTCGTGCCGAGCGACGTGAAGGGCGAAGCGCTCTCGATGTACCCGGTCGCGAGCGGCGGCATGTCGAGCGCGTGAGGCACGTGGTAGTCGTAGAAGTTGGGCGTCAGCAGGTTCCCGTCCTCGTCGTAGGTGAACGTCTCGTGCGTCGCCGCGCCGAGCGCCTGCGCGGTCGCGCCCATCACCTGTCCCTCGACGACCTGCGGGTTGATCCGCTTGCCGCAGTCGTCGACGGCGGCGTAGGCGACGATCTCGTAGACGCCGGTCTCCTGTTCGATCTCGACCACGGCGACGTGCACCTGCGCCGCGTAGGTGAGCGTCAGGTTGCCGAACTTGCGCTCGATGTCCGGCGGTTCGAACGGCGGCCGGTAGACGTAGCGGCAGTTCAGAGTGACGTCGATGTCCTCCGGCAGGCCCGCGTTGTTCGCGTTGATGATCGCGCCGAGCGCCATGAACGGCAGCGCCGCCTCGGGGTTCGCCTTCATCCGCGCCTGGCCCTCGGCGAGCTCGATGTCGACGGGCTCGCAGCCGAGCACGACCGACGCGAGCTTCTTCATCTCCTCGGCGAGCATGTCCGTCGCGCCTTTGACCGCACCGAGCCCCGTGACGGCGAACTGGCTCGCGTAAGTGCCGGAGAACCCGGCGTGCGAGTTCCAGTAGGAGTCGTGGCCTGCGCGCACGTTCACGTCGTCGACCGAGCAGCCGAGGATGTCCGCGACCACCTGCGACGCCGTCGTCTCGTGGCTCTGGCCCTGCGGCGTCGTGCCGAGCGTGACGACGATCTCGCCGAAGATGTCGAGCTTGACCGTCGCGACCTCGTTGTTCCCCGAGAACTGCAGCTCCGGATTGATCAGGCGAGACTGGCCGAAGTTGTTCGTGCCGGAGTCGAGCGTCGAGCCGATCCCGAGGCCGAGCAGCTTCCCGCGCGACTCCGCGTCCCCCCGCTTCGACTCGAGCTCGCCGTAGCCGATCAGCTCGAGCGCGACGTCGAGCATCTTCGCGTAGTCGCCCGAGTCGTAGACGCAGCCGTTCGGCGTCTCGTAGGGCATGTCCTCGGCCCGGATGTAGTTGCGCTTGCGCACCTCCACCGGGTCGAGGCCGAGCTCGTGGGCGACGATGTCGATGATCCGCTCCGTGAACCAGAGGTGCTGCATGCGCGAGTAGCCGCGGTTCGGCGAGACCGGCGCCTTGTTCGTCACGACCTGCTTGAAGTCGAGCCGGATGTGGCGCCAGCGGTACATGCCGGGCGTCACCTGCGCCCAAATCACGCCGCCGAGCGGCTCGTAGCGCAGCCACGCGCCCGCGTCGTCGAGCGCGGTCGTGCGAAAGCCGAGCAGCGTGCCGTCGTCCTTGACCGCGACCTCGGTGTCCTGGAACCAGCGCTCGTTGCCGTGCGACATCGAGAGGTGGAAGTCGGTGCGCCACTCGGTCCACTGCACCGGCCGCTTCAGCTTGCGCGCGAGCAGGCAGCACGCGACGAGCTGCGGGTGCGAGGTGATCTTGTTACCGAAGCCGCCACCGATGTCCTGCGTGACGAAGCGGAGCTTGTCGAGCCCCACGCGCATCGCGGGCCCCATCATGATCGCCGCGAACCCGGGGAACTGGTTGTTCGTGATGATCGTCCACTGGCCGGTGCCGCGGTTGAACTCGACGAGCGCGCCGTTGCACTCGAGCGGCGTCGAGTTGAAGCGGTCGAAGTGGAGCTCGGAGATCTTCACGACGCGGTCGGCCTCGGCAAACGCTGCGTCGAGGTCGCCCCACTCGTAGACGCCCTCCCAGGTGAGGTTCGTGCCAGCCTCGTCGTGCAGCAGCGGCGCCTCGTCCCCGAGCGCCTCGCGCGCGTCGGTGAGCGCCGGCAGCGGCTCGTAGTCGACCTCGACGAGCTCGGAGGCGTCGCGGGCGGTTTCGCGCGTCGTCGCGACGACGGCGGCCACGGACTCGCCGACGAAGCGCGCCTTGCCGACGGCGAGGCAGAAGTCCTTCAGGTGCGCCCCGGGCGGCGAGGAGATCTGGAAGAACGGATCGGTCAGCAGCGCGACCTCGTCGCCGGTCAGCGTCCCCAGCACGCCCGGGTGCTCGAGCGCCTTCGAGACGTCGACCGAGCGAATCTTCGCGTGGGCGTACGGTGACCGGACGAAGTGGACGTAGCCCATGTTGTGGCGCTTGACGTCGTCGAAGAAGACGCCCTCGCCTTGGACGAGCCGCTTGTCCTCCTTGCGCGGGACGTTCTGGCCCGCGTACCCCGGCTTCGTCTCGGTCTTCTCGACGACGATCGGCTCGGCGACCACGGTCTCGCTCACTCTCCGACCTCCTGCCCCGAAGCGGCCCTGACCGCCTTGAAGATGTTCCAGTAGCCCGTGCAGCGGCAGATGTTGCCCTGGATCGCCTTGGCGATCTCGTCGTCGCTCGGGCTCGGGTTCTCGCGCAGCAGCGCCGTCGCGCTCATCAACATCCCCGGCGTGCAGTAGCCGCACTGGAGGCCGTGGTGGTCGCTGAATGCCTGCTGCAACGAGGTCAGCTCCTCCTCGTCCGCGAGCCCTTCGACCGTCTCGATCGAGGAGCCGTCGGCCTGCACCGCGAGCAGCATGCAGCTCTTCACGAGCGTCCCGTCGAGGATCACGCTGCAGGCGCCGCAGTTGCCCGTGTCGCAGCCGACGTGCGACCCGGTCAGGTCGAGGTCGTCGCGCAGGAAGTGGATCAAGAGGCGCCGCGCCTCGACCTCGCGCTCGTAGGTGGTGCCGTTGACCTCGACGCTGACCGTCTGCGAGTTGACGACGTCCATCAGCTGCCCTTCCCGGCCCGCTCGACCGCGCGGGCTGCGACGACCTCGGCCAGGTGCAGCCGGTACTCCGCCGAAGCGTGGACGTCGGAGGGCGGATCGAGGCCCGCGTCGCGAACCGCCGCGCGCACGGCATCGGCGTCCGCCGACGCGGGCTCGAGGACCACCGGCTTCGCCGCGACGCAGCCGAGCGCAACGCGGACGCCTCCGTTCACGGAGGCGGCGGCGTTGACGATGCAGGTCCCGTCCACGCCGATCGGCACGGACGCGAAGCCGTCGCTCCGGCCAGCGGGAACCGTGATCTTCGTCAGCAGCTCACCGGGCCCGGCCGCGGTCATGTAGACGCCCAGGAAGAACTCCTCCGCGGGCATCGTGCGCTCGCCCTCCGCGCCGGTGACGGTCAGGGTGGCACCGAGCGCGACGAGCAGCGGGGGCAGGTGGTTCGTCGGATCGCTCGAGCAGACGTTGCCGCCGATCGTGCCGCGGTTCCGCACCTGCACGTCGGCGATCTGCGCGCAGACCTCGCCCAGGATCGGCCGGGCGCGCGCCTCGGCCGAGACAATCAGCTCGGTGTAGGTCGTCATCGGCCCGAGCTCGAGCGTGCCGTCTCCGGAGAGCTCGATCCCCTTCAGCTCGGGGATCCGGCCCAGGTCGACGAGCACGTCGGGCGCGGCCGCGCGCGCCTTCATCACGTTGATCAGCGTCTGGCCGCCGGCGAGGGCGCGGGCGCCGGGATGCTCGACGAGGACCCCCAGAGCCTGCTCGAGCGTCGCCGGCCGCGCGTACCCCACCTCGCTCAGCAGCATGGCGGCAATCGTATGCCGAGCCGCCGCGCGGCTGCAACGGGTTCGGTCGCCGAGGCCGCGGCTAGCGGCCGACGGAGACGATGCGGGCGCGCCAGGCGCCGCGCGGTGCTTCGATCTCGACCTCGTCGCCGGCCTTCGCGCCCAGGAGCGCCCGCCCGACCGGCGAGTCCGGCGAGACGCCGCCGACGCTCGAGATCTCGACCTCCATGCGGCCGCCCTGCTCGTCCTCGAGCTCGACCTTCGACCCGACCGTCACCGTGCCGTCCCCTGCCGGTGGCTCCTCGACGATCACCGAGCGAGAGAGCTTGTCCCTGAGGATCCGGATCCGCCGCTCGAGCAGCCCCTGCTCGTTCTTGGCAGCGTGGTACTCGAAGTTCTCGGAGAGGTCGCCGAAGCCGCGCGCGGTCTTGATCGCCTCGACCATCGCCGCCCGACGCGGGCCTTCGAGCTCGGCCAGCTCGGACTCCAGCTGCTCTTTCTGAGCATGTGTCAGCGGCTCGGACTTTTCGGTCGCCATGGCCGGAGCGTAGCGGCCTACTGCTACGGTGTGAGCACGGGTCGCAATCGTGCAGCCCGGTGAGATGAGCTTCTCGTTCCTCCTTCGGGCGTTTCGAGGTCGGCACGTCTCGAACGCGAACTAAGGAGTCGAACACCATGTCAGACCAGTCTTTCCGCCAGCTCGGCGTGTCCGCGCCCGTCGTGGCCGCGCTCGTGGCTCGCAAGATCGACCTCCCCTTCGACATCCAGGAGCGCGCGCTACCCGATGCTTTGCGCGGCCTGGACGTCCTCGTCCGCTCACCCACCGGCTCGGGGAAGACCCTTGCCTTTGCGCTGCCGATCGTGGAGCGCACCGAGCCAGGCGACGGCCGCCCGGCCGCGCTCGTGCTCGTGCCCACGCGCGAGCTCGCGGCGCAGGTGACGGAGGAAATCGACCCGCTTGCTCGTGCCCGCGGCCTCTCGGTCGCCCCCGCCTACGGCGGCGTCCCGCTTCGCTCGCAGGCCAACCGGATCAAGGGCGCGCACATCCTCGTGGCGACCCCGGGTCGGCTCGAGGATCTGGCCACCCGCCGGCTCGTCGACCTCTCGCAGGTGCGCACGTTCGTCCTCGACGAGGCCGACCGGATGCTCGACATGGGCTTTCAGCCGCAGGTCGACAAGCTCGTGCGCCGGCTGCCGCGGAACCGCCAGACGATGTTCTTCTCGGCCACGCTCGACGGCGAGGTCGGCGAGCTCGCCCGCAAGTACACGAACAGCCCGTCGCGGATCGAAGGCAAGCTCCCCGCCTCGCAGCAGCCCGGCGAGATCGAGCACTTCTTCGTGCCGGTCACGGCCGACACCAAGGTCGAGACGCTCGTCGAGCACATCCGCGAGTCGGGGTCGACCCTCGTCTTCGTCCGCACCAAGCGCGGAGCCGACCGGCTCGTGCAGAAGCTGGCGCGGCACGACGTCGCGGCGGTGGCGATGCACGGCGACATGTCGCAGAACGCGCGCGAGCGAGCGCTCGCGAGGTTCGAGAGCGGCAAGGTCGACACGCTCGTCGCGACGGACGTCGCGGCCCGCGGGCTCGATCTCGAAGCCGTCACGCACGTGATCAACTTCGATCCGCCCGAAGAGGACAAGGGCTACGTCCATCGCACCGGCCGCACCGGCCGCGCGGGCCGCGCCGGCACCGCCATCACGTTCGTGCTGCCCGAGCAGCAGGCCGACACGAGCCGCGTAGCGCGGCGCCTCGGCCATCGTGAGCAGTTCGAGGACGCCGGAATGCCGTCGGCGCCCGCGAAGCTCGTCTACACGAGCCGTCGCGGACGCCGATCGAAGTGGTAGCCGACTAGCGGTTACGCAGCTTCGGCGAGCTCGTCCTGCAGCTTGGCAAGCGCCTCGGCCTCGAGCTGGCGGACACGCTCGCGCGTGATGCCGAGCTCTTTGCCGATCGCCTCCAGTGCCTTCGGCTCGCCGCCGATCCCGAAGCGCAGCTCCACGATCCGGCGCTCCCGCTCCGGTAGCGACGCGAGCGCGCGGCGCACCTCGCGCCGGCGCAGGGAGTCGACCGCCTCTTCCTCGGGGCTGGCCGCGGAGTGGTCGCCGAACAGGTCGCCGAGCTCCCCGTCGTCCTCCGAGCCGATCGGCCGGTTCAGCGACACGTTCGCCTCGACTGCGTCGAGCGCCTCCTCCACGTGCACGAGCTCGAGCTCGGCCTCTTCGGCCAGCTCCTCGCGCGTGGGCTTGCGGCCAAGCGTGGCCTCGAGCCGTCCCTCGGCGCGCGCGAGCTTCACGCGCCGCTCGTTCACGTGCGTCGGGATGCGGATCGTCGCGGACTGGTTCGAGATCGCCCGCTGGCAGGCCTGGCGGATCCACCAGGTGGCGTAGGTCGAGAACTTGTAGCCGCGTCGCCAGTCGAACTTCTCGACGGCACGGTTCAGTCCGATCACGCCCTCCTGGACGAGATCCAGCAGCGGCAGGTCCTTCCGCTGGTAGCGCTTGGCGATCGAGATCACCAGGCGCAGGTTCGAGTTGATCATGCGCTCCTTGGCGGCGGCGTCGCCACGCTCCACGCGCTTCGCCAGGGCGACCTCCTCGGCTGCGGTAAGCAGCGAGTACCGGCCCGCCCGGTGCATGAAGAGCGAGAGCGCGTCCGTGCCGGAGGGTGCAGTGGCAGCCGGGGCCGCCACCGGCTCGGGAGCAAGCGCGACGATCTCGACCTCCCGGGACTCGAGCTCTGCGCGTACCTCGGCGAGCTCCTCCTCGTCGAGATCGTGCTCGAGCGCGAACGCCTCCAGGGCGGCCTCCTCGACCGATGCATTCTCCTCCGCCTCCTCGAGGAACGCGGGGACAGCAAGTTCAAGCGTGGTGCTCAGAGTTGCCTCACTTCCTTCGTTTCGTCCGTGTCAGGCGAACGTCGGGCGTTCGCCACCAACGATTACAACGGCCTCGGGGGCCGTTGTATTCCTGAGTTGGACCAAAAAAATTCGCCGAGCCGGTTTCGCTTTCGTCCACTTCGCCCGGTTGACCTTCCGCTTGCGCGTACTGCCCTCCGGTGAAGCTTCAACCTACTTGCGTTCCGTGCTCGGCGCAATCGGCAACCTAGCGACGGTGGCCGGTCCGTACAAGGCCCTCGCAGAACAGGTGTGCGCTCTTTGCGAGATTTTCTTTCAGGGCTCGCAACTCTGGTCTTCGACCTGATCCAACGGCAGCCGCTCGAGCAGGCTGCCGAGCGCCTCGAGCTCGTCGGCGGAAAAGCGGCCGTTGAACAGGTCACGGATCCCCGCCACGTGGGTCGACGCGGCAACGCGCAGCTTCTCGGCGCCTGCGTCGGTGAGCTGCGCGTACGTGACGCGTGCGTCGGCCGCGCACGAGGCGCGCTCGACGTAGCCGGCGCACTCGAGCCCCGCGAGCAGCCGCGTGATTCCCGAAGGGGTCAGCAGCACTTGCTCGGCGAGATCGACGCGACGCAGACGCTGCCCTTCCACGCGCGAGAGGTGGAGCAGGACCTCGTAGTCGTTGAGCGTCAAGCCGTGGCCGGCGACGAGGTCTGCGTTGAGGCGGCGAGTCGTGGACGCGTGCGCACGCAGGAGCCCGACCCAGGCCGAGATCTCAGGAGTCGTACGCCGCGATACTTGCGTACTCAATACTTGACGCCTCAACTTTCTTTGGCTAAGATTGTTGACGACTCAAGTATAGCCGAAGAAACCACAGGAGGAAAGCCACATGTCAAGCATTATCAGCACCGAAGTCATTCCCGCCGGAACCTGGGTCGTCGACCCCGTTCACACGACGATCGGCTTCCAGGTCACCGACACACACGACGGCTTCAGCACCTCAACCGGCCGTTTCGCCGAGGTCGAAGGCCGGCTCGAAGGCGGTGAGCAGCCCGTGCTCGCGGGCACGATCCGCGTCGACAGCCTGCGCACGGACAACGAGCAGCGTGATGCCCATCTGATCTCGCCGGACTTCCTCGACGCGGCGAATCACCCGGAGATCCGCTTCGAGTCGAAGGCCGTCGAGCCGACCGACGACGACCGGTTCACGCTCCGCGGCGACCTGTTCGTCAAGGACACTCCCTTCGAGATCGAGCTCGAGGGTCGCGTTCGCGGCCACGGCCACAGCGAGGCTCGCAACGAGGAGCGGCTCGTGGTCGACGCGCGAGGCGCGTTCGACTGGGGCACCACCACCGTCGAGCTGACGGCCGCAGTCTCGGCCGTCAAGGAGGCCTAAGCACCATGCAACTCCTCGGAATCGCCGGCAGCCTCCGTCAGGGCTCCTATAACCGCTCGCTCCTGCGGGCGGCGCGGGAGCTCCTGCCCGACGGCGTCGAGCTCGTCGAGTTCGACCTGCGCGGCCTGCCGTTCTACGACGGCGACGTCGAGGCCGCCGGCGATCCCGAGCCCGTCGTCGCGCTGAAGGACGCGATCCGCGAGGCGGACGCGCTCCTGATCGCGACGCCCGAATACAACCGCGGCGTGCCCGGCGGGCTGAAGAACGCGATCGACTGGGCCTCGCGCCCGCCGCTCGGGTCGCCGCTCGCAGGGAAGCCGGTCGCGATGATGGGCGCCTCGACCGGCCGCGGCGGGACCGCGCTCGCACAGCAGCAGCTGCGCGAGGCGCTCGAGTTCCCGCGCGCGAAGGTCCTCGACGAGCCGCAGGTGCTCGTGCCCGAGGCGTTCATGAGCTTCGACGCGAGCGGCGAGCTCGTCGACGGGAGCGTGCGCGCCGAGATCGCGGAGCTTCTCGACACCCTTGTGCATGTCGCCGGCGGTGTTACGCTCGCGGCGTGAGCAGCGTCGGCGAGATCATGACCAGCGACGTCCTCTCCGTGGAGCCGTCGGACACGATCGGCGAGACCGCGCAGAAGATGGTCGAGCGCGGCGTCAGCTCCGCGGTCGTCTCCGACTACGGGACGTTGATCGGGATCGTCACCGAGCGTGACCTGACCCGCGCGGTCGCCGGGCGCGTGCACTCGAGCGAGGCTCGCGTGCGCGAGTGGATGACCGCCGACCCGCTGACGCTGAGCAGCAGCGCCACTCCCGACGAGGCGGCGAAGATCATGCTCGACAACGGCTTCCGCCACGTGCCGATCGTGGACGACGGCCGCGCAGTGGGCATCGTCAGCATCCGCGACGTCGCTCGCTGGAGCACCGAAGAGAGCTAGTCGGCTTAGCTCAAGCTCCCGGCCCTCTCGGGCGCCACCGGCTCGGCCAAGGCCCCGTCGTGGAGCCGGATCGTCCGGTCCGCGGCCGCCGCCAGCTGGGGGTTGTGCGTGATCAGCACGATCGTCTGCCCGCGCTCCTCGCAGAGCGAGCGCAGCAGACCCACGATCTCCTCGCCCGCCTCCGAGTCGAGGTTCCCCGTCGGCTCGTCGGCGAGCAGGACCCTCGGGTCGTTGGCGAGCGCCCGGGCAATCGCGACGCGCTGCTGCTCTCCGCCCGAGAGCCGGCTCGGGATGTGATGTCCCCGGTTGGCGAGGTCGACCGCTCGCAGCAGCTCGTCCGCCCGCTCACGGCGCTCCTCGCTTGGCAGATGCCGCGGAACGAGCGCTAAGGCGACGTTCTCGGCGGCGGTCACGGTCGGGATCAGGTTGAACTGCTGGAATACGAATCCGATCGTTGCCAGCCGCAGCGAGGTCAGCTCGCCTTCCTTGAGACGTGCGAGATCCTGTCCCTCGAAGAGGACCTCTCCCGCGGTCGGTCGGTCGAGGGCTCCGAGCAGCTGCAGCAGCGTCGTCTTGCCGGAGCCGCTCGGCCCGACCACGGCGACGAACTCGCCGCTCTCGATCGTGAGGCTCAGATCGCGGAGCGCCCGCACCTGAAGGCTGCCCTGGCCGTAGGTCTTGCCGACGCCACGCAGCTCGTACAGCGGCGCTCTGTTGATGTCCGTCACCACGTTCATGTCTGCTTCCTCCTTTGGATCAGTCGATGTGACGAAGAGCGTCGGCGGGACGAAGGCGTGAGGCGCGCAGCGCGCCCGCTGCGCCGGAGACGAGCGCGCCGGCCACCGCCAGCACGATCGCGAGCACGATCACGCCGATCGAGACCGGCGCCGTGAGGGCGACGGTGCTCGAGCTCGGAGCGGCAACCGCACCTTGGCCGAACGGCCCAGGCCCGGGCAGTGCCGTCGCCGCGCTCGTGATCGTCGCCGTCAGCGACGGCGCGAAGGCGGTGATCGCCGCTGCTCCCGCGACGCCGATCCCGATTCCGATCGCAGCGCCGAGTAGGCCCTGGAGAAGCGCCTCCCCGCTCACCTGGCGCACGACGAGCCACTGCGACCAACCAAGCGCCTTGAGCGTCCCAAGCTCGCGGACGCGCTTGGCGACCGAGGCGAGAGTCAGGAGGCAGGCGATCAGGACGGCACCGAGCAGGCCGACGACCTCGAGCCCGACCCCCAGCTTGCTCGTGAGGTTCTTCGTGTCCTTGAGCGAACCGGTCACGCGGTTGGCGAGGGTCTGCGCCGTCGTCACCGACGAGCTCGAGAAGTTGGCCCTGATCGCCTTCGACACCGACGCTACGGCACTCGCACTCGTAGCGCGGACGTACACGGTGTTGACGCGGCCCACGCGGCCGGAGAGCTGTTGGAGCTGCGCGAGCTTCACGTAGATGTCGGAGGACTGGCCGCCGACCGGTGTCTCCGCCAGGCCGACCACGGCGAAGGTCTTACCGCCGAGGGTGATCGTGTCGCCGAGCCCGAGATTCTTCCTCTTGGCGTAGCTGACGTTGAGGACAGCCTCGCGCTCGGAGCCCGCCGAGAAGTAGCGACCGCTCGAGACCTGGCCGGAGGTGATGGCGCCGAGGTCAGGCTGGGACTGGTCGACCCCCGAGATGGTGACCGCCGCGAAGTCGATGCCCCGCGGCCCGGCGAAGCCGCCGCCACCGCCCCCGCCGCCGGGAGGCCCCAAGCCGCCGCCTTGACCCTGCGTCTGCGTTGGAACGGTGCCGGTGATGTGCGCGGCGCTGAGCGTAAGCCCGCCGACCGCTCCTTGAACGTTCGCGAGCGAGCGGATCGTCGAGACCTTCGTCGCCGGGAAGCTCAGCTGTGCGGCCGAGTTGAAGACGTCGCGGGAGAAGTGCGTCCCGGGCTTGAGTTTCGTGAAGTCGAGGCGTCCGCCGCCGTTCTCCTGCTGCAACGCCTTGCGCTCGCTCGCCGAGAGGCCGCGGAAGCCGGCCGAGGCATTCGAGATCTTCAGCGGCCGGGTGACCGACATGTCGGTGCCGATCCCGGTGAGGGGCTTCAGCACCTTGGCCTGCGCGTTGTCGAGCCCAGTCGAGAGCGCGCTCACGGTGACGACCAGGCCGACGCCGATCGCGAGGCCGAGTGCGGTCAGGAGCGTCCGGCCGCGGCGGCGGCGGAGCTCCGAGAGCATGTAGTTGAGTGAGGTCACGTCTTCCGGCTCCTTCGTCTCGTGGTGCTCTGAGAGAACCAGGCGCCGCTGAGAAGAAGGTGAGCGCGCGCTAAGAAGTGCGTAAGAGCTCGAGCTGGCGATGCGCCTCGAGGCCGGACACGGCCACGCCGACAAGCCGGAGCGCGCCCGGCCGGTCTGCGAGCGCTCGGTCGAGGCACGCGCAGGCGAGCTCCCAGATCCGCTCCGCGTCGTCGATACCGATGGACAGCGAGGTCGACCGCGAGCGGATCGAGAAGTCCGGGTAGCGCACCTTCGTCGTCACCGTCCGCCCGACCTGGCCCGACGCTTCGAGCCGCTCGGCCACGTGACCCGCGAGGCGCCGCAGCTCCTCCTGGAGCCGCTCGACCTCGGCGACGTCACGGGGAAACGTCTCCTCGGCGCTGATCGAGACCGTCTCGGACGAGAGCTCGAGCGCCCGCGAGTCGATGCCGCGAGCGCGATCGCGCAGGAGCGGCCCGAGCCGGCCGGGCAGGACGCCGCGCAGCCGCGCGTCGTCGAGAGCGGCGAGGTCGCCGATCGTCTCGACCCCGGCCCGCCGCAGCCGCTCCTCCGCGCGCGGGCCGACGCCCGGCAGGCGCCGCACGTCGAAGGGCGCGAGGAACCACGCCTCCTTCCCGGCCGGGACGACCGTCAGGCCGCCGGGCTTGCGGCGGTCGCTTGCGATCTTGGAGACGACCTTGCAGCTCGAGACGCCGAGCGAGCAGGACAGGCTGGTCGCACCGCGCACCGCCGCCTGCACGGCCTCGGCGACCGCGCGGGCCTTGCCGAAGTCCGCGGCGACCTCCCCCACGTCGAGGTAGCCCTCGTCCATGCCGGTTCGCTCGACCGTGGGCACGACCTCGCGCACCGCGGACCACACCGCCTTCGAGTAGTCAGAGTAGAGCCGCTTGCGCGGCTGGACGAAGACCGCCTGGGGGCAGCGGCGCAGCGCTTCGGCGCACGACATCGCGGAGTGGATGCCGAACCTGCGCGCAACGTAGTTCGCGGTCGCGACCACGCCGCGTCCGTGCGGGTCGCCGCCGACGACCAGTGGCCTCGACCGCAGCTCCGGCTGCTCGAGCTCCTCCACCGCCGCGAAGAAGGCATCGAGGTCGAGATGCGCGACGATCACGGCTCGCCCTCGTGCACGACCCGCATCGGGATCCCGAGCCTCCGCGCCACGAGCGGCACAGTCGAGCCCTGGAAGATGACGGAAAACGCGACGACGACGAACACGATCCCGTAGATCCGCTCCGACCCGGGCACCTGCTCGAGCAGGGCGAACGCGGCCAGCAGGATCGGCACGGCGCCCTTGAGCCCGCTCCACATCACGAATACGCGCTCGCCACGCCGCAGGTGCAACGGGACGAGGAACGGCGCGATCCCGAGCGGCCGCGCGAGGAAGGCGAGGATCAGCGCGATCAGGATCGCGTCCGTCCACACCGGCGCGAGGTCGACCCTGTGCACCGTCAGGCCGAGGCCGATGAAGACGACCACCTCGGCGAGGCTCGCGAGCGAGGTGTGGAAGCGCTCGACGTCCCTCCGGCCGGGGAACTCGGCGTCGCCGATCAGGATCCCCGCGACGAAGACGGCCAGGAAGCCGGATCCGTGCGCGACCGCGGCGGCCCCGTAGATCACTCCGGCGGCCGCGAGGCTGCGCAGCGGATAGAGCGCCGGGTTCGCGAGGTGGATCCGCCGCAGCGACTGCAGGACGAGCCAGGCGCCCGCGACTCCGACCGCGAGCCCGATCGACAGCTCGAGCGCGAATTCGCGAACGACGACCCAGAACGTCGAGCCGCTGTGCGTGACGAAGTCGATCATCCCGATCATCAGCGCGATTCCGATGGGGTCGTTCACGCCGGACTCGCCCTCCAGGATCGTGCCCGTGCGGCCGCCCACCTCGCGCTTGCCGAGCACGGAGAACATCACGGCCGGGTCGGTCGGCGAGAGCGCCGCGCCGAGCATTCCGGCGCCGGTCCAGCTGAAACTGAACAGATAGCGGCCGGCGAGCGCTACGAGCCCCGCGGTCGCGAGCGTGCCGAAGACGCCGAGCACAGAGATCGGGATCGCCGCGGCGCGGAAGCGCGTCCAGCCGACGCGCATGCCGCCGTCGAACAGGATCAACGCCAGGGCCACGACTGCGAGCCGCTCCACGTCGAGCACGGACAGCTGACGCCCGAGGCTGGGCCAGGCGTGCGCCGTGATCGCCGCTGCGAGCAGGAAGATCGCCGGCGACGGAATCGGCACCTGCTCGCTCACCTTGTGCGAGAGCACGGCGAGCGCGACGATCGCCGCGACGATCAGGATCACGAGCCCGAAGTGCGTGATCTCGCTCACGCGCCGAGCCTAGACGACCGGGTTGTCGCCCTAGATCTCCGTTGCGAGCGCCTGGCGCGCGGCGTCGTCGGCGGTCTCGACCGCCCGACGGACGGCCTCGAGGCGCTCGTCGCCCGGGACCGTCGAGAGGTTCACCGCGACGAGCTTCGCGCAGGCGTGGGCCGCACCGGCTGCGAGTGCCGCGGCCGCGGCTGCGTCGGCGCGCGACCCGCCGTCGGCGCACTCGGCGGCCTCGGCTGCGAGGAGCGCGACATCTGCTGCGGCCTCTACGAGCGCGAGCGGCAGGTTCGCGGCGGCCGCCAACGCCTCGGCGAGGCCGGCGTCAGGGCGATCGAGCGCCTCGAGCGCCGACTCGTAGGCCTGCGAGTCCTGCGACGCGAGCTCGAGCAGCCGGTCGCGCAGGTCGGTCGCCTGCGCCCGTGCTCCCCTCGCGCCACTCCAGCCCTCCGAGCGCCCGGCCGCCTTCACCAGGAGCGCGGCGGCGAGCGCGGCCGAGACTCCCGCCACCCAGCCGGACGCGGGGGATACCTCGGTGGACGAGATCAGCTCGGTGAGCTCGCGCGGGTCGGCCACCGCGGTCTCAGAAGAAGAACTGCTTCCACGCCGTCCACCAGTCGTCGGCGCGGGAGACGATCGTGCGCGAGTCGAGGGCTTCGACGCCGTGGCGGTAGCGGAGCTTTGCGACCGGGTCGGTCCACTTGTACTCGACCTTGATCGCACAGGGCTTGTCCGGGACGTATGGCGCGACGGCCTTCAGGTCCTGCAGCGCCTGCTTCGCGCCGGCCTCGATCAGCTCGCGCGCCCGCGACGGCACGAGGCTGCGCGCGCTCTGCACTCCGGTGCCCTGCTTTACCTGAACCGTGGTGAGGCCTTCGCCGAGCAGCTCCTTGCCCTCGCGGCAGGCGGCCTGGTCGCCGGTCACCATCAGCACAGGGCAGCCCCACGCGCCGCAGAGCGCGGCATTGATGCCGGTCTCGCCGACGAGCGTGTCGTTGAACCAGAGGTTCTGGAAGTCCGGGCCGGAGACCGTGTGGTTGAGCACCCCGTTTTCCGCCCCCGCGCGCGCGTGCATCCCGACGAAGAGCGCGGCGTCGACGCCTTGCTCGAGGAACTCGATGTACTCGGTCCACTGATCCTGGACGACGAACTCGCAGTCAGCGTCGAGGTCCTCCGGGATCAGCGAGTTGAACGTGTACCCGTTCCCGGCTCCGTGGCAGTCCATCACCACGATCTCGGTTGCACCCGCCGACTTTGCGCCCCGCACGGAGGCGTTGATCTCCTCGGTGTAGAGCTTGCGGCCCTCCTGGAAGAGCCCCGCGTCCCCCTTGGGGCCGGTCTGGTCACCCTTGACGATCCCGGCGACGCCCTCGATGTCGCTGATGATGAAGACCTTCACGCTTGTAGCCTCTCATTTCGTGGAGACCGGCCTCGCAGGGAAGCGCGTGCTCGTGACCGGAGCCTCCGGCGGGATCGGCTCGGCCTGTGCCCGCGCGTTCATGGCGGAGGGCTGCGACGTCGTCGCGCACTACCACCGCGGCCGCGAACGGGCGGAGGCGCTCGGCGCTGCGGCCGTGGTGGGCGCGGATCTGACGGTGGAGGCGGAGGTCGACCGTCTGTTCGAGGAGGCCGGGTCGCTCGACGTCTGCGCGGCGGTCGCCGGGGTCTGGCCCGAGGAGGACGTGCCGGTCTGGGAGCTGCCGCTGGCGCGCTGGGAGGAGACGCTGCGAGCGAACCTGACCGCGAGCTTCCTCACCTCGCGCGGTTTCCTGCGCGGAGTGGCGCTCAGCGGGCACGGCTCGCTCGTCCTCATCGGCTCGACCGCTGGCCTCTTCGGCGAGGCGGGCCACGCCGACTACGCGGCGGCGAAGTCGGGGATCGTCGGCGGCCTCCTGCTGAGCCTGAAGAACGAGGTCGTGCGCGTCGCCCCTCGCGCGCGCGTGAACGCTGTCTGCCCGGGCTGGACGGAATCGCCGATGACGCGCGACTCGTTGACGGACAAGACGCTCCGCCGCGTGACGCGCACGATGCCGCTCGAGAAGGTCGCTCAGCCTGAGGACGTCGCCGCCCAGGTGGTCGTGCTCGCCTCCGACGGGCTCTCGGGCCACGTGACGGGCCAGATCGTCACCGTCGCGGGCGGCATGGAAGGCCGCCTGCTGCACGAGTAGCTCCACGCGGCCCAGAAATACATCAGGCGGGCCCGCCGCCCGGGCCCGCCTGAGTCTCCCGTGAGAGAGCCGCAGTTACATCTCCGGAGGGGCCACGCCGCATCGGGCCCTTTCCGTTTCGGATGGGCCCCGCCGCATCGGGCCCGTCCGGTTTTGACGATCTGCCCTCGCCGCATCGGGGCGCTCGTCGGTGTTGCTGCCGGAGTATCGTGGCCGGGCGGTCGCTTGATCTATCCCCCGTTCACGGTTGACCGCTTCACTTCACTCGAGGCACCGCTTGCGGTGCCGGTTTCAGGACGTGCGAGCCTTGCTCGTGCGTCCGTCTGAAACGACCGGTCGACCCGCCCGAAATGGCGCACGGCCGATGGTTAGAGTCAAAGCCGCATGAGCAGTCGATTTGGAGACCGCTTGGAGCGAGGACCGATCGTCGTGGGGGACGGCGGCATGGGGGTGCTGATCTCGAGCGCCGTCCCACGCCTGCGCTGCCCCGAGGAGGCCAACCTCCGGGCCCCTGAGAGCGTCGTGACCCTGCACACGAGCTTCATTCGCGCCGGCGCCGACCTGATCGAGACGAACACCATCGGCGCAAACCGGCGCAAGCTCGGGCAGCTCTTCCTCGAGGACGAGTTCGAGCGCATCAACGGCGCCGGCGTGAAGCTCGCGCGCGAGGCCCGGGAGGTCTCGGGCCGCGACGTGTTCATCGCCGGCTCGATCGGCCCGCTCGGCGACCTGGCCGTCGCGCCCGAGGAGCGCTCCGAGGTCTTCGCGGAGCAGGCGGCACTCCTCGACGGGCGCGGGATCGACCTCTTCATGATCGAGACCTTCTATGACCTCGACGAGCTGGAGTCGGCGATCGAGGCCGTGCGCGGCGTCTCGGCCCTGCCGATCGTCGCGACGCTGACCTTCGACGAGGGCGCCGAGACGCTCGCCGGCGTCACCGCGGTCGCGGCGGCCGAACGCCTGCGGCCGCTCGACCTGGCCGCAATCGGCGCCAACCACGGTGCCGGCCTCCACGCTGCGCTCGCCGCGCTCGAGGGCATGGGCGGCGACGGCGGCCCTCCGCTCGCCGCGCTCCCGAACGTCGGGCTCGCGAGCCTCAGCGGCGGCCGCGTGATCTACCCGCACGCGACTCCGGAGTACTTCGCGGAGTTCGCCGCCCACGCGCGCCGGCTCGGCGCGCGACTGATCGGCGGCTGCTGCGGGACGACGCCGCTCGAGATCGCCGCGATCGCCTCCGCGGTCGAGCAGGAGCAGGAGCCCAGCGCGCCGCTCGACGTGCTCGAGCGCGACCTCCCCGAGCCGCGGCTCGACGGGGGCCCGCAGGCGACGGAGCTCGCGCGGATGCTGCGCGAGGGTGAGTGGGTCACCTGCGTCGAGCTCGACCCGCCGAAGGGCGGCACCTACGACGGGATGCTCGCGACCGCCCTCCGGCTCAAGCAGTCGGGGAAGGTCGGCTTCGTCGACATCAACGACAACCCGATGGCCCGCGCCCGCGCCAACGCGCTGATGGCCGCCGTGGCGATCGAGCGTGAGTGCGGCATCGAGACGATCCCGCACGTCACGCCGCGCGACACGTCGATCATGGGGCTCGAGTCGCAGCTTCTCGGCGCGCACGCGGAGGGCGTCCGCAATGTCCTCTCGGTCACGGGCGACCCGCCGGAGATCGGCGACTACCCCGGCTCCCGCGGCGTCTACGAGGTCGACTCGGTCGGGCTCTCGCAGGTCGTCTCGCAGCTGAACCGCGGCGAGGACTACAACGGCAAGGGGATCGACGCGCCGACCTCGTTCTTCCTCGGCGTCGCGGTCAACCCGTCTGCGGACGACCTTGAGACCGAGGCCGAGCGGTTCCGGCAGAAGATCGCCGCCGGCGCGAGCTTCGCGATGACCCAGGCGCTCTTCGACCTTTCGTATCTCGACCGGTTCGAGCAGCTGATCGGCGGCTGGCCGGTGCCGCTCTTGCTCGGGATCTTCTACGTGCGCAGCTACCAGCTCGCGGTGCGGCTGCACAACGAGGTGCCTGGCATCGTCGTCCCCGAGCGCGTGCAGCGGCGGCTCGAGCAGGCAGGGGCAAATGCCGGTACCGAGGGGCTCGCGCTCGCGCGGGAACTCTACGACGAGGCACGCGAGAAGGTGGCCGGCGTCTACGTGATCCCGCCGTTCAAGCAGCCCGAAGCGGCGCTCGACCTCTTCTAGCGCACGCAAGGCCCGGTCGAGACCGAGCCATCCGCGTGCGCAAGGTCGCTCCGCACGACCGAGGCCGGCACGCCGTAGCCTCCCCCACCGGCGCCGCGGGCGGCGAAGACGGTCGTCTGCACCGCGCCCGAGGCGTCGACGGCCGGCCCGCCCGAGTTCCCGTGCTGCACGGTCCCGCTCAGGCTCGTGACGACCCGGCGGGTCGGCCCGCGGCCGTACGCGTCCTGCGCGAGCACGGTCGCCGTCGAGCCGATCCTCCCGGCGGTCGCGCTCAGCGGGCCGTTCAGCGGGTAGCCGACGATTGCGACGGAGGCGCCGGTACGCGGATCGACGAGCCGTAGCGGCGGCGCCTGCAGCCCGGGAACCCGAAGCACCGCGACGTCGTTGCGTGCATCGACGACCAGCGCCTCCGCGCGCAGCGAAAGGCCGTCGACCGTCACGACGGAGGTGTCCTCCTCGCCCGCGACGACGTGAGCCGCGGTGACCACGAGCCCTGGCCCTGCGACCCAGCCGCTTCCCTCGACGCCGAGCCCACACGCTGTCCCAAGCACGCGCACGACACTGGGCGCGGCCGATCGAACGCCGGGCTTCCGGAGCACGCGCGGGTCCGGCGGCTGGGTCGGCACGGGCGGCCCCGCGAAACTCGGGAACGGGTCGATGCGGGCGAGCGCGTTGAGCAGCCGCCGTGGCGGCACGATCTGGTTGAGTCGCTGGAGCACTGCCGAGCGCTGCACCGCGCGTCGCAGATTGGCCCGTCCCGGAAGCTGGAGCGCCATCGCGCCGAGCACCCACACGACGGCGAGGCCGATCAGCGCTCCGGCGAACACGCCGCCGGCCGAGTCGAGCGTCCGCACCCCGCGCGCTCGCTCGCGGCTGCGGATCAACCCGCCGACCGTGCTGCCCAGCACCTCGAACAGCACCGCGAAGGCAATCGCACCGCCGAGCGCGATCACCGGCGCGTAGTGCGAGCTCGAGCCGCTCGTCAGCAGCACCGGGACGAGCCTCCCGCCGAGAAACGCGCCCGCGAGCAGGCCGGCGAGCGACAGGCCGCTCCAGACGAGCCCCTGCACGGCTCCACCGAGCGCCGAGAGCAGCACCAGGCCGAGCGCCACCCAGTCGACGACGGTCACGAGCGGTTTAGGCTAGACGCAATGGACGGAGCGGAGCTACAGGAATTCATCGACCGCTACAACGCGGCCTGGAACGCACATGACGTCGAGGCGATCGTCTCGATGCACACCGAGGACTCGGTCTTCGAGAACCACGTCACCGGCGACGTCAACGTCGGCCGCGAGGCGATCGGGCGCGCGATCGGTGGCATCTTCGGCGTCTTCCCGGATCTGTCGTTCGAGACGCGCCGCGCGTACCTGCGCGAGGACCTGGTCGTGCAGGAGTGGACGGCGCGTGGCACCCAGGAGGGCACGATGAGCCGCTCGGGTGTGGAGGTTCCGCCGACCGGCAAGAAGGTCGAGTACCGCGGGATGGACGTGATCCCGATCCGAGACGGGCTCGTTGCCCGGAAGGACGTCTACTCGGACTCGGTCACCTTGCTGCGGCAGCTCGGATTGACGTCCATCTAGCTAGACTTCTGCGTCCCGGGGGCGTAGTTCAGTTGGTTAGAACGCCGGCCTGTCACGCCGGAGGTCGCGGGTTCGAGTCCCGTCGCTCCCGCTTCTCCGCTCAATGTCCACCCGCTTCGCGTTTACCGACCTCGAGCGGGTTCACGTCTCGTATCGGGCGCTCAGCCGCTGTGATCCGGCACTCGGATCAGCTGCGGGTGGACGAAGTCGCTGACCCAGACCGACCCGAATGCGACCGCCGTCCCACCGGAGACGAACCCGGTCGGGAGCGCGATTCGCGTCATGACACTGTCGTCGGCGCGCAGCTGGATCAAGTGGGCGGGGGCGGGAGGATTGTCCGGGTCCCCGCCGGCGACGAACCAGACCGTGTCGCCCTCCGCGGCGGGCTGGATGACCTCGCCACCCACGTCCAGAACGGAAACGACCCTGTTCGTAGCCGGGTCGATCCGGGCGATCAGCGTCCCGTCCAGGCAGCTCGTGACCCACACGGCGCTCGTTCCGACGGCAATCCCGCCGCACGCCGAGGGGCCGTCCGGAAGGGAAATGACCGCGACGACCTTGGCCGTGTTCGGATCGATCCGGAAGACGGCGTTCGCGCTCGGAACGTCGACCCAGATGCTGCCGAGGCCGGCCGCGACGCCTTGCGGTCCGCCCGAGCCTGAAGGGACGAGCAGGACCTTGCGCGAGACCGTGTTCGTCTGGGCGTCGATCCGCAGCAGTGCCCCACCGTGGTGGGTGCCGACCCACATCGAGCCAGCGGCGTCCACCATCCCCTCGGGCGAAGAGCCCACGCCCCCGCCGAGCTTGATCGTCGCCACCAGACTGCCGGTGGAGCTGTCGAAACGGCGGACGACGTCCTGGTCGTAGCCGGAGGCCCACACGGACCCCTCGCCCGCGCCGATGTCCTGCGACTGGGCCGTCGTGAACGGTCCCGTGACCGCGTTCGTTCCAGGGGCGACGCGGAACAGGCCGCTCGAAACCCAGACGGCGTCTCCCGTCACGGCCAGGTCGCCCACATCGGGGACCCAGTTGTTCCCAGCCGGAAGCGTGAACGTGTGCGCAGTCGGCGGGAGAGCAGCCGCGGGCGGCATCTGAACCGTCTTGGGAGCAGGCCCAGGCGGGGTCGGAGGCAGTTTCGGGTACGTCGGCGGCTTCGGCTTCTTGTGCAGCTTCCGCAGGCGCCCGTTCCTGCACCTGAAACCGTGCTTTCGGTACTGCTTCGCGAACCGCTTCTTGCAGCGCACCCCAACGCGGAGACACGTGACGTGACCTCCGATCACTGCGCGCACCGAGCCGCGAGCACATTCGGCGGATGCTGTCGCGGACGTGCTCGACAACCCGGACGGCATCCCCGGCAGAAGCGCTGCCGAGGCAAGCAGATAGGCAAGCATGCGCATGTCTTTTTCCCTTCTCTGAGCTGTCCGGAGACGCCGCGCTCGGCGGGCCGAGACGTCGCGCGGGAGTGTTCCGGGTTGCGCTTGCACGGGACATGCAGATCGCTGACAGCGCCTTGCTTGCGGCTCGCAACGGCAGGTGCTTACCTTGACCAAGATGACGAGCAGGAGTGGCGTCGCCCTGTCCCTCCTCGGCCCGCTCGAGTGCCGCATCGGCGGTCGGGTCGTCGCCGTCCGTAGCCGTAAGCAGCGCTCCGTGCTCGCAGTGCTCGCCCTGAGCGCAAATGACGTCGTCTCGAAGGACCGGCTGATTGCCGCGCTCTGGGGCGAGGCGATGCCGCTTTCGGCGAAGAACTCCCTCGAGGCGCACGTCTCGCGGCTGCGCAAGCTCTTCGGAGAGAACGGCGCCCCGGGAGCCCTGCGCACCCAGGAGCCCGGCTACGTCCTCGAAGCCTCGACCGACGTGCAGGAGTTCGAGCGCCGCCGCGCCTCGGCCTCGAAGAGCGCTGCGGGCGGAGAAACCGAAGCGGCGGCACGCGTGCTCGAGGCCGCGCTCGAGCTGTGGCGGGGGAACGCGCTAGCCGACCTCGAAGACGAGCCGTTCGCGGCACTCGAGGCGGGACGACTCGAGGAGTTACGTCTCGTTGCGCGCGAGCAGCTGATCGGCTACCAGCTCGAACTCGGCCACCACTCGCGTGTCATCCCGGAGCTCGAGTCGCTAGTTTCCGAGCACCCGCTCCGCGAGCGCTTCCTCGAGTTGCTGATGCTCGCGCTCTATCGCTCCGGCCGGCAGGCAGACGCGCTCGCCGAATACCGCGACGCCGAGCGGCTGCTGCGCCGCGAACTCGGCCTGGAGCCAAACCCTAGCCTCCGCGCACTCGAGCAGGCGATCCTCCGGCACGACACGACGATTCAGGCCGCGGAGCCGACCGGGCGCGAGTCCCCGGCCCCTTCCGACTCCGCTCCGGTGCCGCCGCGCTTGCTGCGCGGGCGGCGCCCGAGGCTGGTGCTCGTCGGCGGGGTCGCCGCTCTTGCCATCGTCGCTCTCGCGACTGTCTTCAGCCTCTCGCGCAACGCGGGCGCGCGCCGGCTGACGCGTCCACAAGCCTTCGGCAGCCGCCTGCAGGCAAGCATCTCCAGCCCGCTTCCGTCCTGCTGTGCGTTCGGTTTCGACGGTGTCTGGGCCGTTGGGCATCACGACGAGACGCTCGAGAAGATCGACCCGACCACCAACAGGATCGTCGGGCGCTATCGCGTTGCGGGCTTCCAGGCCCTCGAGCCGCTGGAGGCGGCTGGGTCGCTCTGGCTTCCGGCGGCCGGCGGGGACTTCGTGCGCTTCGATCCTGCGCGCGGGCGGGTGCTGGCCAGGTTCCCCGTGAACGTCGCGCAGGTCGCGTGGGGCTACGGCTCGATCTGGGCGACCACCCGCGACCACCAACTCCTGCGGATCAACCTGCGTACCAACAAGATCGTGAAACGCCTCCGGCTGCTCGCCGGCTCTAACGACTTCGACGACGACGTCGCGATCGCCTACGGCTCGGTCTGGGTCACCGCCACGGACACTGCGACGCTCATGCGGATTGATCCGGGGACGATGAGGATCGTCGGCAGCATCACCGGCTTCGGCAACACGGACTCGTGGATGCCGCTCACGATCGGCGACGGGTCGGTCTGGATCTACCGGCTCACGGGCAAGCAGGGTTTCGTCTACCGAATCGACCCCAACACGAACCAAATCGTCAAACGGATCCCGATCGGCCATCCGAACGTGGCCTGGCCCAACGGGTACATCCTGGATGCAGGCGGATCGGTCTGGACTTGCGACGCCGGAAACACGATGACCCAGATCGATCCTGGCAGGAATCGGGTCGTCGGCTGGTTCAAGCTGTCGGAGACCTGCCAGGAGGTCGCCTATGGGTACGGGTCGATCTGGACCGCTCTCTACGACCACTCGCGGATCCTCCGGATCGCTCCCTCGTAGTGATTGCGCGCCCCGCCGCGTCACAGGGTGTTAGGCCCTAGAGCGTCCTATAGGAAGTAGCCGACGGCTTGTCCCCACGCCGGGCGCCGGCGGCCCCGGAGGCGTCCACGGCGGTCGCGGTCCGAGGCCCGCACGCCGTCGCAGTCTCGATCGTCTGCCGCCGGCTGCCGGGCTATGGCGTTTTCCACAAGCTGTTAGTCATTACGACGGTGCTCATTGTGTCGAGCGCCTTGCTTCAGTCGCTCGGACAGAGCCTGTGCGGGAGAAGTGGGCTCAGGGTGCGGCGTTTGTTCCTCAACGCTGGGCTGCTGCTCCTGTGGAAAAAGTCGCGTCGCGTTCCAGAGGTCGACGTGTAGTCGTTCCACCTCTTCAATGAGCATCAGGATCGCCCGTCCAGCCGCGGCGACCTCTTCGCGCCCGTCGCGCCTCAGGCCCTCACCCCAGCGGTGGAGCAGCTCGAGTTTCTCCTCGTCGAGCACTGAGTCACGCGATCGATCCGACAAAGGATTGTCCAAGGGCCGCAACTGAATCCCTACGTTACGAGATGCTGCCGCCGGTTCGTAGAGCACCGCGCTCACGGTGCTGTGGATGCCGAAGGGCTCGACGGCCCGCTTACGGTCGACCCCACGGATCGGTGTCTGACACCGTTTCTCGTTTCTGCCCGTCGCTCCCGCTCCGGACGGCCCCGCGGATAGCGGGGATTCCCGCTCCGAGTAACCGTGAGGACTCTCCGGGTCGCCGTCGAACGGCACTGATGTTCAACGGAGCCAACACCGGCTTCATGCTTCTCGCCGCAAGCCTGGTGATGTTGATGACACCGGGGGTCGCGTTTTCCTACGGCGGCCTCGTGGGCCGCTCGAGCACCTTGACCATCATGATCCAGAGCTTCGCGTCGATGGGGATCACCACGGCGCTCTGGTGGCTGGTCGGCTACTCGCTCTGCTTCGACGGCGGCGCGAACGGGATCTACGGCAACTTCCATCTCGTGTTCCTTCGTCACGTCGGCGTCCACACGCTGTACACGCCCTCGGGGATTCCGCTGACCGTGCTGATTGCCTACCAGATGATGTTCGCGATCATCACGCCCGCGCTGATCACGGGCGCGTTCACGAACCGCGCACCTTCAAGGCGTACCTGCTGTTCCTCGTCGTCTGGCAGCTCGCCGTCTACTACCCGTTCGTGCACATGTTCTGGGGCGGCGGCATGCTCGCGCACTGGGGGGCCCGCGACTTCGCCGGCGGCATCGTCGTCCACGCAAGCGCCGGCTGGGCCGCACTTGCCTCTGTGCTCTACGTCGGCAAGCGCAAGTTCGTCGACTCGCCGCACAACATCCCCTTCATCGCTCTCGGCACGGGCCTGCTCTGGTTCGGCTGGTACGGCTTCAACGCCGGCAGCGAGCTCAAGGTCGACACGGTGACGTCCCTGGCCTTTCTGAACACCGACCTCGCGGCGTCGTTCGCGGCCATCACCTGGCTGGTGCTGGCCTGGGCCTACGAGAAGAAGCCGAAGTTCGTCGGGCTCCTCACCGGTTCCATCGCGGGCC
>JAWVDY010000156.1:0-2973 GCA_033856995.1 Gaiellaceae bacterium
CGCCCTCGATGTACCCCCGGCCGTACTGGCCGCGGTCGACGTTCTTCGGGCCCGGCGTGTGCAGCGCGCGCAGCACCTTGACCTTCTCGTTGGGCACCGACTCGGCCGTGAAGTCGATCGGCGGCTCCATCGCCGTCAGCGCGACGAGCTGCAGCAGGTGGTTCTGCAGCACGTCGCGGATCGCCCCGACCTCCTCGTAGAACGCGCCGCGCCCTTCGATCCCGATCGACTCGGCGACGGTGATCTGGACGTGGTCGACGAACTGCCGGTTCCAGATCGGCTCGAAGATCCCGTTGGCGAACCGCAGCGCGAGCAGGTTCTGGACCGTCTCCTTGCCGAGGTAGTGGTCGATCCGGAAGATCTCGTCCTCGGCGAAGTGCTGCTCGATCTCGGTGTTCAGCGCCCGCGCGGACTCGAGATCGCGGCCGAACGGCTTCTCGACGATCACGCGCGTCCAGCCCTCGGCCGAGCGGCGCTCGCCGATCTCGCCGATCAGCGTCGCGATCGCATCCGGCGGGACGGCGAGGTAGTAGACGCGGTTGCCGGCGGTGCCGCGCTCCTTGTCGAGCTCGTTCAGCACCTTGACGACCTTGTCCTCGCCGCCCTCGTCGGCGAAGTCGGTCGAGACGTAGCGCATGCCCTCGGCGAGCCAGCTCCAGCGCTCCTCGTCGAAGTCGTCGCGCCCGAACTCCTGGACGGCGTGCTTCATCCGGTCTCGGAACTCGTCGTCCGTGCCCTCGCTGCGGGCGACGCCGACGACCGCGAACTTCTCGGGCAGGAGGCGCCGGAGCGCGAGCGAGTAGAGCGCGGGGAAGAGCTTCCGCCGGGTGAGGTCGCCCGAGGCGCCGAAGATCACGAGCGCGCACGGATCCGGCGTGCGCCGGAGGTGCAGACCTTCGAGGAGCGGGTTCTCCTGCTGCTCGGGTTGTTTGGTCTCGGTCATTGCTCCGGGCTCTTCTCCAGGTGGCCGCCGAAGGCCTTGCGCATCGCGGACAGGACCCGGTTGCCCCAGTCCGCCTCGCCGCGGGAGGAGAAGCGGTCGAAGAGCGACGCGGCCAGGACCGGCACCGGGACGCCTTCCTCGACCGCGGCCTGCACCGTCCAGCGGCCCTCGCCGGAGTCGCTCACGCGGCCGGCGTAGTCGTCGAGGTTCGGCGACTCGTGGAGTGCCTGTGCGGTCAGGTCGAGGAGCCACGACGCGACGACTGATCCGCGGCGCCAGAGCTCGGTCACCGCCGCGACGTCGAGCTCGTAGCGATAGTGGTCGGGGTCGCGGATCGGCGTCGTCTCCGCATCCGACTCCTGCTCGTGCAGGCCGATGTTCGCGTGCTTGAGCACGTTCAGCCCTTCGGCGAACGACTGCATGATCCCGTACTCGATTCCGTTGTGGACCATCTTCACGAAGTGCCCTGCGCCTGACGGGCCGCAGTGGAGCCAGCCCTGCTCCTCGGGCGCCGGGTCGCCGTCGCGGCCGGAGGTGCGGGCGGCCGAGTCGACCCCGGGCGCGAGCGCCTCGAAGACCGGCTCGAGCCGGCGGATCGCCTCGTCGTCCCCGCCGATCATCAGGCAGTAGCCGCGGTCCTTGCCCCAGACACCGCCGCTCGTGCCGACGTCGACGAAGTGGATGCCATGCTCGCGAAGCTCCTTCGATCGGCGCAGGTCGTCGACGTAATACGAGTTGCCGCCGTCGACGATCGTGTCGTTCTCTTCGAGGTGCGGCGCGAGCTCCGAGACCACGCTGTCGACGATTCCCGCCGGCACCATCAGCCAGACCGAGCGCGGCGCATCGAGCTGCTGGGCCAGCTCCTCGAGAGATGAAGCAGTCGACTCGACGTGCACGTCGAAGGTCTTCACGTCGTGGCCGGCTGCTTCCAGGCGCTTCGTCATGTTCCCGCCCATCCGGCCGAGGCCGACCATTCCGAGTTGCACTAGAGGTCCTCCAATCTCACGCGCACGATGCGCCGCTCGCGCTCCTCGAGCGAGGCGAGGTCGCCGGCCGCCTGCGAGTGGATCAGCCGGCGAAAGCCGAACTTGCGGCCGGGGATCGCAAGCTCGTCGCCCGCGTCGTCGACGACCTGGACGAAGAGGCCGGTGTTCGGGCCGCCCTTGTGCAGCTGGCCGGTCGAGTGCAGGTAGCGGGGGCCGAGGCCATGGGTGACGACGCAGCCGGTCTCCGTGCGGGCGCGCTCGATCAGCGGCGCCAGCTCCCCCTCGCGCGCGGGATCGATGAACGCCTGGATCGCGACGTAGTCGCCGGGGCGCGCCTGGGCGAAGAGCTCCTCGAGCGAGCCGCGCGGCTCGACGTCGGGCTCCCCGGCGGCCAGCACCTCATTCGTCTTGTCCTTCGCGGCCTGCACGTTTGGCTGGTCGAACGGGTTGATCCCGAGGATCGAGCCGGCGACGGCGGTCGCGAACTCCCAGCGGAAGAACTCCTGCCCGAGCTCGTACGGCCCCGGAAGCCGCACCTCGGGAGCCTGGCGGTCGGGCCCGTCCGGAGACTCCTCGGGCGCAGGGATCAGCCCCTTGCCCTCCTTGCCGGTCGACTCTGCGAGCAGCTGCTCGGCCCAGAGGCCGAAGCCGCCCGGGTTGGGATTGATCGTGACCTTGTCGCGGCCCTCGTGCCAGCCGTTGCCGAGCTCGAGGCCGAGCTCTAGGCCTGGGTTGCCCTCCTCGCCGTGGCAGGCCTCGGCGACCTCGTCGACGCGCTCGAGCAGCCGCTCGAGGTCGACGCCCATCAGCGCGGCGGGAACGAGCCCGAACGCCGACAGGGCCGAGTAGCGCCCGCCGATCGTCGGCTCGCCGTCGAAGGTCGCGCGGAACCCGCGCTCGCGCGCGACCTGCTGCAGCTCCGAGCCGGGATCGGTGATCGCGACGAAGAGCTCGCCGCGCTTGCCGGTCTGCTCCCAGAACCAGTCGAGGTGACAGCGGGTCTCGAGCGTCGTGCCGGACTTCGAGGCAACGAGGAAGAGCGTC
>JAWVDY010000157.1:0-3258 GCA_033856995.1 Gaiellaceae bacterium
CGGAGGATCTCCTCTACCTGCTCTACACGAGCGGGACGACGGCGAAGCCGAAGGGGATCGCCCACACGACCGGCGGCTATCTCGTCGGCGCCGCGACGACGCACCACTACATCTTCGACGTCAAGCCAGACTCGGTCTACTGGTGCGCGGCCGACGTCGGCTGGGTGACGGGGCACAGTTACATCGTCTACGGCCCACTCGCGAATGGGACGACCGGTGTCATGTACGAGGGCGTGCCGAACTACCCGAGCCCGGAACGCTGGTGGGAGATCGTCGAGCGCTACAAGGTCGACATCCTCTACACGGCGCCGACGGCGATCCGCACCCACATGAAGTGGGGGCCCGAATACGCCGAGAAACACGACCTTTCCTCACTGCGGCTGCTCGGCTCGGTCGGCGAACCGATCAATCCCGAGGCCTGGGTCTGGTACCGCGAGCACATCGGCGGCGACCGCACGCCGGTCGTCGACACCTGGTGGCAGACGGAGACCGGGATGATCCTCATCACGCCGCTCCCGGGAGTCACGACGCTCAAGCCGGGTTCCGCGACGCGGCCCTTCCCGGGAATCGACGCGGCGATCTACGACGAGGAGGGCAACGAGGTCGGCCCGGGTGGCGGCGGCTACCTCGTCCTGCGGCGGCCCTGGCCGGCGATGCTGCGCGGGATCTACGGCGACGACGAGCGCTACCGCGAGACGTACTGGTCCAAGTACCCAGAGGTTTACTTCGCCGGCGACGGTGCGCGGATCGACGAGGACGGAGACTTCTGGCTGCTCGGCCGCGTGGACGACGTGATGAACGTCTCCGGCCACCGGATCTCGACGATCGAGGTCGAGAGCGCGCTCGTCGACCACCCCGAGGTCGCCGAAGCCGCGGTCTGCGGGCGCAAGGACGAGCGCACCGGCCAGGCGATCGTCGCCTACGTGACGCTGAAGGGCAGCCACGGCGGCTCGGTTGAGAAGCTCGAGGAGCTCCGTAACCACGTCGCCGCAAAGATCGGGCCGATCGCGAAGCCCGCGAACATCGTCTTCACGCCGGAGCTGCCGAAGACGCGCAGCGGCAAGATCATGCGGCGCCTCCTCCGCGACGTCGCGGAGAATCGTGAGCTCGGCGACACGACGACGCTCGCCGATCCGTCGGTCGTGGACGAGCTCCAGGAGCGCGCCGACTCCGAGCAGGCGAAGGAGGACCAGTGAGCCCTGAAGAGGAGCGGCAGCTCGCCGTCGACCTCTTCAACCGCGCGTGGACGTTGATGGACCTGCCGGACCGCTCCCCGGAACAGGACGACGATCTGCTCCACACGGCGCATGCATCTCGCCACCACTGGGCGGCCGTCGGGACGGCCGCGCACCGGGCCCGGGGCGAATGGCAGCTCTCGCGTGTCTACGTCGTGCTCGGACGGCCCGAGCCGGCGCTGCACCACGCCGGTCGCTGTCTCGCCTACTGCGAGGCCAACCCGGAAGCGCTCGAGGATTGGGATTTGCCGTACGCCTACGAGGCGCTCGCCCGTGCGCACGGCCTCGCCGGCGACACGGACGAGGCGGCCCGGTTCGCGGCGCAGGCCCGGGAGCTCGGGGCGAAGGTCGAGGGCCCGGAGGACCGGGAGCACCTCGACCAAGACCTCGCGACGCTCTAGCTCAACAGCGCTTCGAACTTCGACGCGTCGTCGAACGGGCCGATCAGCGCCAGCTTGAGGCCCTTCGAGGCGATTACGTCCTGTGCGACGCGCTGGACGTCATCGGCGGTGACCGCGTCGAGCCCGGCCACGATCTCGTCCGGCTCGACCGCCTGGCCCTCGAGCACCTCGCGGCTGAGCCCGAACATCGTCATGCCCTGCGGGTTCTCGAGGCGCAGGACGAAGCGGCCCTTGGCGAGCGCCCGCGCCTTCTCGAGCTCGTGGGACGGCACGGATTCGTCCGCGATCTTGCGGAACTCGGCCGCGATCGTCTCGACGGCCTCGTCGGCGCGCGTGATGTCGACGCCGGCCTGCGAGTAGAGCGAGCCCGCGTCGGTGTAGCTCTGGTTGTGCGCGAAGACGTAGTAGGCGAGGCCGCGCCGCTCGCGCACCTCGGTGAAGAGCCGCGACGACATCCCCGTGCCGAGCACGGTCGAGAGCATCTGCAGCGCGTAACGGTCCGGGTGGGCGAGCGGGTAGCTGCGCACGCCGAGGCAGAGGTGGGCCTGGTCGGACTCCTTGTGGTGGATCGTCACCTGCGAGCCGTCGTCGCCGTTCAGCTCGGTCGCCGGCGGTACGCCCGTCTCCTGCGGCTCGAGGTCGCCGAGCAGCTGCTTAACCGTCTCGAGCGCGTTGCCGTCGAGCCGCCCGCCGAGCCCGACGACCATGCGCTCCGGCTTGTACCAGCGGTCGACGTACCCGAGGAACGTTTCGCGTGTCGCGGCGCGGACGGTCTCCTTCTTGCCGATGATGTCCCAGCCGAGCGGCTGCTCGCCGTAGAGGAGCTGGTCGTAGACGCCGCCGATGAAGTCGCGCGGCGTGTCGTAGTACATGTTCATCTCCTCGACGATCACGCCCTTCTCGCGGTCGATCTCCTCGCCCTCGAACTTCGAGTTGCGCAGCATGTCGACGAGCACGTCGAGGGCGCGGTCGCGGTAGTCGGCGGCGCACCTGACGTAGTAGCCCGTGTACTCCTTGCTCGTGAAGGCGTTGAACTCGCCCCCGAGCGAGTCGACCTCCATCCCGATGTCGCGCGCGGTCGGGCGCCGCTCGGTGCCCTTGAAGAACATGTGCTCGGCAAAGTGGGCGATCCCGTTCGTGTCCTGGGTCTCGTAGCGCGAGCCGGCGGCGAGCATGATCATGCAGGTGACCGACTGCACCTGCGGCATGTCGGCCGTGAGCACGCGCAGGCCGTTGTCGAGCGTGTGGCGCTCGAACACACTCACGCGGCGAGCTTCTCCCGCCACTCGTCGGGGATCTCGACGGCCTCGTGGCGGCCATAGTCGTAGCCCACGAGCACGCTCTTCGCCTCGGCGACGACCACACCGCCCACGCGCAGCTCGTAGTCGAGGTCGAAGCTCTTCTCGCCGAAGCGGCTCGCGCGCACGGAGATCTCGAGCTCGTCGCCGAAGCCGACGGGGGCGCGGAAGTCGATCTCGATGCGGGCGACGATGATGGACATGTCCTCGAGGGTGGTCGCCGCGCCGAGGTGCTGCAGGAACGCGACGCGGGCACTCTCAATGTAGGTCAAAAAAACGGCGTTGTTGACGTGACCCATGGGGTCGAGATCGCGGAAGCGCACC
>JAWVDY010000158.1:0-7296 GCA_033856995.1 Gaiellaceae bacterium
ACCAGTGCGGCCTGCCGAAGCTGATGGCGCTCGAGCTCTTCAAGCCGTTCATCATGAGCCGGCTCGTCGAGCGGAAGTCGGTCCAGAACATCAAGGCGGCGAAGAAGCACGTCGACTCGATGGTCCCCGAGGTCTGGGACGTCCTTGAGGAGGTCATCGCGGAGCACCCGGTGCTGCTGAACCGTGCACCGACGCTGCACCGCCTCGGCATCCAGGCGTTCGAGCCCGTGCTCGTCGAGGGCAAGGCGATCCAGGTGCACCCCCTCGTCTGCCACGCTTTCAACGCCGACTTCGACGGCGACCAGATGGCCGTCCACCTGCCGCTCTCCGCGGAGGCGCAGGCCGAGGCGCGCATCCTGATGCTGTCGTCGAACAACATCCTCTCGCCGGCGCACGGCCGGCCGCTGACGACGCCGACGCAGGACATGGTGCTCGGCGGCTACTACCTCACCTACACCGACGTCGACCTCGACGCGACGGACGGGTCGAAGCTCGACCCGCGGCCGAAGCGCTTCGGCTCAGAGGAGGAGGTCGAGCGGTCGGTCGAGGACGGCCAGATCGGGCTGACGCAGCCGATCGAGTACCGCTGGCACGGCGAGCTCGTGCTGACGACCGCAGGGCGCGTGATCCTCAACGAGGAGGTCGACCGGTCGCTCGAGGAGACGATCGGCAGCCCGCCCGCCCCGAGGCCGTTCGTCAACCGCACGCTGTCGAAGAAGGAGATGGACCTGTTCATCTCCGAGCTCGCCGATCGCTACGGCGCGCACGTGATCGCGGGCGTGCTCGACAAGATCAAGGCCCTCGGCTTCCACTACGCCACGAAGGCCGGCATCACGATCTCGAAGAACGACATCGTCATCCCGCTGTCGAAGGAGAAGATCCTCGCCGGCTACGAGGAGCGGGTCGGCAACGTCGAGCAGCTCTACGAGCGCGGCCTCATCACCGAGGAGGAGCGCCACGAGCAGATCGTAAACCTCTGGACGGAGGCGACGGAGGAAGTCGCCCAGGCGATGGAGGACACGCTCTACGAGCTGAACCCGATCTTCATGATGGCGAACTCCGGCGCACGCGGTTCCTTCAAGCAGATCCGCCAGCTGGCCGGAATGCGCGGCCTGATGGCGAACCCGAAGGGCGAGATCATCGAGCGCCCGATCAAGGCCAACTTCATGGAGGGCCTGTCGGTGCTCGAGTACTTCATCTCGACCCACGGCGCGCGCAAGGGCCTTGCCGACACCGCGCTACGCACCGCCGACTCGGGCTACCTCACGCGGCGTCTCGTCGACGTCTCGCAGGACGTGATCATCCGCGAAGAGGACTGCAAGACGAAGGACCACATCGACCTGCCGCTGCACGACTCGGACGGTCTGAACAAGAGCCTGCTCGGAAGGTCGCTGTCCGAGGACGTGCACAAGCCGCTCTCGAGCGGGAAGCCGGGGAAGACCGTCGTCGCCCAGAAGGGCACGATCGTGACCACCCCGATCCTGCTCGAGATCGAGGAGGCGTTCACGGAGACCGAGATGGAGGCGTTCGTGCCCGTCCGCTCGGTGCTGAAGTGCCGCAGCGAGTTCGGCGTGTGCCGCGCCTGCTACGGCATCTTCCTCGCCACCGGCGAGATGTGCGAGATCGGCGACGCGGTCGGGATCATCGCCGCGCAGTCGATCGGCGAGCCGGGCACGCAGCTCACGATGCGGACGTTCCACACCGGCGGGGTGGCCGGCGCCGACATCACGCACGGCCTCCCGCGCGTGGTCGAGATCTTCGAGGCGCGCAACCCGAAGGGCGCGGCCAAGCTCGCCGAGGTCGGCGGCAAGATCGAGCTCGAGGACACCGAGCGCGGCCCGAAGATCACCATCCACACCGACGAGGTGGACGAGAACGGCGAGCCCGTGGAGCCGGTCGCGTACCAGCTCCCGCGGCGCACGCGGATTCTCGTCGAGGACGGCCAGATCGTCGAGCCGGGCGACGCCCTCCACGAGGGCTCGGCCAACCCGGCCGACCTGCTCCGCTTGAAGGGCGCGACGGACACCGAGCTGTACCTCGTCCAGGAGGTGCAGAAGGTCTATCGCTCGCAGGGCGTCGACATCCATGACAAGCACATCGAGCTGATCCTTCGACAGATGCTGAAGAAGGTGCGCGTGGAGGAGGCCGGCGACACGGACCTCCTGCCGGGCCAGCTCGTCGACCGCGTAGTGCTCGAGCGCGAGAACGTGCGCGTCAAGAAGGAGAAGGGCAAGAAGGAGCAGGCCAACTACGAGCCCCTGATTCTCGGGATCACGAAGGCCTCGCTGGCGACCGAGTCGTTCCTCTCGGCAGCTTCCTTCCAGGAGACGACCAAGGTGCTGACCGACGCCTCGATCGAGGGCAAGATCGACCGCCTGCTTGGCCTGAAGGAGAACGTGATCATCGGCAAGCTGATCCCGGCTGCCACCGGGCTCAAGAAGTACCGCAACATCGAGATCGGTCCCTCCGAGAAGGTGCCGAAGGAGACCTACGAGCGCGAGGCCTTGCTGGCCGCGCTCCAGGAGATCGACTCCGACGGCGGCGAGGGGATCGACCTGGCGAGCCTCGGCCTCGACTTCGGCGGGGAGCCGGAGACGAACGGCGAGACCGCGCCGCGCGAGTCGACCGAGGCCGAAGAGGTGCCCGAGGTCGACACGCCGCTCGACGGCGAGTGACGAATCCGCAGCGCAGGAGGCTTTCGGCCTCCCGCGCTGCTACTTTGGGGCAGGGTCACGTGAAGAGGCTGCTGCTCATTGTTTTTGCTGCGTGCGCTGCGTTTGCGGCCGTTCCGCACCGCGCCGCGGCCGGCACCTGCGGTATCCCCGAGAAGGGCACGATCTGGGTCGACTTCGCAGACGGCTCGGTCCCGTTCTGGCAGACCTTCGCCCGCCCGGGCGTGATCGCCGCCGCGGCGAACTTCATCTATCCGCCGCAGCTTCGTGCGCTCGGCGCGAAGACCGTCTACTGGGACATGAACTTCCGGCTGCGGGTCGGGACGCCCCTCGCGCCGTTCGACCCGGGCGTGGTGATCAACCGCGCGAACCGGCTCTACTCGACGGCTGCGATGTCGAGCGGCTGTACCCAGCCGGTGATCGCGGAGAACGAGATGAACGGCGCCAACCTGATCACGCCGTGGACGGCGTCGAACGCCCAGTACCGGCGCAACGTGACGATCTACGCGCAGACGCTCTGGGCACTCGGCGCGCGGCCCGTGATCCTTGTGCCGAGCGCCCCGTACATGGGCGGCGAGGCCGCCGACTGGTGGCGCCGGCTCGCGAACTACGCCGACATCGTGCGCGAGTCGTACTTCGCCGCACCGAAGGTCGCCAAGCAGGGCGCGGTGGCCGGCAGCCGCACGCTGCGCGCGATGTTCCGCAAGCGTGTCGCCGAGTTCAGCGACGTCGGCATCCCGCCTTCCAAGCTGGGCGTGATGCTTGGCTTCCAGACGACCGCGGGTTCGGGAGGCCGAGAGCGGGCCTCGCGCAAGTCATGGCTGGAGGTGACGAAGCTGCAGGCGCTCGCCGCGAAGCAGGTCGCGTCCGAGGTCGGGCTGCGTTCGGTCTGGTCGTGGGGCTGGGCGGCTTGGAGCGCGGGGGAGCGAGATCCAGACAAGCCGGTAGCCGCATGCGTCTACCTGTGGGCGCGCGACTCGAAGCTTTGCAACGCGCCCGCGGCGGCCGGCAAGGGCTTCGATGCCTCGCGCACGGAGGGCCAGCTTGCGCTCCCGGGCGGGACGCGTTGCACGTTGTATGGCAGGCCGATCAGCGACAGCACGATCGCGGCGCTCACGCCCGTCACTGGTGACCCGGACGTCGCCTTCAGCGCAGCGTTCGCGCGGGCCGTGACAACTTTGCAAGTGCCCCTGAAGGCCAAGCAGGTCGCGGACGCCGAGCGTGCGATCGTGGCGGCGCGTTTCGGCGGAAGCTTCGGCCGCTACGGGGCGGCCCTGGCGAAGGCCCACGCGAGCCGGGCGGCCGCGCGCGGGATCATCGCCGACGAGCTGCGCAAGATGATGATCTCGGCCGGCATGAACGTAGCGGCGCCGTCAGCGGCCGACATGCGCGAGTACTACGAGACCTACGGTGATGCGCGTGCGCGGCTCGTCGAGACGAAGACCGCCGCGCCCTGGCTCGGGAAGCGCAGGCGCGGCTTCGCGCTGGAGTCGAGCGCGCCGCCCCAGGTCTTCTCGATCCCGCAACGTGGCTGGCACAAGGTCAGGACGATGCGCGGGATCTACCAGGTCCGCGCACTCGACTCGAGCGTGTCGCTCGGCGCGATCCCCTTCGGGCTCGCACGCGAAGCGGTCGTCGTCGCATTACGGGATCTCGCGCGCGGCGACCGGTACGACAGCTGGCTGCTGGCGCGTGAGCGGGCGCTCGACGATCAGGCGCTCTGCCGGCGCGACGTCCAGCCCGAGGTGGGCGCCGTCGCGCTCACTGATTATTTGCCGTTCCTGGCTGCTGAGTAGTCTCCGGCGCGGCAGTCAGTCCGGGCTTGGCAGCCTCGAAGACCTGGCCCTTGCCTAGCTCTTTCGCCCGATAGAGCGCCTCGTCGGCCCGCTCGAAGAACGATGTCGGGTCGTCGTCGGCCCGCAGCTCGGTGATCCCGGCCGAGAGGAAGAGCCGCCCGGCCTGTCCCACCGGCCGGGACGAGACCGCACCGCGGAGCCGGTGGTAGAGCTGGTCGGCGTCGTCGGTCGAAGACTCCGGCAGGATGACCGCAAACTCATCGCCGCCGACGCGGCAGGGGATGTCGGCCGACCGAACAACGTCGAGCACGCGCTCCGCGGTCTCCGCCAGCACCGCGTCTCCCGAAAGGTGCCCGATGCGGTCGTTGATCGCCTTGAATTCGTCGAGGTCGAGCACGATCAGTGCGAGCTGGCGGCCGTAGCGATGCGCACGTGCCACCTCACGCGCGAGTGTCTCGTGGAAGTAGCGCCGATTGTGGAGGCCGGTGAGCGAGTCGAGGTCGGCGAGCTGCCGCGCCTCGCGAAAGCGACGCGCGTTCTCGATCGCAGGCCCCGCTCGCTTGGCAAGCTCCTCGAGCTCGCGGATCATCTCCTCCTCGAAGCGGTGGCTCGGCGAGCGACTGTAGACCGCGACGAAGCCGACGGCTCCGCCTTCGCTCGGAACCGGGACAGCGAGACCCGAGTGGATGAGATCGACGTCCTGCAACGACGGCAGGTACTGGTAGACGATCGAGATCGCCCGGGCCTCGTGCCCGTTCGGCGGACCTGAGATCACCTGCCGCTGGGCTTCCTCCGCAGAGAGACCGAGCGTGGCAACGATCGGCTTGTCGCCGTCGTTCCGGATCGAGACGAGGGCGGCGTCGACACCTGGGATCGCCCCACCGGCCTCGAGCGTGCGCGAGAGCACCTCGTCGAGGTCGATCGACGCGCCGAGCTCGCCCAGGAAACGGTTGCGCCGAGCCTCTTCCTGCGCGCGCTCGAGCGCCTCGGAGAGCTCTCGCACCATGCCCTCCATGCGCGCGTTCATCTCCGAGACGACCGCGAGCACCTGCTGCTCGTCGCCGTGACCGCGGCGGCGCGAGCGAGTCAGCACGATCAGCAGCACGAGCGCAAGCGCCACCGCCACGCCGACCGCAACGAGAGCGGTCGTAGAGATCACCGCGTCCGCCATCATCTCCCTCGTCCAATCCTTCGCCCTGCTCGGCTGAAGACCGCAGATCGCCGAGCGGTCTCACTGTAGACTGGTTCAGAGCCGCAGGCTATGGGTTGAGAACGATAAAACTTCTTGATCGGATTCGCACGAGCCGACGTTCTCGATCATCCCCAACCCGCGGAGCCAAGCCCATTCTGCCGTTTGACGCTGGAGGGTGAGCTTCGCTACCATGCGCCTTCGGTTGGCAGGGCCCGCCCCTGGCCAGCCTTTGTTGTGTCAGCACCCATCTAGCAAGGAGCAGATTGCCGACCGTCAACCAGCTGGTCCGGAAGGGCAGGGTCACGCCGAAGGCGAAGATGAAGACCCCTGCGCTCCGCGGTGCGCCGCAGAAGCGCGGCGTCTGCACGCGCGTGTACACGACCACCCCGAAGAAGCCGAACTCGGCTCTGCGGAAGGTCGCGCGCGTCCGGCTGACGAACGGCATGGAGGTCGGCGCGTACATCCCGGGTGAGGGGCACAACCTCCAGGAGCATTCGGTCGTCCTCGTCAGGGGCGGCCGCGTCAAGGACCTGCCGGGCTTCCGGTACAAGGTGATCCGCGGCGGCCTCGACGCCTCGGGCGTCGGCGACCGGCGCCAGGGCCGCTCGAAGTACGGCGCGAAGCGGGGTAGCTGATGCCGCGGCGCGCAACGATCCAGCCCCGCACGATCGAGCCGGACCCCGTCTACAGCTCCCGCCTCGTCGCCCAGGTGATCAACAAGGTGATGACAAGCGGCAAGAAGTCGACCGCCGAGACGATCGTCTACCGTGCCCTGGACCGCGTCGGCGAGCAGACGGGCAAGCCGCCGGTCGAGGTGCTGGAGCAGGCCGTGAAGACCGTGACGCCCGTGCTCGAGGTGCGATCGCGCCGCGTCGGCGGTGCCAACTACCAGGTGCCCGTCGAGGTGCCGCAGAACCGCGCGCGCACGCTGGCTGTCCGCTGGCTCGTGACCTTCGCGCGCGACCGCCGCGAGAAGCAGATGCACGACAAGCTCGCGGGCGAGATCCTCGACGCGCTCAACCAGCAGGGGGGCGCGTTCAAGCGCAAGGACGATCTCTACCGGATGGCGCAGGCCAACAAGGCCTTCGCGCACTACAGGTGGTGAGCCCGGTGGCCGCGACGAAGACCCAGATCGCCCTCGAGAACGTCCGGAACATCGGGATCATGGCGCACATCGACGCCGGCAAGACCACGACGACCGAGCGGATCCTCTACTACACCGGCCGCACCCACAAGATGGGCGAGGTCCACGAGGGCGCGGCGGTGATGGATTGGATGGAGCAGGAGCAGGAGCGTGGCATCACGATCACCTCTGCTGCGACAACCGCCGAGTGGCGCGATTTTCGTATCAACATCATCGATACGCCCGGACACGTGGACTTCACGGTCGAGGTCGAGCGGAGCCTGCGCGTGCTCGACGGCGCGATCGCCGTCTTCGACTCGGTGGCCGGCGTCGAGCCGCAGTCCGAGACGGTCTGGCGGCAGGCCGATCACTACAAGGTCCCCCGCATCGCCTTCATCAACAAGATGGACCGCACCGGCGCGGACTTCTTCGCCGCCGTGCAGTCGATGGTCGACCGCCTCGGCGCCAACCCGGTGCCGGTGCAGCTGCCGCTCGGCCAGGAGGAGCACTTCC
>JAWVDY010000159.1:0-3027 GCA_033856995.1 Gaiellaceae bacterium
GTCTCAAATGGTCGAGGCGGCAGGAGGACGTATCTAGCACGAGACAGACTTGTCTGTCAACTGCTTGGAGGCGCTACACTCCGCGCAATGACGCAAGCGGTCGCATCCGTCCCCGTCAGCGCGCGCGACCGGATCCTCACGAGCGCGTACGAGCTCTTCGCGCGCCACGGTGTTCGGGCCGTCGGCGTCGACGAGGTGATCAAGCGTGCGGATGTGGCCAAAGCGACGCTCTACCGGCATTTCGCATCGAAGGACGACCTCGTGCTCGCCTTTCTCCAGCAGCGCGAGCAGCTCTGGACGAAGGAGTGGGTCGAGGCCGAGGCACGGCGCCGCGGCGAGACGCCGGAGGAGCAGCTGCTCTCCATCTTCGACATCTTCGACGAGTGGTTCCGCCGCGACGACTTCGAGGGCTGCTCGTTCATCAACATCCTGCTCGAGATGAACGACAGGGCCACTTCGATCGGCAAGGCGAGCGCGGTCCACCTGTCGAACATCCGCTCGATCATCCGCACGCTCGCGACCGAGGCTGGCCTGCACGACCCGGACCAGTTCGCGCACTCGTGGCACATCCTGATGAAGGGCTCGATCGTCGCCGCCGGCGAGGGCGATCACGACGCCGCCCGGCGCGCGCAGGCGATGGGCCGCCTGCTGATCGCCCAGTACCGCCCCGCCTAGGTTGAAAACGCTGCTATTGAGTTAGCGCCCCCGACGCGAGAGAATCCCGCGCGTCAAGAATCGAGAGGGGGAGTGTTGGCGGATCACATGCACGACGACGACAAGGACCGTCGCGTCCTCCATGCGCTCGGGTATGCGCAGGAGCTGCGGCGCGGGATGTCGGGGTTCTCGAACTTCGCCATCTCGTTCACGATCATCTCGATCCTGTCGGGGACCCTCACGCTCTACTACGCGGGGATCAACTACGGCGGGTTCGTCGAAGAGGCATACGGCTGGCCGATCGTCTCCTTCTTCGTGATCATCGTCGGCCTCGGGATGGCCGAGATCGCGTCGAAGTACCCGACCGCCGGCGGTCTCTACTACTGGTCGTCGAAGATGGGTGGCCCGGTCTGGGGCTGGTTCACCGGCTGGTTCAACCTGATCGGGCAGATCGCGATCACCGCCGGGATCGACTATGGAGCGGCGCTGTTCACCGACGCGCTGCTGCAGCTCCTGTGGCCCGGCACGTTCAAGGGCAGCTCGCACGAGGTGATCTACGTCTACGCGGTCATCCTCGCCCTGCACGCGCTGATGAACATCTTCAGCGTCAAGCTGGTCGCGTTCCTGAACGACGTCTCCGTCTGGTGGCACTGCATCGGCGTGCTGGTGATCGTCGGTGCGCTGATCGTGGCGCCGAACCATCATCAGTCGGTGGGGACGGTCTTCACGAAGACGATCAACAACAGCGGCTGGGGCCACGGCTGGCTCTGGTTCGTGCTCCTGCTCGGCCTGCTCCAGGCGCAGTACACGTACACGGGCTACGACGCCTCGGCGCACATGAGCGAGGAGACGCAGGATGCGGGGCGGGCCGCGGCCCGCGGCGTGTTCATGTCGATCGTCGTCTCCGCGATCTTGGGCTAAATACTGGCCCTCGGCGTCACGTTCGCGATCCAGGACCTCAACACGACCACGGGCGCCGGAGTTTTCGCGGTGAAGCAGGTCTTCCTCGACTCGCTCGGATCGACGACGGCGAAGGTGATGCTCTTCATCATCGTCGCCGCCCAGTTCTACTGCGGCATGTCCTCGATCACGTCGGCCTCGCGGATGCTCTTCGCCTTCTCCCGCGACCGCGCGGTGCCCGGCCACCAGTTCTGGCGCCGCCTCAACCGCCAGCGCGTGCCGTACATGGCCGCCCTGGCGATCGCGGTGCTGGCGTTCCTGGCCGCCTTCCCGGCGTACTTCGGGACGAGCGGCTACACGGCGTACATCGCGGTCACCTCGATCGCGGTGATCGGCCTCTACATCGCCTACGCGATCCCGATCTACTTGCGCCTGAAGGCGGGCGACGCCTGGGAGCCGGGCGAATGGAACCTCGGCAGCCGCTACAAGGTGATCGGCTGGACCGCGGTGATCTGGATCGGCTTCATCTCGATCCTGTTCATCATGCCGACCGGTCCGAACGGCGTTCCCTGGCACCCGAGCAAGTTCAAGTGGACGCTCTTCAACTACGCGCCGCTGGCCGTCGGCGGGACGATCCTGCTCGTGGGGTCGTGGTGGCTCCTGTCGGCCCGGAAGTGGTTCACGGGCCCGATCGCGCAGGGCTCCGAGGAGGAGCTCGCGCGAATCGAGGCGCAGTACGGCGACAAGACGGGGGCCGACCCCGTCCCCGCGTCGTAGACTCGCGTCAGGACTGGAATCGCAGAGGGAGCCGGTTCGCGCCGGCTCCCTCGGTCTTCGGGAGAGAGCGATGCTGAGCGTCGAGGAGCTGAGAACCGAGGTCGAGCGGGGCGAGATCGACACCGTCGTCGCAGCGTTCACCGACATGCAGGGCCGCCTGCTGGGCAAGCGCGAGCACGCGGAGTTCTTCCTCGAGGAGTCGGCCGAGCCCGGGCTCGAGGGCTGCAACTACCTGCTCGCGCTCGACATGGAGATGGACCCGCAGGCCGGCTACCAGATGGCGAGCTGGGAGCAGGGCTACGGCGACTTCGTGCTCACGCCCGATCTCTCGACGCTGCGGCGCGTGCCGTGGCTGGAGGGAACGGCGCTCGTGCTCTGCGATGTCGGCTGGGCCGACGGCTCGCCGGTCGTGGCCTCGCCGCGCCAGGTGCTGCGCGCCCAGGTCGAGCGGGCGCGGGCGGCGGGCTACGAGCCGATGATGGGCTCGGAGCTCGAGTTCTACCTCCTCAAGGAGAGCTACGAAGAGGCGCACGCGAAGCACTACCGCGACCTGACGCCGTCGGTGCCGTACATCCTCGACTACCACGTGCTGGCGACGACCTACGCGGAGCCCCTAGTCCGGCGGATCCGGAACGCGATGCAGGCCGCCGGGATGCGCGTCGAGAGCTCCAAGGGCGAGGCGTGGCCCGGCCAGCA
>JAWVDY010000160.1:0-5760 GCA_033856995.1 Gaiellaceae bacterium
CGCGATCGTCCTCCACCTGCTGCGGGTCTTCTTCACCGGCGCGTACCGCAAGCCTCGCGACCTGACCTACTGGATCGGCCTGACGATGCTCGTCGCGGCGCTGCTCGAGGGCTACCTCGGCTACTCGCTCGCGGACGACCTGCTCTCCGGGATGGGGCTTGCGATCGGCAACGGGGTCGCGCTCTCGGTGCCGTTCATCGGCGCGAACCTGGCGGCGCTGATCTGGGACGGGCCGTTCCCCGGCGGGGCGTCGTTCTTCCCGCGCATGTACGTCGTGCACATCTTCGTCATCCCGGCTCTGATCGCGACCCTGCTCGCGGTCCACCTCGCCCTGGTCGCGCTCAAGCACCACGCCCAGTTCCGCGAGCGGCGCGCAACCGAGCGAAAGGTCGTCGGGGTCCCGGCCTTCCCGGGCCAGGCGCCGCGCTCGCTCGGCCTCTTCGCAGCCGTCGCCGGGCTGCTCTTCCTGCTCGGCGGGCTCGTGCAGATCAACCCGATCTGGCTCTGGGGTCCGTTTCACACCTATTCGGCGACGAACGGCGCGCAGCCGGACTGGTACCTCGGCTGGCTGATCGGGGCGCTACGGATCATGCCCGGCTTCGACGTGACGATCGGCCACTACACGCTGGTCCCCAATCCGTTTTGGGGCGGGGTGGCGCTCCCGGCTGTCTTCTTCGGCTTCCTCTACCTCTGGCCCTGGCTCGAGCGGCGCTTTACCGGAGACCAGGCGTACCACAACCTGCTCGACCGCCCTCGGGACGCACCCGGGCGCACGGCGATCGGCTACGCCGTGCTCACGTGCGTGTTCGTCGTGTTCGTCGCGGGCAGCGCCGATCGTGTGGACGTGCTCTTCACCGTGCCGTACGTGTCCCAGATCTGGGCGTACCGGGTGCTCGTGCTCGTGGCGCCCGTCGTCGCCGCGCTCGTCGCGTACCGCGTGTGCGTGGAGCTGCAGCGCGGTGAGCCGGTGGAGCGCGACCGCAGGCGCGCCGAGACGGGTCAGAGCTCCGGGAGGACATTCTCGGCGTAGAAGCGGAGGAACGACTCCTGGTCCCGGCCGACCTGGTGGTGGCTCCGGTGGCAGGGTTGTGGACGGAAGGGCACACTTCTATTCGCGTGTCTGGCACCGAACCGAAGCGCACGATCATTGCGATGGGCGGGCTCTCGTGGGACGAGATCGAGCGCCGCGGGCTCGAGGACTACTTCCTCGGCTTCGCGAAGCGCGAGCGACCGCGGGTGCTGCTCGTGCCCACCGCCGTCGGCGACGACGCGGCGCTGACGCTGAACATCTACGCGCAACTCGGCGACCGCGCCCAGGTCTCGCACCTGCCGTTCTTCCCTTGGCCGCCGCCGGACCTGCGCGAGCTCGTGCTCGACCAGGACGTGATCTACGTCTCCGGCGGGAACACGGCCAACGCGCTCGCGATCTGGCGGGCGCACGGGTTCGACCAGATCCTGCGCGAGGCCTGGGAGGCAGGGGTCGTGCTCACCGGCTGGAGCGCTGGGATGATCTGCTGGTTCGAAGCCGGCGTCACCGACTCGTTCGGCCCGCAGCTCGAGGGGATGCGCGACGGGCTCGGCTTCCTCCCCGGCAGCGCCTGTCCGCACTACGACGGCGAGGGCGAGCGGCGCCCGGTGTACACGCGCCTCGTCCGCGAGGGCTTCCCGCCGGGCCTCGCGGCGGACGACTGCGTGGCGCTCCGGTTCGAAGGCACCGAGCTCGCGGAGACGGTCACCGCCCGCGCCGGCTCGCGCGCGTACCGCGTCAGCGCGGAGGGCGAGGAGCCGATCGAGCCCCGCTTTCTCGGCTAGCCGCCCGCTCACGCTGAGGCCCGACGGTGTACTTCGGGTCGCGCGCGGACTGGAAGCCGGCCCTGAAGACCGACCAGCGCACCGCGACCTCGCCGGCGAGCACGAGCGCTCCGCCGGCCGCCGCGGCGAGCCGGCTCCTGCGACCCGGCCCGGCGAGCAGCGCGGCGCCGCCGAGCGTGCAGGCCATCGCGGCCTTCTTGTACCTACCCGCGTCGCGTTTCGAGTAGGGCTCGCCGAGTACCCCCAGCCGCTTCTGCATCAGCGTGAAGACGGCGTTCTCGACCAGGACGCCGCCGACCGCCAGCCGGCGCGCCGGGCCCGCCTCGGCGGTCGGCACGACGATCGCGGCCGCAGCCCCCGCGCTTGCGACCGCGCTCGAGCCGAACAGGAATGGCAGCTCGCGCCGTGCCTCGTGCCACACCGGAATCGCCGTGTCGGAGACGAGCGTCGCGGTATAGACGGCCAGCGGCGCGCCGGTCACCGCCGAGGCGAGCTCGGCCGCGTACTTCACGGGCTTCAGCCGCCCGAGCCCCTCGAGCAGCGCGGCCGTTGCGCTCGAGGTTCCGGACACGCCGAGGATCCAGCTGCCGACGCTCATCGGCGAGGTGACCTTGAAGACGCGGAACATGTTCAGGAAGCGCTCCGGCCGGCCGAGGTCGGAGATCAGCAATGCCGGGCTGACCATGTCGGCCGCCGCCGAGACGTAGAGGCTCCGCCTCGCGAGTGTCTCGTTCCCGGCGAGCCGCGCGACCAGGCTCAGGATCGACGAGCCTCCCGCCAGGCCGCCGGTGAAGAAGTACCACGGGATCTCCGGCGTCCAGACCGGCTCCTTGAGCACCGGCCGGCCGTAGTACGAGCTCACCGCGAGCCTCCGAGGAAGCCCGCGACGACGCCGAGGACGACCGCGCCCGCGGCCACCGCGGCCGTCCGCCACATCTCCGGGAGATCGCGCGTCGTCACGACGGGATCCGGCGGCAGCCCGTACACCTCGGGCTCGTCGAGCAGCAGGAAGAAGGCGCCGAAGCCGCCGACGCCGTCGTCCGGGTCGCGGCCGTAGAGCCGCGCGCCATTCCAGTTCTCCGCCTGGAGCTTCTCGAGCCGCTCGTCCGCCCGCTCTCGCAGCTCGTCGAGCGGCCCGAACTGGATCGAGTCGGTCGGGCAGGCCTTTGCGCAGGCGGGCTCGTGACCGCCCTTCAGCCGGTCATAGCAAAGCGTGCACTTCCAGACGCGGCCGTCCTCCTGCTTGGCGAGCAGCGGGATCGCCGGCTCGTCGCGGCGCGGGAGGTGCCGCTTGTCGAGCACGCCGAACGGGCACGCGGGCACGCAGTAGCCGCAGCCGTTGCAAACGTCCTCCTGGACGACGACCGTGCCGAACTCCGTGCGGAAGAGGGCGCCCGTCGGGCAGACGTCGAGGCAGGCGGCGTGGGTGCAGTGCTTGCACACGTCGGAGCTCATCAGCCAGCGGAGCGCGTCGACGCCCTCCTCCTTGTCGCCGCGCAGCGGCTCGTTCTGCTCGATGAAGGCGACGTGGCGCCAGGAGTTCGCGCCGAGCTCCGAAGTGTTGTCGTACGACTCGCCGGTCCAGACGAGGCCGTCCTCGGGCACGAGGTTCCACTCCTTGCACGCGACCTCGCAGGCCTTGCACCCGATGCAGACCGAGGTGTCGGTGAAGAAGCCGACTCGCTCCTGCGCCTCGGTGCCGTAGCTATCCAGCACGGTTCCGCATCTCCTCGACGAACTCGACGAGCCGCTTCCCGCGCGGCCGCTTGCCGGGCCTGATCCCGACGGTGAAGCCCTTCACCTCCTGGATGTGGACGTTCGGGTCGAGCGCGAGCGAGGCGAGGTCGTTCGCCGCGTCGCCCGTCGTGAGCCCCCGCGAGCCCCAGTGGTAGGGCAGCCCGACCTGGTGGGTCGTCCGGCCCTGGACCTCGATCGGCGGGATCCGGTCGGTCACCATCACTCGCGCCTCGATCGCGGCGCGCGCGCTGTAGATCGTCGCCCAGCCGCCGTGCACGAGCCCCGCCTCCTTCGCGAGCTCCGGGCTGACCTCGCAGAACATCGCCGGCTGGAGCTCCGAGAGGTACGGCACGAAGCGCGACATCCCGCCGGCAGTGTGGTGCTCGGTGAGCCGGTAGGTCGTCGCCACGTACGGATAGACCTCCGAGCCGACGGGGTTGTAGGGGTTGTCGGGCCGGTGGAACTGCTGACGCCGCGGATTCGCACGCTGGGCGTAGAGCGGGCTGTCGAAGGGCGACTCGTGCGGCTCGTAGTGCGTCGGTAGCGGACCGTCCTCGAGCCCCTGCGGGACGAACAGCCAGCTTCGTCCGTCCGCCTGCATGATGAACGGGTGGTCGCCGGCGATCGCGTCCTCGGCCTTCGCGTCGTCGGGCGGCACGTAGCTCGGCGGCTTGTCCTCCTGGAAGTCGGGCACGTCGAGGCCCGTCCACTTCCTCTCTTCGGGATCCCACCAGACGAACTTCTTGCGCTCCGACCACGGCTTGCCGTCGGGGTCGGCCGAGGCGCGGTTGTAGAGGATCCGCCGGTTCGCCGGCCACGCCCAGGCCCACTCGGGCGCGACGTAGGTCTCCTGCTCCCAGTGCGGCTTCTTCCGAGCGGCCTGGTTCTCGCCTTCCGCATAGACCCCGCAGTAGATCCAGCACCCGCAGGCCGTCGCGCCGTCCGATTTCAGCTTCGGGTAGGCGTCGATGAACTCGCCGCTCGGGACCTCGCGCCCGCTGATCTCCTGGAGCACCGCGTCGGCGTCCGGCTCCTCGATCTGCGAGTGCGTCGGGTAGTCCCAGCGCAGCGCCTTCAGCAGCTCGTCTCGCTGCTCTTCGGAGTCCGCGAGCTTCTGCTTCAACAGCCGGCCGAGGTGGAAGTAGAACCAGAGCTCCGAGCGGCAGTCGGCCTTCGGCTCGGTCGCCTGCCAGTGCCACTGCAGTAGCCGTTGCGTGTTAGTGAAGGAGCCGTCCTTCTCGGTGTGCGCCGCGGCCGGCAGGAAGAAGATCTCCGTCGGGATCTCCTCCATCTTCAGCTCGCCGGACTCGATCTCGGGGCTGTCGTACCAGAAGGCGGCCGACTCGATCTCGACGAGATCGCGGACGACCAGCCAGTCGAGCTTCGCGAGCGCGAGCCGGTGCAGCTTCGAGTGCGAGTTGCCGACCGCCGGGTTCTCGCCCGCGAGGATGTAGCCCTTGACCTTGCCGTCGATCATGTCGAGCGTCGTCTGGTAGACGCCGTTGTCGTCGTCGATCCGCGGCAGCTTCCCGAACAGCCACTCGTTGTCGGCGCTCGCGCTCTCACCGAAGTAGGCCTTCATCAGGCTCACCCAGTAGGCGTCGAAGTGGCCCCACCAGCCGGTCGGCGACGTGTTCGCCTCGACGTACTCGTCGAAGCCGCCCTCGAAGTCGGTGTGCGGCATCGGCAGGTAGCCCGGCAGGATGTTGAACAGCGTCGGGATGTCGGTCGAGCCCTGGATCGAGGCGTGGCCGCGGAGCGCGACGATGCCGCCGCCGGGCCGGCCCATGTTGCCGAGCAGCTGCTGGATGATCGCCGCGGTGCGGATGTACTGGACGCCGACGGTGTGTTGCGTCCAGCCGACCGCGTAACAGAAGGCCGACGTCTTCTCGCGTCCGGAGTTGTCGGTCAGCGCCTTCGCGACCTGGAGGAAGTCCTCCACGCTGCAGCCGCAGGTCGCGGCCACGAACTCCGGCGTGTAGCGGCGGTAGTGCCGCTTCAGCAGCTGGAAGACGCAGCGCGGGTGCTGTAGCGACGGGTCCTCCTCGGGCGGCTCGCCGTGCGCGAGGCCGCCGCCGTGGCCGCCGTGGCCCGACTGCTCGCCCCGGGTGCCCTTCTCGGGCTCGGCGCCGGAGCCGTGCACGTCCATCCCGGCGTACTGCCACGTGGTCGTGTCGTACTTCTTCGCTTCGGGATCCCAGCCGGAGAAGA
>JAWVDY010000161.1:0-2710 GCA_033856995.1 Gaiellaceae bacterium
GCTCGAGGAGATCGCGGCGCAAGCGAAGGACATCGTCGCCTTCGTCGGCTTTCCCCACCTCGAGACCGACCTCTACAACGCGTGCGCCGTGTGCGCGGGTGGCGAGGTGAAGGCGATCTACCGCAAGCGCTTCCTCCCGAACTACGGCGTCTTCGACGAGTACCGCTACTTCGCGACCGGGCGCGATCTCGTGTTGATCGAGGTCGGGGACACGCTCGTCGGCGTGACGATCTGCGAGGACATGTGGCAGCCGGGGCCGCCCGCGACGGATCTCGCGCTCGCGGGCGCGGAGCTGCTCGTGAATGTCTCGGCGTCGCCGTTCCACGTCGGCAAGGAGGTCGAGCGCGAGGAGATGTTCGTCACGCGCGCGCGCGACAACTCGTGCTTCGTCGCGTTCTGCAACTCGGTCGGGGGGCAGGACGAGCTGCTCTTCGACGGCCACTCGTGCGTGCTCGACGACGAGGGCGATGTCGTTGCACGCGCGGCGGGGTTCGAGGAGGCGATGCTGATCGTCGACATCGAGCCGAAGGGCGTGCTCGGGCGGCGGCTGCGCGACGTGCGCCGGCGAGCGCTCGCCGAAGACCGCGAGACCGTTCCGGCGGTGCAGATCGTGCACGCCGGCGACGTGCGGCCCCTGGGATCGAACGGGAACCGCTTCGACGGCGCCGTGCTTCCGTTCGAGGACGAGCTCGAGCAGATGCGCCTTGCGCTCGAGCTCGGCCTGCGCGACTACGTGCTGAAGAACGGCTTCGGGGACGTGGTGATCGGCGTGTCCGGTGGGATCGACTCCGCGGTCACGGCGGCGCTGGCAGCTGAGGCGCTCGGCGCGGAGCATGTGCAGTGCGTGTCGATGCCGTCGCGCTACTCCTCGGACGGCACGCGCAGCGACGCGCAGCGGCTCGCGGAGAATCTCGGCTGCGACTTCCGCGAGATCCCGATCGAGTCGGTCGTCGAGGACTTCACGAGCGTGCTCGGCCCGCACTTCGAGGGGCGCGAGCCCGATCTCACCGAGGAGAACCTGCAGGCGCGCGTGCGCGCGGTGATCCTGATGGCGCTGTCGAACAAGTTCGGCTGGCTCGTCGTGTCGACCGGGAACAAGTCCGAGCTCTCGGTCGGTTACTCGACGCTGTACGGCGATCTTGCCGGCGGGTTCGCGTTGATCAAGGACGTCTACAAGACGGATGTCTTCCGGCTCGCGCGCCATCTCAACGAGCGCGCCGGGCGCGAGCTCGTCCCCGTGTCGACGATCGAGCGTGCACCGACCGCCGAGCTGCGTGCGGATCAGCTGGACGAGGACTCGCTGCCGCCGTACCCCGTCCTCGACAAGGTGCTCGAGGCGTACGTCGAGCTCGACCGGTCGCGTGAGGAGCTCGCGGCCGACGGCTACGCGGACATCGTCGAGCGCGTCGCGACGATGATCGATCGCGCCGAGTACAAGCGGCGCCAGGCGCCACCGGGCGTGCGGCTGCGGCCGAAGGCGTTCGGCCGCGACCGGCGGACGCCGATCACGAACGGGTGGCACGGCTAGAGCCCGCTGAGCTCGAGCGGTTGCGCGGGCGCGCCGGTGTCGAGTAGCCCGCGGAGGTGCACGGCCAGCGATCGCGGCGCGAAGGTCTCCGCACTCGCAGCGAGCTCGTCGACCGACCACCAGCGATGGCCGTGGATTCCCTCGGGGATGAGGTCGATCGTCGGCGCGACGTCGTGCCGATCGATGCGGACGAGGTAAAAGCGCTCGGTCTGCCGGTAGATCGTCCCGCCCCACGCGAAGTCGTTGACGCGTGACCAGATGTGCGGGCCGAGCACGGCGTCGTGCAGGCCGACCTCCTCGACGAGCTCGCGGCGGAGCGTCGACTCGTCGGTCTCGCCCGGTTCCGCGCCGCCTCCTGGCGTCGCCCACCAGACCTGGCCGAAGGCGTCCTCGAAGCGAAAGAGCAGCATGCGGTCATCGGCGTCGAGCAGGAGCGCCCGAATCGAAAGGCGCGGCACGGGCTCGAGCCATTCGCGGAGCTTGCGGAACCACGCCAGGCGCTCGTCCCACGGCACCGCGGCGTTCGCCGGCGACGTCGACGGGAGGACGAAGAGGGCGACGCCGTCGAGCGTCCGCTTCTGAGCGCCGAGGTCCGGGCGTTCGTCGAAGACACCGCGGTAGGCCTCCTTGCCGACGAAGGCGATCGCGCGCGGACGCAGCTCGCGCGCGATGCGCTCGAGGCGCTCGGCCGAGCCCGCGAAGTCCGCGCGCCGCAGGTCACCGGAGCCGGGCGTGGTGCGGTACGCGGCGTTCGTCATACCGCACCGGTGTTCCGGCAGCTCGAATTGCTCGGCCGGCTCGAGCTGACGCGGAGTGAAACCGGCGGCGTGCAGCAGGCGCCAGAAGTCGTTGCGCGGGTTCGCAAAGTTGGCTCCGGCGGCGGCGGAGACGCGGCCGGGGTTGATCCCGCAGAAGACGACATCGAGCCCCGGGGCGAGAACGTCCGGCACGTCGCTCGGGGTGCTGCTGGAACTTGTCACAGAGTCGGCACACACGCGTGCGATTTTCGCCGCTACGCTCGCAGTGGGTGGTGGGATGGGGTGCCCCGGCGGTGGAAGGGGGCGGAAAGAGACGCGTTGCTAGTACCTTCCGCCCGCAACGCAGCTCCGCTGCGTTGCTCACGCCGGCTGATCGAAGCCGCGCCCTGACGGCGGCCGACCAATGCGCCGCGCCCGTAGGGCG
>JAWVDY010000162.1:0-6937 GCA_033856995.1 Gaiellaceae bacterium
CCGCCTCCGCCTCCGCCTCCGCCCCCGCCCCCGCCTCCGCCTCCGCCTCCGCCTCCGAGCACGCTTCCGGCACCGGCGGACGTGGACACGGTCGACAACGGCGCGCAGAGGGGGCAGCCGGAGCCCGGCGACGCGATCGTCTTCACGTACGCGGGCACCGTCGACCCCGACTTGATCCTGCCCGGCTGGGACGGCTCCACGACCGGCGTCACGGTTCGAATCGAGGGGAACAGAACCGAGGACGTCGTCACCGTCCGCGACCCGTCCGATGATTCTGTCCTGACGGGCCTCGGGCTCGTCCGGACCGACGGCTACTACGCGGACACGGCGATCTTCTCCAACTCACAGATGACCCTCAGTGGCACCACGGTCACGATCGTGCTCGGGACGCTCTCGGGGACGACCCATCGCGATCCGTCGGCGAAGGCGTTGGTCTGGTCGACGCCACAGGGCTCCGCTACCGAGTCCGGCCACCCCGACTCCAACTTCTAGCCCAACGCTCTCGGCTCAAGCGAGCCGCGGTGGAGGCCGATAACCGACTGATGAGCTCTGCGGCCACCCCCGCGGCCGCCGACCAACAGCAAGCGTCTCCTCGCCGGCGACGCCGGGCCAAACCCCCGGTCACCCGGCGATCGGCGTTCCAGCTCCTGGTCGGCGTCCTGATCGTCGGCGCAATCCCGATCGTGTCGACCGCTCGCATCCTGCAGGCGAACGCGGCCCGCAACGAGAGCGCACATGCGGACTCGGCGCTCAGCGACCAGCTGCAGAACGGCCTGCGCGAGCTTGGCCGGCTCGGCGACGACGCGTCGACACGTGCCAACGACCTCGCGCGCTCGCCGGTCGTCCAGCGCGCCGTGATCAAGAGCGACACGGCCACGTTGACGCGACTCGCCGCGACGAGCCCCGGGGTCGCGTTTTACTTGCACAAGCAGCTAGTGGCCGGACATGTGAGCGCGCAAGCCCTGAAGCGGTCGGTCTGGCTCACGGTCGACGGCGCGCGTGTGGCGAGGATCGTCTCGAGCGTGCCGCTCGGGCAAGAGCTCGCGCGTCGGCTGACCAGCGACGCTCCGCACGGACGCAGCGACCGTCTCTTGCTGGCGCAGCGGGGCCGCGTCCTCGACGGCGCCAAGCTGGAGATCAAGGGCAGGACCGTTCGACTCGGCGGCATCAGCTTCCGCGGTCTGCCGGCCCTCGTGCCCGACTCCGCAGGCGTGCGGCTGATCGCGTTGCGGCCGGAGTCAGCGATCCACGCAAACGTCGCGCCGTACGAGCAGCGCGTCCGCTACGCCGCGATCGGCTCGTTCTCGCTGCTGATCCTGGTGGCGTTCCTCTTCGCGGGACCGATCCTGCGCGTGCTGGGCGATTTTCGCCGCGTTGCCTCGCAGGCGACGACCGACGGCCTGACCGGCCTCGCGAACCGACGGACGCTCGACGAGGAGCTCGCGCTCGAGTGGCGGCGGGCGGATCGCGTCGGCGAGTCGCTCGCGTTCGTCCTGCTCGACCTCGACAACTTCAAGGGCGTCAACGACACCCACGGCCACCCTGCGGGCGACGCAGTCCTGCGCGCGGTCGGCGGGATTCTGGCTGCCGGCGTCCGCCAGGTCGACCTCGCGGGAAGGTACGGCGGCGAGGAGTTCGCGCTCGTTCTTCCCGAGACCGATCTCACGGGCGCGCTCAAGCTAGCCGAGCGCCTGCGCGCCGCCCTGGAGGCGGCCCCGATCGAGCTGCCCGGAGGCGAGAAGCTCCACACGACCGCGAGCTTCGGCGTCGCCGTGAAGGACACCCTTGCGACGCCGGACGGCCTCGTCAGCGCGGCGGACGAGGCGCTCTACGCCGCGAAGCGAGCCGGCAAGAACCGCGTCGTGCCCGATCCGGCGAACGGCTCGGGCGACGGCGAAAGGAAGCCCGAGCGTCGGCGTCCGAAGAAGGCCGCTGCGAAGAAGCCCGCCGCCCCGAAGCGCAAGCCTGCGGCCCGCAAGCCCAAGGCCGCCGAGGGCGAGATCTAGCCCCGGCTAGATTTCGCCTGCATGCGAGTCTCCGCCAAGGTCGACTACGCCGTACGCGCCGGCGCCGAGCTCGCTGCCTCGGCCGGTCAGGGCCCCGTCAAGGGCGACACGATCGCGCAGGCGCAGAAGATCCCGCTGAAGTTCCTCGAGAACATCCTGCTCGACCTGAAGCACGCCGGGCTCGTGCAGAGCCAGCGGGGCGCCGACGGCGGCTACTGGCTCGCAAAGGCGCCGGAGGAGATCACCCTCGCGGACGTGATTCGCGCGGTCGAGGGCCCGATCGCCAACGTCCGCGGCGAGCGACCCGAGCAGGTCGAGTATCCGGGCGCGGCGGAGCCGCTGCGCGAGGTCTGGATCGCGGTCCGCGGCAACCTGCGCGCGGTGCTGGAGACGGTGACGCTGGCCGACGTCGCGGCCGGCAGCCTCCCGGCCCAGGTCTCCCGGATCGCAGCCGACCCGGACGCCTGGCTACCCCACTAGGGGCTTGCGGAACACGGTCTCGCGGCTCGGCCGCACGTAGACGATCTGACCACGCTCGAGCTCGAGCTGCTCCGACCCGTCCTGCGTCAGCTGCGCGAGCAGGTGCTGGCCGTCGTCGCGGACGAGCTCCACGCGCACCTCGAAGCCGAGGTGGACGACGCGCTCGACCATCGCCTCGGAGCAACCGGCGTCCGGCTCGAGCAGCAGCTCCACGTCGTGCGGCCTGACGAAGGTGTCGCCGAGCCGGTTCACCGGGCCGACGAAGCTCATCACGAACTCGTTCGCCGGCTGCTCGTAGAGCTCGCGCGGCGAGGCCACCTGCTCGATCCGCCCGTCGTTGAGTACGACGATCTGCCCGGCTACCTCCATCGCCTCCTCCTGATCGTGGGTGACGATGATCGTGGTCACGTGCACCTCGTCGTGCAGGCGGCGCAGCCACGCGCGCAGCTCTTTGCGCACGCGCGCGTCGAGCGCGCCGAACGGCTCGTCCAGGAGCAGCACGCTCGGCTCGACCGCCAGCGCGCGGGCCAGCGCCATCCGCTGCCGCTGGCCGCCCGAGAGCTGCGCGGGGTAGCGCTTCGCGAGACCTTCCAGCTGCACGAGCTCCAGCAGCTCGTGGACGCGCTGCTTGATCTCCGCGCGCGGCCGCTTCCGGATCGACAGCCCGAACGCGACGTTGTCGTAGACGGTCATGTGCTTGAACGCGGCGTAGTGCTGGAAGACCATGCCGACGCCGCGGGCCCGCGCCGGCTTGCTCGTCACATCCTCGTCGCCGATCAGCACCTGGCCGGAATCGGGTTGCTCGAGGCCGGCGATCACCCGCAGGAGCGTGGACTTGCCGCTGCCGCTCGGGCCGAGCAGCGCGGTCAGCGAGCCCTCGGGGATCGCGACCGAGACGTCCTGCAACGCGGCAAAGTCGCCGAAGCGCTTGTTCACATCGACGACGGTGATGCCCACTAGCCGACCTCCTCCTTGGGTTGCAGGACGCGCAGGACGACGACCGTGACGATCGCGATCAGCGCGAGGACGACGGAGGCCGCATAGGCCCCGGACGTGTTGAAGTCGAAAGCGTACTGCGACTGGACGTAGATCGGCAGCGTCTCGGTCTTGCCCTCGATCCGGCCCGAGACGATGCTGACCGCGCCGAACTCGCCGATCGCGCGGGCGGTCGTCAGCACGATTCCATAGGCGACGGCCCAGCGAATCGCCGGCAGCGTGATCCGGCGGAACACTTGGAACGGCCGCGCGCCGAGGGTCTCGGCCGCCTGCTCCTGGTCGGTGCCGATCTCGCGCAGCACCGGCACCACCTCGCGCACGACGAACGGCAGCGACACGAACATCGTCGCGAGCACCATCCCGGGGACTGCGAAGAGCACGTGCACGCCGTGACCGGCCAGGCCGCCGAGCCAGCCCCCGCGCCCGTACAGCAGGTAGAGCGCGAGGCCGACCACGACCGGCGAGAGCGCGAGTGGCAGGTCGACGACCGCGTTCAAGAGTCCGCGGCCGGGAAAGCGCCCGCGCACGAGAGCGAGCGCGAGGATGATCCCGACGACCGTGTTCGCAGGGACGGTGATCCCCGTCAGCAGCAGCGTCAGCTCCAGCGCGTGCACCGCGCGGCCATTGCTGACCGCGTCCCAGGCGTGCCCGACGCCGTTCCCGAAGGCGCGGTAGAAGACGGAGCCGACCGGGACCAGGAGCAGCAGCCCCAGGTACGCGAGCGCACTGACGCGGAGCGCGTGCCTAGACATGGTCGTGCCGCGTCCTCCAGCGGCGGAAGGCGCCGATCGCGAGCAGGACGCCGAGCGAGATCGCCAGCAAAAGCACCGAGACGGCCGCCGCTCCACTCCCGTTGTTCGACTCGACCTGCGTGAAGATGTAGACGGACGAGACCTCCGTCTTGAAGGCGATGTTCCCGGAGATGAGCACCACGGCGCCGAACTCGCCGACCGCGCGCGCAAACGCCAGCGCGACGCCGGAGAGGATCGCGGGGAGCAGGTTCGGGAACACGATCCGCCGAAAGACGGCGAACGAGCCGGCACCGAGCGAGGCGGCGGCCTGCTCCATCTCCTCGTCCAGCTCGAGCAGCACCGGCTGCACGGCGCGCACGACGAACGGCAGCGTCACGAACAGCAGCGCGAGCAGGATCCCGATGCGGGTGAACGCGACGTCGACGCCGAACGGGCCGCCCGGCCCGTAGAGCGCGAGCAGCGTCAGGCCCGCGACGATCGTGGGCAGCGCGAAGGGCAAGTCGATCAGCGCGTCGACCACACCGCTCCCCGGGAAACGATCGCGCACGAGGACCCACGCGATGGCGGTGCCCATCACCGCGTTGACGAGCGCGCAGATCGCGGCGAGCCCGAGCGTCAGCTTCAGCGCGGACATCGCCTCGTGCTGCGTCGCCTGTTCCCAGAACGCGTGAAGCCCGCCCGAGCGCGAGCTCCAGATCAGCGCGGCGAGCGGGAGGAGGACGACAACGCTGAGGTAGCCCATCGCCACCCCCCGCGCGAGGGCGCTACCGGCGCGGCCCGAGGCCGCGCCGGTAGGCCGCTCGAGTAGAGCTGCGTCAGTGGCCAAGCGACTTTTCGATCCTCGCCACGATCCCTGTCTGCGGGTGGAAGAAGCGGGTCTGGACCTTCGTCCAGCCGTTCAGCCCGAGCTTCGGCGTGTTGATCGTGAACAGGCCGGCCGGCTTGTAGAACTTGTAGTTCTTCGCGACGCTCTTCACGACCGGGCGAAAGCCCTGCGACGCGAATGCCTTCTGCGCAGTCGACGACCAGAGGAACTTGTAGAACGCCTTCGCCGCCGGCTTCTTGAGGCCGGTCTTCGTGAGGGCGACCGGGGTCTCGATCAGCAGCGTCGACTTCGGCGTCCTGTACTCGGTGTGGACGCCCTTCTTCTCGGCGTAGATCGCCTCGTTCTCGTAGGTGATCAGGACGTCGCCCTTGCCCTGTGCGAAGACCTGCAGGGCGGCCCGCGCGCTGTCGGGCTGCACCGGCACATGCTGGAAGAACTTCTTCAGGTAGGCGATCGCCTGCTTGTCGGTCTTCCCGGCCTTCCGCTGCGCGCCGTAGGCCGCCATCACGTTCCAGCGGGCGGCGCCCGAGGTGAACGGGTTCGGGGTGATCACCTGGACGCCCGGCTTGATCAGGTCGCCCCAGCCCTTGATGTGCTTCGGATTGCCGTCGCGCACCACAAGCACGACCACGGAGTCCGAGACGATCCCCTTGTGCGAGTTCGCGGCCCAGTTCTTCGGAACCAGGCCCTTGCCCACGAGCAGGTTGATGTCCGGGTCGAGCGCGAGCGCGACGACATCGGCCTTCAGCCCGGCGGCGACGGCGCGCGCCTGGTCACCAGAGGCGTTGTAGGACTGGTTGAAGCTCGAGCCGTTTCCGGCCGAGGTCTTCTGGAAGGCCGAAATGATCTTGCCGTAGGCGTCCTTCGGCGTCGAGTAGCCCACCAGGTCGATCGAGGTGCCCTTCGACGCGCCGGCTGCGGAGCCCGCGAGCATCGCGACCCCGACCAAAGCCATGCAAATAATCCTCATTCGTGCTCCTTATCTTCCAAGTTTGTCCACGGAGTTGCTGGAGATTAGGCACACGCCCCCACCGGCGTCAAATCGGAGCGGACGCAGGGCTAAAGTCCGCGTCGTGGAGCCACTCGATCGCTCGACGATCTGGCCGTACCGCGACGGCGATCCCGCCGAGCTGTACTACCAGCGCTACGCCCACCCCAACGGGCTCGCGGCCGAGCGCGCGCTCGCCGAGCTCGAGGGCGGCGAGACGCTGCTCTTTCCTTCCGGCGCCGCCGCGACGACCGCGCTCGTGCTCGGGCTGCTCGAGCCGGGACAGACGATCGCCTTGGCCGAGGGCGGCTACTACGGGACCGGGGTGCTCTTCGCCTCGCTCGAGCGCTGGGGCCTGCGCCACGTCGAGTTCGACCAGACCGGGCCAGCGCCCGACGGCGTCGACGTCGTCTGGCTCGAGGCCCCGTCGAACCCGTTCCTGACGATGCCGGACTTCGAGGCTGCCGCGGCCCACCCGGCGCGCGTCGTGGTCGACTCGACCGCCGCGACGCCGATCTACCTGCGGCCGCTCGAGCTCGGCGCGGACTTCGCGCTGCACAGCGCGACCAAGTTCCTGGGCGGCCACCACGACGTCCTGCTCGGCGCGGTCGCGTGCCGCTCCCCGGACGACGCCGCGCGGCTGCACGAGTTCCGCGGCCGCTCCGGGATCGTCGCCGCGCCCGATCCCTGCTGGCTGCTCTCGCGGTCGCTGAAGACGCTGCGCGTCCGGATGGAGCGGCACACGGCTTCGGCGAAGGAGATCGCCGAGCGCCTGCGCGCGCACCCCGCGGTGCGGGTCGTCCGCTACCCGGGCTTCGGCGGCCTGCTCTCGTTCGACGTCGCGGACGGCGACACGGCCCGCAGCGTCGAGACGTCGCTGCGGAAGATC
>JAWVDY010000163.1:0-2543 GCA_033856995.1 Gaiellaceae bacterium
AGAAGCCGTTCATCCGCATCTTCTCGACGATGTGATCGCCGTCCTGCGGCTCGAGCCCGTCGGCGGGCGCCGCGCCCCAGGTGCCGCGCACGAGCGCGTTCGCTTCCTTGACGCTCTGAAAGAGCGGCGCGTTCTGCTTCAGCCCCGAAGCGTCGGCATCGACGATGTACCAGACGTGGATCACGGGCACGCCCGCCTTGCGGGCGGCTTCGGCCAGCCCTTTCACGTTCGCGACGACGTTCTGGCTGGTCGCGTGAGCGGGCGCACCGGAGTCGGCGAATGCGCCGCCCTCGATGATCACGTCGTTCTGCAGATCCTGGATGACGAGCGCAGCTGATTTCGGGTCGATGGTCTCCACGAGGCTCCTTTGTCAGCTCTTCATGTAGGGAAGCGGGTTGCCGGCAACCTTCATCCGCACGCGGTAGACGGAGGTCGAGGCGGGAATGAAGAGCGAGCGCCAGTCGTCGTCGCCCCAGTTCACGTTGCCGACGTTCTCCGGCACCTCGATCACGCCGAGGTGCTCGCCGTCGGGTGCGTAGATCCAGACACCTTTCGGGCCGGTCACGTAGACGTTGCCGCGCTCGTCGAGCTTCATGCCGTCGACGAGCTCACCTGTCGTGTGGTCGCCGGTGCCGATGCCTTCTGCGAAGACTCGGCCGTTCGAGAGCGCATGGTCCGGCCCGACGTCGAAGACCCGGATGTGCGCCCGCACGGTGTCGTTGATGTAGAGCTGCGACTCGTCGGGTGTGAAGCAGAGCCCGTTCGGCTGCTCGAAGTCGTCGATCAGGAGCTGGAGGTCCCCGCCGTCTCCCGGCAGGCGGTAGACGCCCTGGAAGTCGAGATCCTGCAGGCGCTCGAAGCCGAACACCGGCATGCGCCCGTAGGTCGGATCGGTGAAGATGATCGACCCGTCGGATGCGACGATCACGTCGTTCGGGCTGTTCAGCTCCCGGTCGCCCCAGTGCGTCGCGAGCGTCTCGCGCGTGCCGTCCGGCCGCTCGCGGACGACCGAGCTCGTGCGGTGCTCGCAGACGATCAGGTTCCCGTCGTTGTCGCGCGTCATCCCGTTGCACTTGTTGCTCGGGTCGCGCAAGACCTCCACCCCGTCCTCGGGATGCCAGCGGCGGCGCTTGTCACCGGGCATGTCGCTGAAGTGCAGCGAGCCGTCGGCCATCCAGATCGGCCCTTCGGTGAACATGAATCCCGTCGCGATCTGCTCGACCTCGACGTTCTCGTCGACGAGCTCGCGCACCCTCTCGGACAGCACCTTGACGGGCATCCCACTCCTCTCTGTGGTTGGCCGAGCGCACAGACCGACGCCCGAGCGCGGAACGTACAACCTCCACCCCGCCGCTGTAAAGGTTTTCTCTCAGCGCTCGACGTGAATGCGGCCGGCCGCTTCGCGCAACGGACCGCCGAGGCGACCGGCGCGAAGTGCGAGCGCCTCCGCCAGGATCGACACCGCGGTCTCGGCGGGAGTCTCGGCGCCGATGTCCAGGCCGACAGGCCCGCGCAGCCGCTCGAGCTGCTCGTCTGTGATCCCCTCCTCGACGAGGCGCTCGCGTCGCTTCGCCTGTGCGCGCCTGCTGCCGAGCGCGCCGACGTAGAACGCGTCCGTCCCGAGAGCTGCGACGAGCGCAGGGATGTCGAACTTCTCGTCGTGGGTCAGGACAACGACCGCCGTGTTGCGGTCGGGTGCGATGTGCGCGAACGCGTCCTGCGGCCATTCGGCGTACAGCTCGTCGGCGCTCGGCATGCGCTCGGCGGTCGCGTATTTCGTGCGCGCGTCGACGCAGATCGTGCGCCAGCCGACGGCCTTCGCCGCCGCGCACAGCGCCTCAGCGGTGTCGACCGCCCCGACGACGACAAGGCGCGGCGGCGGGCCGAACACCTCCGCAAAGACTGCCGCGCCCGGCCGGTCGAGCTGGCCGTTCCGCCGCAGCTCCGGGGCGAGCGGCGCCAGCCCGAGCGGGTCGTCGCCGACGATCTCGTCCCGTTCGAGGAGCACGAGCAGCTTCGCCCCGCTGTGCTCGCCCTCGAGCACGGTGAAGAGCACCGCCCGCTCCTCGCCATGGGCAAGCTCGAGCAGCCGATCAGTGAGCGTCAATCGAGGCGCTCGAGGAAGACGTCGATCTCGCCGCCGCACGGGAGCCCAACGCCGAGCGCCTGCTCGTCCGAGATCCCGTAGCTCAGAAGCCGTGGCTCGCCGGAGGCGATTACCTCGAGGGCCTGCACGGCGACGTCGTTCTCGACGCAGCCACCGGAGACCGAGCCGCACATCTCCCCCGCCTCCGAGACCGCGAACTTCGCGCCGATCGGACGCGGCGCCGACCGCCGCGTCGCGACGACCGTCGCGACTGCGACACGCTCACCGCGCTCGCGCCAGCGCTCGACGTCCTCGACGATCTCCTTCACGCCACATGCCTCCGTTCGATGCCACCGAGAACATTACCCAGGGCTTCGAGGCTCGCTCCGTCGTGCCCTGAGAGCAGGCGGTCGACGTGCGCGTACGCAGCCTGCATGCCGCCCGCGAGGGGCTGATA
>JAWVDY010000164.1:0-8532 GCA_033856995.1 Gaiellaceae bacterium
GTCGGTCGTCTTCTTCCACGACGACGAGCAGCGGACCGCGGCCGAGCGTTCGAAGGCCGAGCTCGACGGTTCGGGCCGGTACCGGAAGCCGATCGCAACCGTGATCGAGCCCGCGCAGACGTTCTACGTCGCGGAGGACTATCACCAGCAGTACCTCGAGAAGCGCGGCCGCTCGAGCTGCACGCCGGCGCTCGCCGAGAGCGCCTAGCTAGCTCTCAAGAAAGACGGCCAGTGTGGCGGTGAAGCCGTGCAGGAACGGCTTGCCGCCCACGGGGCCGATCTCGCCGGCGCAGAAGAAACCGGCGACCGCGTCGCCGCCGAGCGCCTCGCCGACGACGCCTGCGTCGTGGCCGGGCTCGGTGAACATGCTCGTGCCGCGACCGTTGCACGTGAAGAGCAGCGCGCCCGCGGCCCGCTCCCCGTCGATCGCCCCCGAGAGGTTCTCGCGCAGGTCCTCGTCGGCCGCCGCCGCGTCGCGCACGTGGAAGCGAAGCGTCTGGCCGATCCGCACCGGCTCGCCGATCGCGAGCGCGCCCGCGTCCTCGTCGACCCCCATCAGGCCGCGCATCAGGTAGTCGCCGCGGAGGTATTCGGACCGGTTCTCGTCGATCACGAGGCCCGCGAGGACACCGCCGCTCGCGGCGCTTTGCTGCTGCTCCGGCGTCAGCGTCGCGAGATCGCCCTTCAGCCGCTCGAGCGCAGGCTCGCCCGCGAGCTCGAAGACGACGTTGCCCTCCGCATGCGTGACCACGGAGTCGCGCCCGATCGGCTCGCAGCCCTGCGAGACCACCATTCGCACGGGGACGTTGCGGAGGACGGCGCCAACCGCGCCCTCGTGCACGATCTCGCCGTCGACGAACAGCGCCTGCGTGTCGGGCTCGCCGCCACCGGACGCGAGGCCGCCGACGACGGGCGCGCTTTCCTCTTCCTCGTTCAGCTTGGAGAGGAAGCCGGCGGCCGGGAACGTGAACGGGTCCACGAGCAGCGCGACGAGATCGGCACCCTCCAGCTGCGGGAAGCTCGTCACCGCCACCCCTTCATCGGTCGAGATCGCAAGGCTGTGGAAGGTCTCGATCTCGGCCTCGGGGAGGCACGCGGCCCACACCGAGACGGCGGGACCGTCTTCGAGCTCGCGGCCGCCGCCGACGATGCCCTCGGCCACGCAGCCGACGAGGTGCTTCGGCGCCAGGACCTCCTCGACGGTCGCCACGGCGTCCTCGCTCGCGGCGAAGTGGTCCGCAGAGAGGAAGAGGAAGGCGAGGTCGACGGGGGCGTCGCCGAGCGCCGCACGCGCCTCGCGCGCGGCCTCGCCGGCCGCCTCGGCGGTGCCGGCGGAGACGGACAACCCCGCCCCGACCCGGCGCGTGAGCGTCTCGGGGCTCATGGGGCGGAGTGTACGCCTCGTCTCGCGGTGCCTAGCTCTTTCGGGCGGTCGCTTTGCCGCCCTTGCGGCCGGCTGCCTTCTTCTGCGCGGTCGTGCCGCCCTGGCTCGAGTTGCCGCCCGAGCCGGACTTCTTGCCGCCGCGGCTGGATGCGCCGGGCGAGTTCGCGATCTTCGCCGCGCGCTCCTTCGACATGCCCTTGTCCTTCAGGGCCTCGTACTGCTTCTCGTTCTTGACGTTCGCCTTCTTGCTGGGCATCGGTCGCCTCCTCCTGATTTGGCTCCGGAAGTTCCCGGCAGGAGGTGGCCCGAAACGGTGAGAATGCGGCCGTGCGGAAGGCGACCATCGAGCGGCGGATCACCGAGCTCGCGCTCTCGTTCCCCGAGGCCTACGAGGACCGGCCGTGGGGCGACTTCCCGGTCTTCAAGGTTGGGCAGAACAAGGTCTTCGGCTGGATGGTCACGCGTGAGGGCTCGGTCGACGTGACCGTCAAGCTGACGCTCGAGGAGCGCGAGATCGCGCACCTGCTCCCGTACGTCCGGACGGCGAGCCACGTCGGCCGCTACGGCTGGGTGACCGCGGCCGTGACCGACGAGGAGTCGCTGGAGGCCGCGCTCGAATGGCTCCGCGAGAGCTACTGGCTCAAGTGCCCCGCCGAGCTGAAGACCGCGGTCGAGGGCGACGACTAGTCGGCGCCTGGGTCGTCGTCGCCGTTCGAGGCCCCTTCTTCCGGGTCCGGCGCCGGCGACTCCTCGAGCTCGTCGTTGCGGTCGTCCTCGCGGGGGTGCTGAGTATCCTGCTCTTCCATGAAGATCGTCCTGCCCGACTCGTCGGAACTCGAACTTCCTGACGGCGCGACCGGCCTCGACGCGGCGCGCGCGATCGGGCCGAGGCTGGCCGAGCAAGCCGTGCTGCTGCGGTCCAACGGGCACGTCCAGGACCTGCGGGAGCCGCTCGAGGACGGCCAGCAGATCCAGATCCTGACCACCCGCGACAAGCAGGATCCCGACGCGCTCGCCGTGCTGCGCCACTCGACCGCGCACCTGCTCGCGGAGGCCGTTCGCCGCCTTTACCCGGGGACGAAGATCGCGATCGGCCCGCCGATCGAGAACGGGTTCTACTACGACTTCGAGTTCCCGGAGCCGATCGGCGAGGAGGCGCTCGAGCGGATCGAAGAAGAGATCCGCAAGGAGCTGGAGGAGGGCCGCTCGTGGAACCGCGAGGAGGTCGCAGCCGAGGAGGCGAAGCGCTACTTCGGCGACCAGGGCGAGACGTACAAGGTCGAGCTCGTCGACACCGCAGAAGGGCCGATCACCACCTACACCCAGGGCGACTTCACCGACCTCTGCCGCGGGCCTCACCTACAGGACTCGAAGCCGATCAAGGCCGTCAAGCTGACCGGCCTCGCCGGCGCGTACTGGCGCGGCGACGAGCACAACACGCAGCTGACCCGCATCTACGGCACCGCCTTCTACGACCAGGCCGACCTCGACGCCTACCTCGAGAACCTCGAGCAGGCGCGCGCCCGCGACCACCGCCGCCTCGGCGCGCAGCTCGATCTCTTTCACCTCTCCGAGCACGCGCCGGGGATGCCGTTCTGGCACCCGAAGGGGATGGTGATCTGGAACGCGCTCGAGGACCTGCGCCGCCGCGAGAACCTCGAGCGCGGCTATGTCGAGGTGAAGACGCCGCTGATGTACGACGTCGAGACCTGGAAGACCTCGGGCCACTGGGAGAAGTTCAAGGACGACATGTTCCTCGTGCCCTACGGCGAGGAGCGGACGCTCGGCCTGAAGCCGATGAACTGCCCCGGCCACATGCTGCTCTTCGGCTCGGGGCTGCGCAGCTACCGCGAGCTGCCGCTTCGGTACGCCGAGGCCTCCACGCTGCACCGCAACGAGCGTGACGGGACTCTCCACGGCCTGCTGCGTGTCCAGCACGTCACCCAGGACGACGCGCACCTATTCGTCACGCCCGAGCAGATCGAGGACGAGATCTTCGCGTGCCTCGATTTCGCCGCCAGCCTCTACGAGCTATTCGGAGTGGAGGCTAGATTCGAGCTGTCCACGCGGCCCGACAACAAGCTCGGCACCGACGAGGAGTGGGACTTCACCGAGGGCGCGCTGCGCGCGGCGCTCGAGCGGCGCGAGATCGAATACACCGTCAACGCAGGCGACGGCGCGTTCTACGGGCCGAAGATCGACCTGCACATGACCGACGTTCTCGGCCGCTCGTGGCAGATGGGGACGATCCAGCTCGACTCGCAGATGCCGGCCCGCTTCGACCTCACGTACATGGGCGAGGACAACCAGGAGCACACGCCGTACGTCGTCCACCGCGCGCTCTTCGGCTCGCTCGAGCGGTTCATCGGGATCCTGATCGAGCACTACGCGGGCGCCTTTCCGTTCTGGCTCGCGCCGGTGCAGATCCGGGTGCTCCCGGTCGGCGAGTCACACCGCGCAGCGGCGCACGAGCTCGGGGCAAAGCTCGGCGAGTACCGCGTCGAGGTCGACGAGCGGGACGAGACCGTCGGCAAGCGGATCCGTGACGCCGAGGTCGAGAAGATCCCGTTCACGATCGTGTACGGCGACAAGGAGTCCGACGAGTCGCTGGCCGTGCGTGAGCGTGGCGGGGAGCAATCGACCAAATCGCTGGACGAATTGCGTTCGCAGCTTGCTACCCTGTAAGCCTGGCAAGCAGGGGCCCAACCCTCACCTCGCAAGCTCCGCGCTTCGCGCAGGTTCAACCGAGTCGGATGGACGAGGATTACGGGCCGCTGCTTGCAGCGGTCTTGTCGTAGAGAAGGAGGAATCGAGAGCTTGGTGACACGCCTTTGAGACCACGCCGAAACGTGGAGCCCGATCGCGCGCCGGTCCCGCAGGCGCGAATCAACGAGATGATTCGCTCGCCGAAGGTGCGGCTGGTCGACGATGACGGCTCCCAGATCGGTGTCAAGGACACGAACGAGGCACGCGAGTACGCGTGGGCGAAGAACCTCGACCTCGTCGAGGTCGCCGCACAGGCCGACCCGCCCGTAGCCAAGGTCATGGACTACGGCAAGTACCGCTACGAGCAGGAGCAGAAGGCCAAGCTCGCCCGCAAGCACCAGGTGTCGGTCAACGTCAAGGAGATCAAGCTCAGACCCAAGATCGGGATCCACGACTACAACACCAAGAAGGGCCATGTCGAGCGCTTCCTCAACCAGCGCGCGAAGGTCAAGGTGACGATCATGTTCCGAGGCCGGGAGCAGAGTCACCCGCAGCGCGGACGCGACCTGCTGATGCGGCTCGCGGAGGACGTGAAGGAGATCGGGCAGATAGAGTCCCCGCCGCTCCAGGACGGCCGCAACATGGTGATGATGCTCGGCCCAACGAAAAACGCCGGAGTGACAAGAGACGATGCCAAAGCAGAAGACACACAGCGCGACGAAGAAGCGGTTCAAGGTGACGGGAACGGGCAAGCTCCTGCGCCGCCGGAGGATCCGGACGACGCCCCCGGGTCACCTGGTGAAGAGCGGGCCAGGGAAGCGGAGGCGCGTCCGGCAGGCTAGGTCGGTTGCGCCGAGCGATCAGAAGGCCATCAAGAAGCTCCTGGGACGGGGCTGAGCGGTGCCGAGGGTCAAGCGATCCGTTCACGCGCGCAAGAAGCGCCGCAAGGTCCTCGAGCAGGCGAAGGGCTACTGGGGGCTCAAGCACTCGAGCTACCGCCGCGCGAAGGAGCAAGTCGACCACTCGCTGGTCTACGCCTACCGTGACCGCAAGAACAAGAAGCGGACGTTCAGGCGGCTCTGGATCATGCGCATCAACGCCGCCGCGCGGCGCGAGGGGCTCTCGTACAACCAGTTCGTCTCGGGGCTCCGCAAGGCCGAGATCCCGCTCGACCGCAAGGTGCTCGCCGACCTTGCGGTCAGCGACCCGGACGCCTTCGGCCAGATCGCGGCGCAGGCCAAGGCCGCGCTCGAGGCCTGAGCGACCAGAGCCGCTCAGCGATCTTTCGCCGGCAGGCGGAGCAGTTCGAGGCCTCCGGCTCTCCGGTCTACGCGCGCCTCGCGCGCCGCTGTGCGACGGAGCCGATCGTCGAGGAGCTCGTCGATGAGCTCACATGGGACGTCCCGCTGCGCCTTTTCGGCGGCGTCCACTACCTCGAGCTCGCTGGGATCGAGCCCTATGCGCTCTCGGGCGCGTGGGACGATTTTCGCGCCGCGCTCGAGGCTCGCGGCGACTTTCTGGCCCGCTTCGTTCGCGAGCAGGCGGTGCAGACGAACGAGGTGCAGCGCTGCTTCGCGCTCCTGCCGGCCTTCCTCGCGATCGCGCACGATCACGGGGCCGAGACGCTCGACCTCGTCGAGCTCGGGCCGTCGGCCGGGCTGAACCTGCTCTGGGATCGCTACCGGTACGTCTATCGCGCGGGGACGTGGGGCGCGTCCGAGCTGACGTTGCAGGGAGTCGAGTACGCGCCGGTGCCGCGTGAGGTGCTCGCGCGTCGGGCTCGCGTGCGGAAGCGGGTCGGAATCGACCTGAACCCGGTGGACGTGACGACCGACCACGGCGCGCGGCTGCTGCACGCGTTCATCTGGCCGGGCCGCGTCGAGCGGGCGCAGCGGCTGCGGCAGGCGATCGCGATCCTGCGGCACGAGCCGCCCACGCTCGTCCGCGGCGATTACGTCGAGCTGCTGCCGGCTGTGCTGGCGGAGCGCGACGAGGAGGCGCTGACGATCGTCTTCCAGACCGCCTCGACCGGGTACATCGGCCGCGAGCGCCGAGCCGAGCTGCGCGAGCTGCTCGAGGCGGGCGGGCGCGAGGCGCCGCTCGGCTGGGTCTCGACGCGCGCCGTCGAAGAGCGCGAGGAGGATCGCCACGACAGCTACGAGCTCGAGGTCGCGCTCTGGCCCGGCGGGCAGCGGCGGTTCGTGATGCGCTGCGACTTCCACGGCAACTGGATCCGGTGGCGCCAATGATTTCGTCGCGCGACAATCCGAAGCTGAAGCTCGTGCGCAAGCTCGCGGCGCGGCGGCAGCGGGACAAGCTCGGCCTCTTTGCGTGCGAGGGCGAGGACCTCGTCGAGGCGGCGCTGGCGGGCGGCTGGGAGCTCGAGCTCGCGCTCGTCGATGCGGCGCGCCCGCCCGGGACGCGGCTGCCGCGCGCCGAGCAGGTTGCCTCGAACCTGCTCGCGGAGGTCTCGACGCTCGGGCACGCGCCTCGCGTGATCGGCGTCTTCCGTGCGGGGCGGCCGGAGCGCGAGCTGCCGCCGCTCGGGCTCGGGCTCTGGCGGGTCGGCGATCCGGGCAATGTGGGCACGCTCGCCCGCGCCTGCGATGCGTTCGGCGCGTATCTCGCGCTCTCGACCGGCTGCGCCGACCCGTTCGGGCCGAAGGCGCTGCGGGCTTCGGCCGGTTCGGTCTTCCGTGTCCCGCTCGCGGAGTTTTCGCCGGAGGGCGCGGTCGCACTCGTCGCTCACGATGCTCCGCCGCTCGCGGAGCTCGACCCTTCGCTCTCGAGATTCGTCCTCGGCTCCGAGCGTGAAGGCCTTCCGGAGGAGGTCGTCGCGGTTTGCGCGGCGACCGCGACGATCCCGCTGGTCGGTGGCGCAGAGTCCTTGAACGTGGCGATGGCGGGCACGATCGCGCTCTACGACTGGCGGCGGTCGCATGGATAGGATTCGCGACATGGCGACGATCAGCGGAGTCTGGACCTCGCCCGCGCGCAAGAGCGGCCGGTCGGTCTCCCACGAGCGCCGGCGAGCGATCGTCGGCGAGGGGCTCGAGGGCTGCGCTCATGCGAACCCGCCCAAGCGCGAGGTGCTGTTCGTCTCCGCCGAGCATCTCGAGTCGGTAGGCGTCGAGCCAGGTGCGATCCGCGAGAACCTGACCGTCGAGGGCACCGATGTCGAGCAGTGGCCGATCGGCCAGCGGGTCCGGGTCGGCAACGAGGCGGTCTTCGAGATCACGATGGTCTGCGACCCGTGCCACCGCATGGACGAGCTGCGCGATGGGCTACGCGCCGAGCTCCAGAACAAGCGCGGGATGCTGGCGAAGACGGTCGAGCCCGGCGACGTCGCCGTGGGCGACCCGGTCGAGCTGCTCTAGACCGGTCTACGGGCCACCCAGACCGTGTCCTCGCCGCCGCTGTAAGCACGCCGGTCGAACCAGCCGTAGCAGCCGATCACGTGGAAGCCGGCGCGCTCGAGCAGCGAGCGCCACTCGGCGTTCGAGAGCCACGCGAGCACGAAGCTCGTCGCGCCCGAGTCGCCGCGCACCGAGAGCGTGAGCGTTCGCGCCCGCGAGTCCCAGTCGGCGCGCTCGAAGATCCCCGGCTCCCGCTCGAGCCAGCGGCCGTGCGTGTCGGCGATGTCCTCGGCCCCGGGCGCGAAGACGTCGAATACAAGCCGCCCGCCGGGGACTAGCAGCTCGTAGGCCGCTCGGAGCGCCCGTAGCCGCGCAGCGTCGTCCAGCAGGTGCAGGTACGAGCGGAAGGGACAGGTCACGAGCGCGACCCGCTCCTCGACGGGGGGCGCCTCGAGCTCGCCGAGCCGCAGGTCGAGCAGCTCGGAAACGCCCGCAAGCTCCGCCCGCTCGCGACAGACCTCGAGCATCCCGGGCGACGAGTCGACACCGATCACCCGCACGCCCGCCGCGGCAGTTGGGACGGCGATCCGGCCGGTCCCGATCGCCAGCTCCACGACGCGTGACCCGGCTCGCTCCGCCTCTTCGACGTAGAACGAGACGTCCTCGACCACGCTCCGGCTCCACGGGTCGTAGAGCGCGGCGATCGAGTCGTACGCGCTCACTCGGGCCGGCGCGCGACCCAGACGAACTCCTCGCTCTGCTCGTCGAACGGCCGCCGGTCGAACCAGCCGTAGAGCGCCTCGGTCTCGAGGCCGGCGACGTCGAGCAGGCCTTCCCACTCGGAGCGTGTTGCCCACCAGAGCGAGATGTGCGTACCGGTCTCGAGAGTGAGGTCGATGCGGCTGTCCGCGGGAACCTGGTCGATGCGGTGGCGGATCCCGTTCTGCTCCTGCCAGGTCCCGTCGAGCCGCGCCGCGATGTGCGGGCTGAAGACGAACGCGTTCCAGGCAAAGCGGCCGCCCGGCGCCAGCGAGGCGGCGACGCGCTCGAATACGCGGCGGCGCTCTGCCCACGTCGGCAGGTGCA
>JAWVDY010000165.1:0-3475 GCA_033856995.1 Gaiellaceae bacterium
CCTCGTAGGCGCGCAGGCGCCGGACACCCGGCGAGACGCGCCACTCGATCCGGTCGGACGGCCCGACCCAGTAGGGCTCCCCGAAGCGCCAGCCGGCGTGCAGGCCGTCGGCCGTGTCCGAGACGCGCCAGCGGCTCCAGCGGCCCGAGAGCGAGTGCGTCCGGAAGGCGACCGTCCCCGCGCCGCGCCAGTGGAGTCCCAGGAGGTCGAACCGGGCGGGCGGGGCCAGTCCGGCCGGGGCACGAGCGCCTGCGAGCGGCAGCTCGCGCATCACCAGGGTCGGCGTCGACTCCCCGCGCGCCGCGGCCGCGCCGAGCAGGCCGAGGGCCCCCGCGGCAAGAAGCGCTGTGGCGAAACGTCGTCCCATCGGAAGTCCTTTCGGCCGGAACCGGCCCGAACCTTCGGCGTCGTCGGTCAGGCGGCGGCGCCGTTGACCGACCCGCTAGATTGTGCCCGAAGTGAAAAGGGCGCTTCTGCGGGGATTTTTCGCCTCGCTCGGCGCGGTCTCGCTCGTGGTCGCCGCGACCGCGCTCGCGGCCGGCTCGAGAGCCCCGGGCGGCCCGAAGGTGCTTGCGATCCACTTCGACGGCGACACCGAGGTCAACCCGATCACGCAGGACTACCTGACGAACGCGCTCGGCAGGGCGAGCTCGCACGGATACCGGGCGGCGGTGATCCTCCTGGACACCCCGGGCGGGCTCTCGACCTCGATGCGCAAGATCGTGCAGAGGGAGCTCGCCTCGCCGGTCCCGGTGATCGTCTACGTCTCGCCGAAAGGCGCGAGAGCGGCCTCCGCAGGCGTCTGGATCGGTGAGGCGGCCGACGTCCTCGCGATGGCGCCGGAGACGAATATCGGCTCCTCCACGCCAATCGACTCCGGCGGCCGCAACCTCGGCACCGACCTGCGGCGGAAGGTGATCAACGACGCGGTCGCATCGTTGAAGACCCTGATGCGGAACCACCACCGCAACGCCGCCTGGGGCGCGTCCGCCGTCCGGAAGGCCTCGAACCTCACCGAGCAGGACGCGAAGCGGATCAACGTCGTCGACGTCCTCGCGCCCACGCTTCCCGCGTTGCTGCGACAGCTCGACGGCTACCGGACGAAGGACGCGAGTCGGCCGTTCACCCTCCACCTGGCCGGCGCCCGGATCGACCAGGTTCGCATGGGGTTCTTCACGCGGCTCCTGAACACGATCATCGACCCGAACCTGATCTCGCTCCTCTTCCTCGCGGGCCTCGCGGGCGTCGGCTACGAGATCTTCCACCCGGGGGTCGTCCTGCCGGGCGCGCTCGGAGCGGTATGCCTCGTCGCCGCGCTCTTCGGCTTCTCGGTGCTGCCGATCGACTGGGCGGGAATCGTCCTGATCCTGCTCGGCATCTTCCTGCTCGGGGCCGACGTGCACGTGACGAGCCACGGGGCGCTGACGGTGTCGGGGCTCACGAGCCTCGTGATCGGCCTGCTGCTCCTCTTCCACAACGCGCCAGCCCCGTACCACACCTCGATCCCGCTAGTGGCCTCGGTCGCGGCGGTGCTGGGCGGATTCTGGTTCTTCGCGATCTCGAAGGCGCTCGCCGTGCGCCGAAGGCCCGTGAGCGTCGGCCCCCACACGATCGTCGGCGAGGTCGGCGAGGTGCGCCGCGACGGTTTCGTCTCCCTCCGCGGAGAGCTCTGGCGCGTCCGGGCCGAGGACGACGGACCGCTGCTCCCCGGCCAGCGCGTGCAGGTCGAGCGCCGGGACGGGCTGACGCTCGCGGTCAAGCGGGTCTAGGATCCGAAGATGGCCGCCGCGCTCGTCGCTCTCGCCGTCGTCGTCTTCCTGCTCGTCCTGTTCCTGATCTCGGCGATCAAGGTCGCGCGCGAGTACGAGCGCGGGATCGTCTTCCGGCTCGGCCGGCTGCTGCCCGAGCCCAAGGGGCCGGGGCTCTTCGTGCTGATCCCGATCGTCGACCGGATGGTCAAGGTCGACCTGCGCACGATCACGCTGAACATCCCGCCGCAGGAGGTGATCACCAAGGACAACGTCCCCGTTCGCGTGAACGCGGTCGCCTACTTCCGGATCGTCGAGCCGAACGACGCGATCGTGCAGGTGGAGAACTTCATGGTCGCCACGTCGCAAATCGCGCAGACGACCCTCCGCTCCGTGCTCGGCCAGCACTCGCTCGACGAGCTGCTTTCCGAGCGCGAGAAGATCAACGCGATCCTGCAGGGCATCATCGACGAGGCCACCTCGCCCTGGGGAATCAAGGTCTCGATCGTCGAGGTGAAGGACGTCGAGATCCCGTCGGGGATGCAGCGCGCGATGGCCCGCCAGGCAGAGGCCGAGCGCGAGCGGCGCGCGAAGGTGATCAACGCGGAGGGCGAGTTCCAGGCGTCGGAGCGGCTGAAGGACGCGGCACTCGTGATCGAGCAGCACCCGATCGCCCTTCAGCTGCGCTATCTGCAGACCCTGCTGGAGATCGGCGGCACGAACAACTCGACGATCATCTTCCCGGCCCCGATCGACCTGATCAGCCCGTTCCTCGAGGGCGCCGGCAAGCGCGGCGCGGGCGGGGACAGCTCGGCCTCGAGTTGAGCGGCGAGCTCCGCCGCGACCCGATCTCCGGTCGCATCGTGGTGGTCGCCCCGGGGCGTGCGGGGCGCCCGGGGGCGGCGCGACCCGCGCTCGAGCCGCCGTCGGAGGACGAGCTCGCGTCCTGCCCGTTCTGCGAGGGACGCGAGGACCGGACGCCTCCGGAGACGTTCGCGGTCGCCGACGACGCGGCGCGTGCGCCGGACACTCCCGGCTGGCGCACCCGGGTGGTGCCGAATCTGTACCCGGCGCTCGAGCGGCAGGAGGTCGTGATCCATTCGCCGCGGCACGTGCGGTCGCTCTCGGAGCTCGACGAGCGCGCCCTCGCGGCAATCGCGGGCGCGTGGCGGGCCCGCGCCGAGGCAGCCCGGGCGGAGGGCTTCCCCTACGTGCACGCGCTCCTCAACGAGGGCCGAGAGGCCGGGGCGAGCCTGCCGCACTCGCACTCACAGCTCGCGTGGTTGCGGGACACGCCTCCGGAGCCGGCCGCGGAGCGGACCGACAGCCCGTGCGGAGTCTGCGCGGTGATCGCCCGGGAGCGCGCGGACGGGACCCGCATCCTCGCCGAGCGCGACGGGCTGCTGCTCTGCGCGCCGTGGGCAGGCCGGGTGCCCTACGAGCTGCTCGTCGTTCCGGCCGAGCACGAAACGGGAGGACTGGCGAGCGAGCGTCTGCCCGCGGCGCTCGAGCTGCTCGCGTGGGCGATCCGGCGGCTGCATGCCGTCGAGGGCGCCTGCCCGCTGAACGCCTGGCCCCACGACAAGGGCCACTGGCACTTCGAGGTCGTGCCTCGCATCGCCGTCTTGGCGGGAGTGGAGCTCGGAGCGGGGATCTACGTCAACGCACTGCCGCCGGAAGCGGCGGCGGCGGCTCTACGCGGAGAAGCCTAGGCCTCGACGCTGAGC
>JAWVDY010000166.1:0-9171 GCA_033856995.1 Gaiellaceae bacterium
AGGTCGAGCTGATCGCCGCCGAGGTCGGGCGCGAGATCATCATCAAGCACGCCGCCGACGAGGAGGAGGAGCTCGAGGCCTTCGAGGACACCGCCGAGCAGCTCGTCCCGCGCCCGCCCGTGGTCACGATCATGGGCCACGTCGACCACGGCAAGACGACGCTGCTGGACGCGATCCGCAAGACCTCCGTCGTCACGACCGAGGCCGGCGGTATCACCCAGCACATCGGCGCGTACCAGACCGACGTCGGCGGCCGGAAGATCACGTTCCTCGACACGCCCGGCCACGAGGCGTTCACCGCCATGCGCGCACGCGGCGCGAAGGTGACCGACATCGCAGTCCTCGTCGTCGCAGCCGACGACAGCGTGATGCCGCAGACGCGCGAGTCGATCTCGCACGCGCGCGCCGCGCAGGTGCCGATCGTCGTCGCCGTCAACAAGATCGATCTCCCGGACGCCAACCCGGACCGGGTCAAGGCCGACCTCGCCGCCGACGGGCTCCAGCCCGAGGAGTGGGGCGGGACGACCCAGTTCGCGGACGTCTCCGCGAAGCAGGCTGTCGGCCTCGACGACCTGCTGGAGAAGGTGCTGCTCGTCGCCGACCTCGAGCTCGAGCTGACCGCCAACCCGGCTGCCGATGCCTCGGGCCCGATCGTCGAGTCGCGCCTGGACGTCGGCCGCGGCCCGGCCGCGACGATGCTCGTCCACCGCGGCACGCTGCGCGTCGGCGACGCGATCGTCGCGGGCGACGCGTGGGGCAAGGTCCGCGCGCTCTACAACTTCCGCGGCGAGAAGGTCAAGGAGGCGATCCCTGGCGATCCGGTCGAGATCCTCGGCTTCGACCACCCGCCGCCCGCCGGCGAGCAAGGCCGCGTGGTCGAGAACGAGCGCGCGGCGCGTGGCTTCGCGCAGGTACGGGGCGAGCGGTTGCGCCGCGAGCAGTTCGCGATCCGGCCCACGGTCGGCGTCACGCTCGAGACGCTCTACTCGCAGCTGCAGGCGGGAGCGGTCCAGGACCTGAACCTCGTGCTCAAGGGCGACGTCGTCGGCTCGGTCGAGGCCGCGATCTCCGAGCTCGGCAAGATCCAGCACTCCGAGGTACGCGTGAGCGTGATCCACCAGGGCGTCGGCGGAATCACCGAGAACGACATCATGCTCGCCTCCGCCTCGAACGCGATGGTCGTCGGCTTCAACGTCCGCCCCAACGCCGAGGCGCGCGCGCTTGCCGCCCGTGAGGGCGTCGAGATCCGCACCTACCGCGTGATCTACCAGCTCACCGAGGACATCGAGCAGGCGCTCGTCGGGATGCTCAAGCCGGTGCGTACCGAGGCGACAATCGGCGAGGTCGAGGTGCGTGCGCTCTTCCGCGTCTCGCGCCTGGGCACGATCGCGGGCTCCTACGTCACGAACGGCGTCGTCCGCCGCAACGCGAGCGTTCGCGTGCTGCGCGACGGCACCGTCATCTACGAGACGAAGATCTCGCAGCTGAAGCGCTTCAAGGACGACGTGCGCGAGGTGGAGGAGGGCTTCGAGTGCGGCATCCTGCTCGAGGGCTTCAACGACCTCAAGGAAGGCGACGTGCTCGAGATCTACGAGACGCGCGAGGTCGAGCGCACCGACCTCGACACGCCGCCCGGCTAGCTTGGGCGCCGGCTACGTCGGCATTCTCTCCGCGGAGCTTCACTTCCCCGAGAACCGCTCGCTGAAGGGGAAGCGCAAGGAGCTGCTCTCGGTCAAGGCGCAGCTGCAGCGGCGCTTCGGCGCCTCGGTTGCAGAGGTCGACCACCACGAGCTCTGGCAGCGCGCGCGGCTGACGCTCTCGTGTGTCGCCCGCGGGCACCGGGAGGTCGAGGAGCTGCTCGACGGTGCGGTGCGCTACCTCGCGGGCCAGGCGTTCGAGCTCGGCAAGGTGGAGCGCGAGGTCGTCACCTTGGACGACTGAGGACCCACAGGCCGGAGCTCATGTCCGATGCGAGCACGTAGTGCGGCATCACGAAGACGCCCCAGACTGCTGTGCAGCTCGACCCCGGGCAGAGGAGGCCGTGGTGGTCCGGAACCGGAGCGGGCCGGAACCTCGCCAGGAAACGTGGATGTCGCGGACGTTTCAGGTCGAAGATGGCCACGCCCTGTCCGTACCAGGAGAAGTACCCGTAGCGGCCCGCGGCCTTTGGGTCGTGGACGCTGTCGGCGAGCGTGCTCACGACGGCGCCGCCGGGCTGCAGGCCGGCCGGCAGGCGAATGGTCGCGAGCTTCACCGGGTGCGCGGCGTCCGCCACGTCCCAGATCACCGGGCGACCGTGCGCCAGCTCATGCGTCTCGAGCAGCAACCGACCCTTCTGCAGGGGCCAGCTCGAGTGCGTCCTTCCCTGACCTGGCTCGGTGCGCCCGAGGTAGCGCGGATGAGCCGGATGCGAGATGTCGAGGATGACGGTCCCGAGGTCCCAGTAGGAAAGGTACGCACGCGTCGCGGTGGCGTTCGTGCGCACCGAGTGCACCAGGTAGTTGGTCTTCCCGATCTCCGAGCACAGACGAAGGTCGCGGCACGCGCTCCAGCTTCCGACCTCGACGGGCTCGCGGGGATTCGTGACGTCGTAGATGTGGAAGCCTGCGCTCTCCGGAGCGAGCGACGTCTCGGTCACCGCCTCAGCGGTGTAGATCCAGGCATGACCTCGTGCGGCTGCAAGCCAGATCTCATGAGATCCCCGAGGCTCGGTGCGGACCCGCGCGAGCTCTCTCGGATGCTTCGGTTGCGTCACGTCGACGACCGCGAACCCGCCGAACCCGGCGCTGCAGGCCTGGACGCTGACGGCTGCCAGCACGCCCTTGAAGTCACTCGTGCGAAGCCGTCGCACGATCGTCTTCTCGGTCCACGTCCCCGGGATCCGCGCGAGGGTCGAGATTTGTCGCGGCCGCCGCGGGTTCGAGAGGTCGTAGACCCGGACGCCCTGCGCAGGGCAGTCGGCGGCTCCCTTGCGGCTCGAGAGGTACGCGTAGTGGCGTTCGCCGACGACATCGGCGCTGTAGCCCCCGCTTGGGTTGACGTGTGCGAGGACACGGAACGACTCGGCGGGACGCGCGGCGTCGGCGACCGCCGTCGTCGCGACGACGCAGAACCACACCGCGAGGAAGAGCCGCAGAGCCACTGCCTCCTACGACGGCGGCGGGGCGCCGTAGTTGGCGGAGCGGGTTGAATACCGCGAATGAGCGAGCGCATGCGACGAGTGAACGAAGCGGTCCGCGAGGTGGTCTCCGTCGCCGTGGGCGAGCTGAAGGACCCGCGGATCGGGTTCGTCACCGTGACCGGCGTCGAGACCTCGCCCGACCTGCGGCACGCGCGCGTGTTTGTCAGCGTGCTCGGCTCGGATGCCAAGCGCACGAAGACGCTGGCGGGGCTCGCGGCGGCTCACGGCGTCCTCCAGGCGCGGGTCGCGCGCGAGCTGCGGATGAAGCGGACTCCCCAGCTGGCCTTCGAATACGATCCGACGGTCGAGCGCGGGGTCCGCATGACCCAACTCATCGATGAGCTCGCCCCGGACTCAGCAGACGAGTGACCTGCAGGCCGTCGCGGACGCGCTGCGTTCGAACGACCGCTTTCTGCTGGTGACCCACGAGAACCCCGACGGGGACGCGCTCGGCTCGCTGCTCGCGACAAAGCTCGCGCTCGACTCGCTCGGCAAGGACAGCGAGATGTACCTCTACGGCGACGCGCCGCTGCCGCGGGAGTACGGGTTCATGCCGCTCGAGGGGATCAGGCGCGAACCGCCCGAGGACGCGGGGGAGCGCGTGCTGGTCGCTCTCGACTGCGCGAACGAGCAACGAATCGGGCCGGACCTGACGCTGCTCGAGCACGCGCCGCTGACGCTCGACATCGACCACCACCACGACAACTCGCGCTTCGGCCGGCTGAACCTCGTGGTCGGCGACGCATCGTCGACGGGAGAGGTCCTGCGCGATCTCTTCGCCGAACTCGACGTCGAGCTGACGCCCGAGATCGCCGAGGCGCTCTACATCGCCGTCGTCACCGACACCGGCCGTTTCCAGTACACGAACACGACGTCGAAGGCGCTTCGACTCGCGGCCGAGCTCGTCGACGCCGGTGCCGACGTCCACCGCGTGTTCCAGGGCGTCTACGAGTCGGTCGAGTTCGCCAAGCTGAAGCTGCTCGCACGGGCCCTCGAGCGGGCGCAGATCTACGAAGGCGGCCGGCTCGTCGTTTCGTACCTGCTGCGGAGCGACTTCACCGAGCTGAGCGTCGCCGAAGCCTATTCCGAGGGGATCATCGACTACCTGCGCGCGGTCGAAGGGGCCGATATGGCGGCCTTGATCCGCGAGCCGCCGCGGCGTGAAGGGCCGCCGCGCCGAGTGAGCCTTCGCGCCTCGAACGACGAGCTCGACGTCTCGGCGATCGCGCGCAAGTCGAACGGCGGCGGGCACCGTCAGGCGGCGGGATTCTCAAGCGACGCTTCCGTGGAGGAGATCACCGACTTCATCCACCGCGAGTTCCGTGCCGCCGCGGGCGCTTGATCCGAGCGGGCTCTTCCTGATCGACAAGTTGGCGGGGCCTTCGTCGTTCGCGGTGGTCGCGGAGGTCCGGCGCCGGACCGGAGCGCGCACCGGTCACGCCGGAACCCTCGACCCGTTCGCGACCGGGTTGCTGCTGGTCTTCTCCGGAGCCGCGACCAAGCTCGTCTCACGCTTCGTCGGGCTCGACAAGCGGTACGTGACCGACGTCGACCTGACCGCCGTCACCGACACTGGGGACCGCGAGGGCGAGGTCGTCGGGTCGAGTGAGCCGCCGAGCGCGGACGAGCTCGCGGAGCAGCTGAATGGCCTCCGCGGCGACATCGAGCTCCCGGTCCCGGCCGCGTCCGCGGTCAAGATCGACGGCGAGCGCGCCTACCGGCTGCACCGCCGGGGTGTGGCGGTCGAGATGCCGCTGCGGCGCTCGCGAGTCGATGCGCTCGATCTCATGTCGTATGAGGATGGGGTCGCGAGACTCGACTTGCTCGTCAGCTCGGGCACCTACGTGCGCGCGATCGCGGCCGCGCTCGGCGGCCACTGCTCGACGCTGCGACGCACCGAGGTCGGGCCGTTCGGCGTCGACGAGGCCGACCCACAGCGGTTGATCCCGGGTGACGAGGCGGTCGCACGACTTGGGCCGCCGTGAAGGTCGCACGGGAGCTGGGTGAGCTCGAGGTGCAGCCTCGGGCCGTGGCGCTCGGGACCTTCGACGGCGTCCATCTCGGCCACCGCCGAGTGCTCGACGCCGCGGTCGCCGCCGGTGAGCTCCCGACCGTCGTGACGTTCGATCCGCATCCGCGCGTCGCCCTGGGCTACGGCGTGGAACTCCTGGCGACGCTCGAGCGTCGGCTCGAGCTGATCGCCGAGGGCGGCATTCGCGAGACGCTCGTCGTCGACTTCGACCTCGAGCTCGCCCAGCTCGAAGCCGAGGAGTTCGTGCGCCGCGTCCTGGAGCCGATCGGCACGCAGATCGTCGTCGCCGGCGCGAACTTCCGCTTCGGCCGGGGACGGACCGGCGACCTCGAGCTCCTCGGGCGGCTCGGGATCGAAGTCCGCGCTGTGCCGCTGGTCGAGAACGTCTCGTCGACGCGCATTCGCGACCTGCTGCGCGGCGGTGAGGTCGCCCGCGCCGCACGGCTGCTCGGGCGCCCTCCGGAGCTCGAGGGCACTGTGGTCGCGGGCGACGCGCGCGGCGGCACGCTCGGGTTCCCGACCGCGAACCTCCGGCCGGACCCGGAGCTGCTGGTTCCCGGCTACGGCATCTACGCAGGCGAGGCCGACGGTCATCGCGCCGCGATCTCGCTCGGCACCAACCCGCACTACGGCGGCGGCGAGCGTCGCATCGAGGCATTCCTCCTCGACTTTCACGGTGACCTCTACGGACGCAGGCTCACGCTTCAGCTCTGGGAGCGGCTGCGTGACGAGCGTGCCTTCGAGAGCGAGGACGACCTGATCGCCCAGATCGGCCGCGACGTCGAGGCGACCCGGCAGGCCGAGCCGCCTGCCTGACCCGCAGGTTCCAGCACCGATCCGCATCCATCTCTTCGTGGAGCAATCGGCACAGGAACAGGACGACCGCCAGCTCGTGCGCTGTCTGGACTGCAAGACCGTGTACCCACTGCCGATCGGCCAGCAGGAGGCGGATGCCTGCCCCGAGTGCGGCGGCCTCGGCTGGGTCGCGATCGCCGCGACGCGCCGAGCCCTGGACGAACGCAGCAGCTAAGCGCAAGTTACGACACGTTCTGGACTCTTTTGAGCGTGGAGGCGGATCGGAGTTACGGAGCGAGCGTCGTGAAGGCATTCGAGTCGGTGCGCTGCCTCAGCTGCGGCAATGCCTATGCGAAGCCGAACGGGCGCGGAACCGCCGCCGCCAATCCGGGCTGCCCGGTGTGCAGTTACCTCGGCTGGCTCCCGTTCACGACGCGGGTAGGACGGCCGCACTGCCACTCCGGCGAGGATCGCCGGCCGCGCCCGCTCGCGTGACGACGCTGACGCCGCCGAAGTAGTGGTGGCGCTCGGGCCAGGTACGCACCTCGTAGCCCGCCGCCTCCAAGCTCAGCGCGACGTCGGCCTCGAACCCCGGCTCAAGGTGAACCAGTCCCGGAACGGGGTGCAGGCGCGGCCGCTCGACGGCCTCTGCCGGCCCTAGCCCTTCGTCGAAGATCCCCGCGAGAACCTGCACGAGCGCGCTTCGGAGCCGCGTTCCCCCAGCAGCTCCGCCGACGAAAGCGAGACCTGAACCGTCGAGCCCGAGCGTCGGCGACATCATGCTCGCCATCCGCTCGCCCGGCTCCAGCGGCCCGCGGACGAGGTCGGCCTCGCCGAGCATGCTGTTCAGGTGCAGGTCGAGGCCCGGCAGGAAGTCTCCGGAGCCGAGGCCGAGGCTCGAGGTGAGGACGCAGGCGTTGCCCTCCGCATCGACGACCGCGATGTTCGTCGTCTCGCCGGAGGCGTCGGGCCGCTCCAATGACCGGGCGAGCGTGACCGCGCGCTCTCCCGGCGTGAGCCCGCGCAGCCGCGGTAGCGCCGCGAGCGCTGCGTCCAGGCGCCGGAGCCCGGCGCGGGTCAACACGCTGGTACCCAGGTACTCGACGTCGACAGGCTCGCTCCACTGCGCCTCGTAGGCTCGAAGGTCGTTCGGCGTCACCAGCCCGCCCCGCTCGTCGATCAGCGCGAGGAGCGCCTCGGCCAGGCTGCCCGTGTACAGGCTCTCCGGCCCTTCGTGGACGAGCAGCTCGAGCGCGTCCACGAGCCCCGGCTGCTGCAGAGAGTCGCCGGCGCGCAGGAGCTCGCCGCCCGGCGCGTAGATGCGAGCACCCTCGTTCATCGTCATCACGGGCGCGAGCATCGCGAGGCAGGAGGCATGCGCAGGCGGGAACTCGACACCGTCACGGGCGAGTCGCAGCGCCGGCTCGGCGAGGTGAGCCCAGGGGAGCCGACCGTGCTCGCGGTGCAGCGCGCCCAGCCCGGCAGGCAGGCCCGGAACCCCGCAGGAAGCGATTCCGACTGCGTAGTGGACCAGCTCAGCGCCGAACGGAACCTCGAGCTCGAGCAGCTCGACGTCCGACTGCTCCCCGGCGCCGAGGCCGGGCACCGCGACGAAGCAGTCGAGGTTCCGCGCCAGTCCGGTCGACGCCTCGTAGTGGATCGCGTGGCCGCCGCCCAGGAGCCCGGTCATCACGGTCTCCGCGACGCAGGACGCGAGCGAGGCGGCCACCGCCGCATCCGCCGCCGAGCCGCCGGCCGCGAGGATCTCTGCGCCTGCCTCGACCGTCGCCGGGTGCCCGGCTGCCATCGCCGCGTTCACTGGGACGGATCGTGACGGTTTCGTCTCGCTCCCGTCACCATGCGTGCGCTGGCCTCCGGGCCTGAAAGGCGCCGGATCCCGCAGCGGGCGCGGGAACCGACTCGTTGCTACCCTTCCCGCCAGACCGCAGTCTCGGCCGTTCGCGTGTGCTTCCTCGCGGCGGACTTGGACGGCGGAGTCGCAGCAGAAGGAGGACACGTGACTCTCACCAAGGAAGCTAAGCAGGAGATCGTCGGCAAGCACGGCCAGAGCCAGGAGGACACGGGCTCCGCGGAAGTTCAGATCGCCTTGCTCACGGCCCGCATCAACGAGCTCACCGAGCATCTGCGCTCGCACCCCAAAGACCACTATTCGCGGCGCGGCCTGCTCAAGCTCGTCGGCCGGCGCCGCCGGCTGCTGCAGTACCTGCAGAAGCGCAATCTCGAGGGCTACCGCGCCCTCATCCAGGAGCTCGGCCTGAGGAGGTAGGCCGAGCCAACGAACCCAACCCAAGCCGGAGGGTGGAAGTTTGAGCGAGGTCTCGGGACTTCGATAGGCCGTAGGCCTGGCTCAAACCTCCACTCTCCACGGAACGTGGAGGAACCCACATGGCAACAACTACTGAGCCCCGCGTCGCAACGGTGTCTGTCACCGTCGGCGACCAGGAGCTGACCTTCGAGTCGGGCAAGATCGCAAAGCAGGCCGACGGCGCAGTCGTCGTCCGCGCCGGCGACACGATGGTGCTCGCAGCCGCGACGGGGAGGATGGAGGCCCGCGAAGGTGCGGACTTCTTCCCGCTCACGGTGGACGTGGAGGAGCGGATGTACGCGGCCGGGAAGATCCCCGGCGGCTTCTTCAAGCGCGAGGGAAGGGCGAGCGAGCGAGCGACCCTAACCGCGCGGATGATCGACCGCCCGATCCGGCCGCTCTGGCCGAAGGGCTACAAGAACGAGGTGCACGTGGTCTGCACGACGCTGTCGGCTGACCTCATCACGGCCCACGACATCCTCTGCATCAACGGCGCCTCCGCGGCGCTGATGGTCTCGCCGCTGCCGTTCATGGGTCCGGTCGGGGCCGTCCGGATCGGCCAGGTCGACGGCGAGTTCGTCGTCAACCCGCCGCTGCCGGTGGTGGAGAGCGACGAGAGCAAGCTCGACCTGATCGTCGTCGGCAGCAAGGACGCGCTGACGATGATCGAGGCCGGCGCCGACGAGGTCCCCGAGGCGACGATGCTCGAGGCCTTCGAGCTCGCACACCGCGAGATCGTGAAGATCTGCGAGGCGCAGGAGGACCTACGCCGACAGGTCGGCAAGGACAAGTGGCTCGACCCGGAGCTGACCGAGGAGCTCGAGCAGGAGCACGGCT
>JAWVDY010000167.1:0-3121 GCA_033856995.1 Gaiellaceae bacterium
TTCTCGGGAGCCCGCGGCGGGTCGAAGCTCGGGAACCTGGTTTCGGCTGCGGGCGGCGGCGGGTGACGCAGGTCGAACCAGGTTCCGACTGTCGCGGCGGGTCGAAGCTCGGGAACCTGGTTTCGGCTGCCGGCCGGCGGAGGTGCGCGGAGGGTCGAACCAGGTTCCGACCGTCGCGGAGGTTCGAAGCTCGGGAACCTGGTTTCGGCTCTGGGCCGGCGGAGGTGCGCGGAGGGTCGAACCAGGTTCCGAAGCGGGGCCGCCAGCTAGGTTCTCCCGGTGCGCTACCTCGTCACCGGAGCCGCCGGGTTCATCGGGTCGCACCTTGCGCAGGCGCTGGCCGCCGCCGGCCACGACGTCCAGGGCATCGACTGCTTCACCGACTACTACGACGTCGAGCTGAAGGAGGAGAACGCGCGCGGGCTCGACATCCAGCGGCTCGACCTGGCCGAGGACGCGCTCGACTTCGGCGGCTTCGACGGCGTCTTCCATCTGGCGGGCCAGCCCGGTGTGCGCAGCTTCGGCGACGTGTTTCCGCTCTACCTCCGCCGCAACCTCCTCGCGTCGCAACGGGTGTTCGAGGCAGCCGCGCGCGACGGCGTGAAGGTGGTCTTCGCGTCCTCGTCGTCGATCTACGGTGCCGCGGAGCGTTACCCGACGCCCGAGGACACGGCGCCGCACCCGATCTCGCCGTACGGCATCACCAAGCTCGGCTGCGAGCACCTGGCGGAGGCGCACGCGCGGGAGTTCGGGCTCGACTGTGTCGTGCTGCGCTACTTCAACGCCTTCGGCCCCCGCCAGCGACCCGACATGGCGTTCACGCGCATCGTCGTCGCGCTCGCCGAAGGGAGGCCCTTCGACCTCCATGGCGACGGCGGGCAGTCGCGCGGCTGGACGTACGTCGGCGACATCGTCGACGGCACGATCCTCGCCATGACCGGCGGGAGCGGGACATACAACGTCGGCGGCGCGCTCGAGGCCTCGATGAACGAGGCGATCGCACTGCTCGAGCGCATCTCGGGCCGCGTGCTCGAGCAGCGCCGTCACCCGCCGGTGGCGGGGGACCAGCGGCGTACGCAGGCCGACACGACCCGCATCCGACACGAGCTCGGCTGGGAACCGAAGGTCTCCCTCGAGGAAGGCCTCGCGCGCCAGTGGGAATGGGCGTCGGCTAAGCTCGCCGCCGGATGACGGCCCGCCGCCAACCCGACGTGGATGCAGAGCGGGAGGTCGACCTGGCTCGCTGGCGCCGCGCCGTGGTGGCCCTCTGGTGGCTGCCCGTGGCAGGGCTCGTGCTCGGCGCGGTCGCCGGGGTGCTCTACTCGTTCCGGGGCGGCGCCAACTACAAGGCGTCTGCGCTCATCTCCCTCGGCCAGCCGACGTCGCCGGGCGGAGCGCTCGTCAACGGCTTCGGGACGAACCCGCGAGCGGTCTCGCAGATCGTCACCTCGGCAGCCGCGCAGGCACAGGCCGCAACCCGCGCCGACATGCGCCCCTCGGCTCTCCGCGGTCACGTGTCGGTCGCGCAGGTCGGCGCGGTGACGGGAGCGGGCGCGGCTCGCGCGACGCCGCTCATCTCGCTCACCGTGACGGGGACGCGCCCGGCGACGGTCGCGGCGGCGGCCAACGCGCTCGCGAAGATCGTCGTCGACCAGACGACGGCCTCGTACGTCGGCGTGAAGATCCGGACGTTCCAGACGACCTTCGACCAGGTGAACCGGCAGATTGCCTCGGTCAACAAACGCCTGAGCATCACCATCCGGGCGGAGAGGGCGGCGAAGAACCTCGATCCGCTCCAGCAGCTCCTGATCGTCAGCCAGGAGGACAACGCGGAGACGCGGCTCGGGAACCTGATCGCCCAGCAGGAGGCACTGCAGCAGCAGTTGGCATTCGCGAAGGAGGTCGAGAGCGCGAAGGTGATCGAGCCCGCCCGCGCGGTCAAGGCGTCTGCGCACTCGCGTTCGAGCTCCCTGCTCGTCGGCGCGCTGATCGGGCTGATCCTCGGCGCGGCCGCGGCGATCCTCGCCGACGGCCGCCGCGCACGCCCCGCGTAGCCGGTTCGAGCCGTACGATCGCGGCATGCTCGCAGGCAAGACCGTGGCCGTGGTCGTCCCGGCACACGACGAGGAGGGCCTCGTCGCGGCGACGGTGGAGGGCATCCCCGGCTTCGTCGACCGGATCTTCGTCGTCGACGACGCGTCGAGCGACGCCACCGCGGACCGTGCGCGCTCGGTCGCCGACCCACGCGTCGAGGTGATCGTGCACGAGAGCAACCGGGGCGTGGGCGCCGCCATCGTCACGGGCTACAAGCGCGCGCTCGCCGAGCGGATGGATGCCGTCGCGGTGATGGCCGGCGACAACCAGATGGATCCGGACGAGCTGGAGGAGCTCGCGCTGCCGGTCGTCCGCGGCGAGCTCGACTACGCGAAGGCGAACAGGCTCTTCACCGGCAGCGCCTGGAAGCTGATCCCGCACACCCGCTATCTCGGCAACGCGGTCCTCAGCCTGTTGACGAAGATCTCGTCGGGGTACTGGCACGTCGCGGACTCGCAGGCCGGTTACACGGTGCTCTCCCTGCGGATGCTCCAGCTGCTCGACCTCGATCGGATCTACACGTCGTACGGGTTCCCGAACGACATGCTCGTGCACCTGAACGTGTGGAACGCGCGCGTTCGCGACTTCCCGTCACGGCCGATCTACGGGGTCGGCGAGCGGTCGGGGATCAAGATCCGGCGTGTGGTCCCGCGCATCTCGTGGCTTCTGTGGAAGGGCTTCTTCTGGCGGATGCGCGAGAAGTACGTGATCCGTGACTTCCACCCGCTCGTCTTCTTCTACTTCCTCGGCTTCCTGATGATGCTCGCCGGCCTCGCGCTCGGCATCCTCGAGACCGTGTATCGGATCATGGGCCACCCGATCACGCCGGCCACGATCGTCCTCGTCGCCTTGCTCCTCATCTCGGGCAGTCAGTTCACCCTGTTCGCGATGTGGTTCGACATGGAGTCGAACAAAGACCTGCGCTGACCACGCGGCTCGTACTGCACTCCCTGGCTGCACGGGCTATGACATCGTCAACGTGGCAAATGGCCCGACTACCCCGTCTGACTGATCGGAGGCTGCTCGT